>CAYXMN010000094.1:0-427 GCA_964465955.1 uncultured Planctomycetales bacterium
TGTCGATAAAGCCCGGCATTACGACCTGGTGCAGCGCGGCTTTGACAGGGCAGCTGGGCGCGAGCAGTTGCGGATCAAGGGCATGGGCCGGGCCGGCGTATTCGATCCGGCCATGCTGCAGATCAATGCCCAGCGCGCCGTTTTCAATCAGGCCCACATCCCGCAATCCCAGCCCCCGGCGCGGCACCGCGTTTTCCCCGGCCAGGGTCAACAGCTGCCCGATGGGGCTGATCAGCATGTCAATCATGCAATGAGTATAACCGGCGCAAACTCGCGCGAGCCAGAATACATCTCGATTAAAATAGTCTAGTCGACCTGCGGCAGATAGCGCGTCAAGCCCCCGGTGTCCGCGCCGATCCATAGCCGCCTCTGGCCGTCGCACGCCACCGGTTCCTGGGCGCAGCCGGGCACAACTTCCCATTCCAGG
>CAYXMN010000094.1:437-9906 GCA_964465955.1 uncultured Planctomycetales bacterium
CCAGGAGTGGATAACCCACAGCAGGCGCGTCGCCTGATCAAAGTACAACTCGCCCGCGTTGATCTGCTCCAACTCCTGCCAGCCAGCCAGCGGCACGGGCTGCCTGGCGCCAAATAGTACATCCCCCAGATTAACCCGCGCCAGGCCGGTAGGATCGTCTTGGTTAAGCAGCATGAAATAGCCGTCTGCGCTGCCGTCCGCCGCCGGGATGAACTCGATGCCTTCAAAGCCGTTGCCGCCGGCCGCGATCACTTCTGCGCCCTGCCATTCGCGCGACACAGTGAAGCTACCCAGCAGCTGCAGCCCCGCGGGATCCACCACGTGGACCGTTTCATTCGCCTCGTCGCTCACATACAGCTTGCCGTCCACCGGGCAGTAACACACGCCCTCCAGGTCTTGCCCCAGCTCTAGTTTTCCCAGCACCTGGGCGTGGAGGTCCAGTTCATACAGAGCGCAGGATCGCCCTTCCCCGCCGTCATCCACCACGAACAAGCTGTCGCGCGGCGGGCAATAGCACAGGCCGGACGGCTCGGGCACTTCGGGCAGCTCCGCTTCGCCGTCGAACACCCATGCGGGGAGCTGTGCATAGATGGGATCTTCGCCCGCCAGCCCGGCGGCGGCAGGAGCCAGTACCAGGCAGCCAATCACAATGGAGAGGAAATAGCTAAGCTTTACCATACAGGCATTATAAGCAACTGCGCAGGCGAATGCGCGGTCCGCTTGCCGGTTCGCCGGCGAAGGTATGCGGCAGCGTTACATCCCGTAGGAATGCACTTCCAGTTCCTCCGCTGGTTCCGGTGCCGCCGGCGCGGCTGCCGGCGCGGCGGAGCGCAGCAGTCCAGCCAACGCGGCGAGCTGCACGGCGACCTGCCGGGCCACCGCGCTGGCTTGCAGCGTGTCGCGAACCGGTTCCAAAATGTCCGGTGTTGCGCCTGATGGATCGTCGCCGCCTGCCGGCGCTGCCGGCGCCTGGGCATGTTCCGCCCCTGGCACGGCCCCTGCGCGCGGTGCGATGACACCGGGGAAGGCCGGGCGCAATTGCTCAATGGGAACCGGTGCGCCATTCGTGCGTTCGAGCGCATCCGCCGCCGCACCTGCCACTCCCTGTAATTGCTGCGCTAGTCCCTGCTCCCACGGAATGTTGCGCAGGGCTAGCGTTTCGTTCCGCTGCTGTTGCCAGAAGCCGGCGAATTCCTCCGCCAACGCGCGCTGATCCGGGCCGTAATCATGGTTGATGATATAGATGATGTCGCGGTCGGTGTAGTAGAACCCGGTTTGATCCTTGCCGTGGAGCAGCAGCCAAAACGCCTCGCGCACCCCGTCGCCGTCCGCGTCCACCGAGTAATACGCGAAGTCGCCGGCATGGTTGCGATCCACGCCATACTCAGTCATCGGCGCATCGCTGAACCCGCCCACGGGGTAGCGGTCTTGAAGATAGCCCCCGGCGATCAACTCGTCGCGGCGGTTGTCCCCGCCGAGCAGGCGTAGCGGGTATTGCCCCTCCGCGGTTTTGAACGACTCCAGCGCTAAATAGACGCGGTACATGCCTTGACGGCTGCGCAGCTCACGCGTTGTGTCGTCATCCCAGGAATCGCGCGTATACAGGTAGGGCCGGCGCCGGGCGTCGGCCAGCGAATCGAAGCGCAACGCGTCAAAGATGTCGATGCGCCAAGCCATGCCGTCGCTATCGCGCAACGGCGCGGCGGCAGGCGCTTTTTCGCGGATCAGGTAGTAATGCATTCGCTCCGTGGCGGTCACAAACGCATCAGGGTTAATTGGACCAAACTCCACCACGACCAACATGGTGTCGTGGTTCTCGTCAGCCAGGGGGGCGACCTCGGTCACTTCGTATCCCGCAGCGAGTTGCGCCTGGCGCACCAGGTAGTAGTAGTTCAGTTTGTTGACATCCGCTTTGAAGGAACGGATAAATGCGGCGCTAAAGAAATCATCTGCGCCGGTGTAATCCTCCGCGGTAATGGCGGCGAAGTGGGCGCGCACCACTTCCGCCGGATCGCTCGCCTGGGCGGATGCGGTCAGCGGCACGGCCAGCCAGACGGCCAGGCTGCAGGCGAGGAAGGCTGCGAAGGACACAAGCTGGCGTACCATGCTGGCGATTATAACGCAACTATTGCGCATGCCGGTTAGGACGTCTTCCGCCAGGCGCGAGTTCTATGCGGGCGACAGATTCGGCTGTCAGGTGCAGGCGTATACCAACCTGAAGGCAGGCGCCGACAAAAAAGCCCACCCGCCGGTGCAGGTAGGCTATAGTGCCAGACTCTCGGTTAGCCTCCGCTTAATCCTTACTCCCCAAGCCCCAACGGGGCACAACCTCCATCCTCGCCGGTTAGTCTCCGGCAGCGAGCTGGCCGACCAACTCGCGGTAAGCACCTTCACCGAGCAGCTCCGGGCCAAGGCCCGCCGCCGCCAGCTCATCCTGCGTGCGCCCATCCACCGCGATGTTCATCGCGGCATCCACCTCGATCACCACGCGGCCTTCCGCCGTACGGTGAATTTCGATCGCGATATCTTTAAGCCCAGCGTCCTGCAGCGCTTGCAGCACGTATGTCCGTAACTGGTCCGGAGCTTCCGGCGCTTGTCCCGCTTGGGTCAGGCGCACATACAGCTCGGAAAGCTTGCTGCGCCCGAAGCGCTGGCTGTCTACCGGGCTATAGTCCGCCGGGAAAGCGGCCAGCGCCGGGTAGTGTGAGCTTAGTGTGTCAAACAGGGATTCCGCCTGGGCAGTGTCCAGCCCGATCAGCACGAACGACAGGCTATCGCGCCCGGCGCGTTCGCCTGCCAGCATGTAGTATTCGCTTTGTGGAACAGCCAGCGCCGCGAATGTTTCGCGCGCCAGCGTGTTGACCTCGGCCAGTTCCGGCCCGTCCGCCTGCCAGTTGCTCGGCAATTGCGCCATGACGACCGTGCCAACGTAGTCCGACTGCGCGGGCATCGCCCAGAGCACGCCCACCGCCAGCGCCAACGTTAGCGGCGCCATCGCCCACCGCGCCGGCTGAGGCTGCGCCAGCAAGCGGCTGAGCCAGGTTTCCTTAACGGGCGGGGCGGTTGCGATGAGGCTCATCGCTTGGCTGAAGGGCATGACCTCGTGCTGCGGTTCCAGCGCACTGAGCAGCGTGCGCAGGCTCTCATCCCGCCGCAGGTCTTGTGCTTCCCGATTGTGCGCGTTGTGTCCTGACATCCTATCTCTAACCTAGATAGCTTTCAACACCAGCCGCTCACACTTCAGCCGCTATCTACCTGTTCATTAGCGCCGGGCTGCCGATTCCACCCGCCTCGGTTACTCACCAGAGGGGGCGATGCCCGCCGCTTCCAGCCGCTCCTTGAACCGGGCCCGCGCCCGGTGCAAGAGCACTCGCACCGCTGTTTCCTGCTTGCCCAGCACCACGGCGACTTCCTTGATGCTCAGCTCCTGCAGTTCAAACAGCACGAGCGCTTCGCGCTGCTCCGCGGATAACTCCTGGAGCAAGCGCTGGACTATCTCGGTGCGTTCCACGCTTTCCGTCCACTCATCCGCTCTTGGCGACCTGAAAGATAAATCCTCCGGGTTCACCGCTTCCGGCTGCCGCTTGTTTGTCCGCAGCCAGTGCTTGTAAGTGTTGTGGATAATGCGAAACATCCACGTTTTGAACGCACCATCATTTTTCAATTGGTGGATATAACTCAGCCCATTGAGGACACTTTGAGCCAGGATGTCCTGGGCATCGTTGTAATCCTGCGCCAAGCTATAAGCCCACCGCTGGCAGTCGTTATATACAGGCTCCAGCAGCTCCATGAACCGCCGGTTCCGGTCGTCAGTTGCGCTCATGCACAAACACCTGCCGCGACCTGTGTTCCAACTGCGTAGAAGAGAGAACTCACAGCGGGAGAAAGTTACCACGTGCCGCTTGGTTGCCCAAATTTGCCTTAAATCGCGCTAGGCATAATAGGCGGAATAGCGTTTGAGCTCCAGGTATAACTCGGCGATATCCTCTTCATCGGCATGGCTCGACGATAACTCCGCCAGCCGGTCTAGCTCGGCGCGCGGCACCTGCCCCAAATGCCCCACCACCTTGCGGTAAATCCGTTGCGCCTCCTCCATTTCCCCCAGCACGACGCACAGATAGGCACGGGCCAGCCGCAAATCCCATGAATCCTCGAACACCAAAGCGAGCTCCACACAAAGCATCGCCACGTCAAAATAGCCCGCTTTAGCCAGCGCCTGGGTCATCGGGGCGAGTTTAGCCAGGAGGGGCACGGGTAAACAGGAGTTGTCCTCCCCGCAGGTCTCGCAGGCCCCGGCGGGCTGCCGGTGCAAGGGAGCGAACAGCTGGCCGGCTTCAAGTCGATCCGCCACACAGGGGCAGCCATGATCCCGGCAGATCAATGATACTGCTTTCGCCAAGGTGCGCAAGCGGTTGAAGGTGTGCTGATCCACCACCGTGGAGTGGTTGGTTTGTTCAAGTTTGTTTAACTTGGAAGACAGCACTATGGCTACTACCAGGGACTTGGCTCTTTTTAATCTAACTTAATCTGGGACTGGCCGCCGGGGCACTCCGTCTGTGTTATACTCGGCCTTTAGCAAGCCACTAGGGCGGAAACATTGAACGCGGAGATTATCAATAAGTTCATAGCTGCGACGACTGAGATCCTGACCAATTACTTCAACGTGGAAGTGAAAGGTTTAGGTGCGGTTCAAGCCATACCGCAACATTCCGCCCTTGACCCCGTGAATGTCGTGCTGGACTTCACGGGCGACCTTGTCGGCCAGTTTTTAGTCGGATATTCCGAAGGCGTCGCGCTTGAAGTCGCCCGATCCATGATGATGAACCCGGACTATCCGGAATTTGATGAGATGTGCCGCAGCGCTCTAGCGGAGCTCGGCAACATGATTGGCGGAATGAGTAGCACTAAGCTGACGGAGTTGGGCCTGACCTGTGACTTAACTCCGCCGATGGTCATTACAGGAAGCAACGTCACGATCCAATTCTCCGTGCCCGTGCTGGTTAGCCTGCCCATCAGCTCGTCTGCCGGAGACTTCCGTGTGTGCGTCGGCCTAAAACAAGCCGGCTAGGGGCGAATATGTCACTCGATTTATCTGGCTATCTGGATGTTTTCGCCGATGAAGCGCGTGAACACTTGCAGAACCTGAACCAAGCGCTGCTGGAATTCGAAAGGGATGCCGGCAACATCGACCATGTTAATGTGATGTTCCGCTCCGCCCACACCCTGAAAGGCATGTCCGCCACCATGGGGTTCAGCGAAGTTGCGGAACTGACCCACAACATGGAAAACCTGCTCACCCCCATCCGTGAAGGGAAGTTGCAGGTTTCAGGCGGCATCGTTGATTTGCTGTTCAAGTGCCTCGACGCTTTGCAAGAAATGGCCGAGGCGCATATCGCCGGACAGGAGCACGGCGTCGCCATCGACACGCTGGTCAGCGACTTGGTGCGCTTTACCACCGGCCAAGCTCCCGCGGCGACGACCAGCGCGGCGGCCGCCGCCCCGGCGGCGCGCCCGGCGGGCTATCCCGGCCCGGTGGATAACGCGCTGCAGGATCGCATCGCCTCCGAGCGCAACAACGGGCGCGAGGTGTTCCACCTCCATGTGAAACTTGACACGAGCTGTGAGCTGCGCAATGTGCGCGCGTTTATGGTGCTAAAGGACCTTAAAAATCACGCGGAGTTGCTTGCTGCCCAGCCGGATGAGGCGGCTTTGACCGGCGTCGAATTCGGCCACGAGTTTGATTTACTGTTATCCACCGCCGAAGACAGAACCGTCCTCACCGCCTCCGCGATGGGCGTGCTTGAGATTGATTCGGCAACCTGCGAGGTCTTCAGCAAAGCCGCGCCGGGCGGCGCTGTGCCACTGGCCGGCCCAGCGCTCAGCGATGTTTTCACCATCAACGACTATCTGAAGACCGTGCTGGAGCAAGCAAGCAAGGACGGCTTCAAGCTGCAACTCACGCATGTCACCTTGCATCCCGAATGCACTTTGAAAAGCGCCCGGGCTTTCATGGTGAATAAGCAGCTTGAAGAGCTTGGCGAGATTATCGCGATTAAGCCGGATGTTGAAGATATTGAATTCGAGAAATTCGACCGCGATCTTTACTTCCTGCTGCTCACCAATGAATCGGCGGATAGGATTCAGGGTCTGCTTTCCCAAATTAGCGAACTTGAATCGGTTAAAGTTCACACCGATCCGCCGCTTAAGCCTCCCGCTGCCGTGCCAACTCCAAGCAGTCCGCCAGCTGGCAAAGCCGCACCGGCCTCGAGCGGCGCTCTTGCTCCCGCGCCTCAACCCGCTCCGGTGAAAACCGAAGGCGAGGCGAACAAGCCGGCCGCGGTGCAAGCCAAGCCCACGCAAACAATCAGGGTGGACACCGCCCGCCTCGATCACTTGCTCAACCTTGTCGGCGAACTGGTAATCGGCAAGACCCGCCTGCAGCAGCTTGCGCGCGAAATCAAACGCCCTGAGCTGTCCGACACCATCGAGCAGTTCGACCTGATCGTGTTCGACCTACAAAATGTGGTGATGCAGACGCGGATGGTGCCCATCGAGACGGTGTTCAACCGCTTCCCGCGCATGATTCGCGACCTGGCCAAAGCGCGCGACAAGCAAATCGAACTGGTTGTGACCGGCGGCGAGACCGAGCTGGACCGCACAGTCATCGATGAAATCGGCGACCCGCTGGTGCACTTGATCCGCAACGCGCTCGATCACGGCATCGAACCCGCCAGCGAACGCATCGCGAACGGCAAGCCAGCCCAAGGCACGCTGACCCTCGCCGCCTTCCATGAGGGCAGCCACGTTTTCATCCAGATCAAGGATGACGGCGCGGGCATCGACCCGGACAGGATCCGCCAAAGCTGCATCAAGAAGGGGCTCCTTGCCGAGGAGAAGGCGCGCCAGCTCTCAGACCAGGAAGCGATCCATATGATCTTCGCCGCCGGGCTGTCGACCGCCGAACAGGTGACCGACATCTCCGGGCGCGGCGTCGGCATGGATGTCGTGCGCAGTAAAATCGAATACTTGAGCGGCGAAATCAAGGTGGACACCAAGCTAGGCGAAGGCTCCACCTTCACTATTAAACTGCCGCTGACGCTCGCCATCGTTCAAGCGCTGCTGGTCAAGGTGTCCGATGAGGACTACGCGATTCCGCTGGCATACATTGAGGAAACGCTGCGCATCCACCGCAAGCAAATCCAGACCATCAACAAACGTAGCGTTTACGTGTTGCGTGGCGATGTGCTGCCTCTCGTGTGGGTGCGCGAATTGCTCGACTGCCCCGCCTTGGACGAGGAGCCGGACAGCTGGTTCGTGGTGGTGGTGCACGCCGGTACCGAGCGCATCGGCTTGTGCGTGGATCAACCCGGCGGGCAGATGGAAATCGTGATTAAGACGCTGGGCAAATTCCTGCAGAATGTGTCGTACATTGCGGGCGGCACCATCCTCGGCGACGGCACCGTGGCGCTGATTCTCGATGTGGCGCAGTTCGCGAAGTAATGACTTGCCCGCCCCCGGCTGCTAACCGGAGCTAGCTCACGCGCGCCACTCCCGCCAGGTTGTTGAGCCGCTGTGCTTCCCGGAAATGGCAGCGGTACAACGATTTGTTCACCGGCTGGAGGAACCGAGCCCCCCCAAGCGGTGAACCGCGCCATCGTTGGAATAAATGAGACTGTTGCCCCCGAACTTCAAACAGCCATGGCGACCCGTCCTGCCTGTGTACCTGCGACTTATCTCATGCTTGAACATCCCTTAAACAAAGCATATTGCCAGGCTAATTGAAATCGGGTATAAATACAAGTTAGCGAAATGGGTAGTGAATTTCCATGGTTCTATTTTTCATAGGTACACCAAATATGGGTTAAGTTGCCTATGGCCCGTATCCCCAGCGGCTGTGCTGGGTTAAACTTACTGGTGATATTTCGTGCTCAGCACGGTCCGGGGCTCACACCACCGGAGGAGGACGATTATGGTAGGAAGCAGATTGAATTGGGGCATTATTCTCTCAGCCCTGCTGCTGATAATCTTGGCGGCTTGCGGTGGCGGGAACAGCTCCAACGATAATACGTTGGCCGCGGGCGATCAGCTCACCGGCCTACAAGGCGATATCGAAAATCCGCCGGCGTCCGGTGACTATCCGCAGCTGCAGCCGATTGAAGGTGCATCGGATGAGGCCCCGCTCGGTACGGATCCGGAATACAATGTAATCCCGGCCCCAACTGATACGGTCCAGGTATCGAGCGCGAAGGATGTCAGCGAACTAGGCGAAGGCGAGGCTTATAAAATCGTCTGGCAGTCAATCGTCCCGCGCGGCGAAGATCCCATCCCCGGCTCCCCCTCGGACGAACTGCATGAAGGAGAGAAGGTCGATCTGTACGTGCAGTACGAAGCTGCCGCGGATGCCCACTTCAGCCGCGAGTGGTACATTGAAGCCGCGGGCTTGTTCTTCATCGAGCCGGATGTAGTTCATAGCGCGACCGGTGTTTACCGCAGCAAGTTCGAGTTCCAACTGCCGTACGACTGCGCCGGCGAAGGCTTGGTGTTCCAGTCCGTCTTGGCAGGTCCGCGTGCCACCAGCGCTGTCGTGATCGATCCGACGGTGGACGCCGACGGCATCATGGAGTTTGACGTAATCGAAACTCCGACCCAGCCGCCGATTGAATACCCCATCGAACCGCCGGGAGAGGATCCTGACGATCCGTGCTATCCGGAATGGATCAATGTCACCTTCCAGAACGACGACACCGAAGTCCACGTTGAAGCTGAGAAAGAGCTGTCCAATGTTGTCCTGAAGTTCGACGACTTTGAAGTGGAGAAATGGGATGACCTGACTGGCTACACCGGCACGTTCTACGGCACCGGCGCCAACGCGGGCAAAAAGCTCCGCGGCGTGTGGGTCAAGAGCGGCTGTAACGCCAGCGGCGACGGCCCTGGTTACGGCGAGTTCTTCCCCAACAACCCGGTCAACGCCCAAGCCATGATGGTCTGGGAAGACCTCATCGTCAACTCCGACTACGACTATAACGACCTTGTGGCCAGCATGCACGTGACCGAGCACCGCGACTATTCCAACAGCTTAGTGCAGGTTGACCTGATGGTGAAAGCGCTGGCTCGCGGTGCGGGCTACACCAGCGACTGGCAGTTCAATGTCGCCGCGTCCTTCCCCGGGGCAAACGTGACCGCACTGGTTGCCCAATATTATGCCGACGGTACGCCGCACGGCGATCCGCGCCTGTACCAGCACATTTGGCTCAGCCAGAACGGCATGAGCGTGCCGGTGTTCGCCCCGACCCGCGATGCCTTGCCGATCCCGCCGGATCACAGCTTCGCTACCAATGTTGTGCCAGGCACAACTTACATTGAAGGCGACTACGCCGTCGTGAAGATCATCCTCGACACGCCGATGGCGCAGGGCACATATACGCCGTCGCCCTTTAACCCGGAACTGCGCGTCAAACCGAGCGGCAGC
>CAYXMN010000095.1:0-3135 GCA_964465955.1 uncultured Planctomycetales bacterium
TCCTTGGCCGGTTCATTCACGCAGTAATAGATCACATTATCATCGTTAGGCGCGAATTTAGCCCGGAAGTCGCAATGCTTCGGGAACTCGCGCAACAGCTTTGGCCGCGGTTCATCATCGGGCAGGTATACGCTGACCGCGCATTCTTTGTCTTTAGCGCCGGAAGAGCCTTCCACCGCCACGCTAGCCGCGATGGCCACGACCCAGCGGCCGGATGGCGATACGGCGATGACACGGCCCGGCATGTTTTCCACATACTTGGCGCGAGTGTTGGTGCCGGGGTTATACAGCACCAGCGGTGATTTAACCTGCACGCGGGTGCCGCCGCCGGATTCGATGGTTTGCTCATAGTCGCCGATGACACCGATGCGGAATGCGTATTGCCGAGGGCTGATGGTTGCCACTGGTTGTTGTTCGGCTTGTTGCTCTCGGATTTCCTCCGGCGTTGGCACGGCCGGAGGTGCGGCAGTGTCATTTTCCGTAGTTTGCGCAGCTGCCGCCCCAAGCCAGCAGCACGCTAACGAAAGCGCGAGTAAGAATCTAAGCTGCATGGCGCGTCCTTAACTTTGATGCTCAGTATCCTTCATCATCAGGTTCGTCACATAGCTGTACCCGACCACTTGGTTGCGGCCGATGCGCTTAGCAAAGTATAGCGCGGTGTCCGCGAACTCAATAAACTGCGCCAGGCTGGCTGGCCGGTGGTCAAGATAGCTGGCCACGCCTATTGAGACGGTTACCTTAATAAACACGTTCGTGTTCGGGATGAAGAAGCTGTGGTTCTCGATAAACCGCCGGAGGCGGTTAGCCATGATCTCGCTGTTTTTACTGTGGGTCTCGGGCAATACCACCACGAACCTCTCGCCGGAATAGCGGCTGCAGAAGTCAGTGGACCGCATATTCTCCATGATAATCCGGCTGATCTCCTTGAGTAAAAGGTCGCCGGCTTCGAAGCCGTAAGTTTCATTGACGTCCTTGAAATGGTCCACATCAACGAACAGCACGGATAATGGCACGTTATAACGCGCGGCGCGGTCGAACTCGCGTTCCATCATTTGGAAGAAATGCCGTTCGTTATACAATCCGGTCAGGGAATCAAGGGTCTGCATCTCCAGGTTTTGCGCGAGCAACAGGCTCTTCTTGACGTGGAGCATTAGGTGGTTGACTAGCAAGCTGAAGAGCTTCAGTTTACGGCGATCGGCCAGCAGCTCTTGCTTGGCCGAGAGCGCAACGAGCGCGAACAAGTCGTTGTCGATAAACACAGGGAAGGTTTCGACCTGTCCTAGAAGCAGCTCTTGCGGGCAGTCACCGAATTCTTTCACCAAGTCGCTGCCGCAAACCAAGGCGTCATCGGCTCCGAGCAGCAGAGCGCGTTTATGGCGACGTTGCCATTGATAGGCGAGTTGTGTGAAGACCTGATCTACTTCTTGGCGATGGACCGGGCGCTGGACGCAAATCACGCCTTGCTGTGGATCACGGATACAGTCGTGGATTACCGCCAGCAGTTCAACCGGCAGAAACTCGTTGATGGCGTCGCAGAACACGCTGAACACGCTTCGCGAGTCGATCGGCCGTTCTAGTACGTCAATGAGTGCGCCAATCACAGCTAACTCGTCCTGGTCCAGCCGCTGCGGTAGTGGTGCAGGCTTAGGCCCCTGTAATAACGAAACTGCCTGTTCGAGCTGGCTTTGCACAACCGCCAGCATCTCACCGGCATTAGCGATTTGCATAAGCTGCTGTGCTGACAGGTTGGAGATACAAAGCAGCGCGGCAACCTGGTGTTGAATAAGAATCGGAAACACTGCGAAAGCGTCGGTGAGGTACGTATCAGGCCAAGGCGAGCTTAAACCAGGTTCGCTGCGGATATCGTAGACTAGCAGTAGTTCACGTGAATTGGTTACATGATGGGTTACCCGTTGGGAGGCTGAGAAATCTGGTTCGCATTCAACGAATCCGCGTATGAAATGCCTGGAGATCTCTTCGGTGCCCGGCACAAGCAGCAGCAGGCTGGCGCGGTCCGTGGCAAACACGCTTGCCACTGTTTGCACGACTGCGTCACCCAGCCGGGCGGTGTCGGTTAGATCCAGTTTTGCGAATTCTAACGCGAGCTCTTGAATGAGCAAGCGCTGGGCTGTCCGCCGTGGTTGTGGGGAGGCTGGCACTCGCGTCTCCTTCAGCATAGGCTGACAGCACAGTTTAACACAATAGGCACAATTAGCTGGCTAAATAATTATCTGGTTATCTGTGCTTGCAAGGAAAAAATTGCCGCTGTACTATATAGTATAAGTAGGGACTGGAGGTAAGTGAATGCTTAAGCGGCAGAACTGCCCGTACTGCGATGGGACCGGCGTGCGCATGATTCAAACCAGTTCGATGTTTGGCATCGTAAAGAAAAATATCCCGCAGACATGTGAGAACTGTAATGGGCGTGGGATTGTCATTTCATTTGACACTTGCATTTTCTGCGAAGGGCAAGGTTTAGTCGGCAACGAGCGGGATATCTGCCGCGCCTGCAACGGCACTGGGCATGCTGATGTTTTCGCCTTTATCCCGCGCAATGTACTGAAGCCGGGCGTGTTCTTTGAGCGGCGCTGTGATCAGTGCGGCCACGGCCAGTTTGAGGTCACCTCCAGCATTGAGGAATACAAACTGACGAAAAGCTGGGAGCGTGAAGAGGAACTGCGCCAGGTCGAAATGACGGAAAGAGTCAAAGTGCGCTGTTGCGGCTGCGGCCAGTCGTATTACATTCCTTTGGACCCGCATTGGAATGGCCAGGTTGACAGCGAGCAGCTAGGCGTGCTCGAAGACATGGGCTTGAATGTTAGCTTCCTCTATGGCAAGGACGCGCAACGCCGCTAGCCGGTGGTTCAGAACACCGTCACCACAGTGCGTTAAAGGAACATCGCCACGCCAAGGCGCACACCCGTCCCGGTCGCGCCAGGCTGGGACCAGTACTTTTCCACCTTCTCCGCGAGGAACGGCCCGGCGATGTCCAGGTGGACGTACTCCGTGCCTGCTTCAATGAACTCATGCAAGAACCAGCCTGCAGTTTGGGCCCCGGCGATCGCGCCGCCCGAGTTCTTGATATCCGCCAATGGGCTGTTGATCATCCCGCGGTATTCCGGATGGAGCGGCAAC
>CAYXMN010000095.1:3145-8944 GCA_964465955.1 uncultured Planctomycetales bacterium
ATCGGCCAGCGCGGGATAGTTCGACATCAACCCAATGTATTGCGGCCCAAGCGCCCTGGCGCACGCGCCGGTAAGCGTGGAAAACTCGACGATCCGGCGCTGCTTCAGCTTTTGCTGGGCATGAATCAAGGCATCGGCTAACACTAACCTGCCTTCCGCATCAGTACTCTTAATCTCGACAGTGCGCCCATTCTTATAGCGCAGGATGTCACCGGGTAGGTATGCTTTGCCGCCGGGCATATTCTCTGCGGAAGCGATCACACCGGTAATTGGGATGGCCGGTTTCAGTTCGCCGATGGCTTTGAAGATGCCGAGCACCGCCGCCGCCCCGCCCATGTCGCCTTTCATATCCCACATGCCGTCCCAAGGCTTTAGACTAATGCCGCCTGTGTCAAACGTGATGCCTTTACCCACGAAACACAAAGGCTTGGCCCCAGTTTTAGGTCTCGCCGGCGTATATTCGAGTGTAAACAGCACAGGCGGATGCTCACTAGCCTGGCCTACGGCGATGCAACCGGCATAACCTTGCTGTTTCAATTGCGCTGCGGACAGCTTGGTAAATTTGAAGCCATATTGCTTCGCAAGTTCGGCTCCGATAGCGGCGAGCTGTTCCGGTACTAAATCACTGCCGGGGGTATTAGCCAGATCGCGGGCGTAGTTAACCGCGCCAATCAGCTTCTCTTGATGCGCTGTAATCGTCTTAAAAGCATCAGCATGCTTGCCTGCGACAATCGTCACCTCGAATAATTCAGGCTTAGGGTTGGATTTTGGCTTATCTCCCTTATAACGCAGGAACTCGTAATCCGCCAGCAGAATACCGGCGATAATGCCAGTAAAATCCTCGCTGCCAATCTTGTCTACCATGAAGGCAAGTCTCTTCAAGCCGAATTTCTTAGCATGGTTCAAACAGGTGGCACCGGCGATCCGCGCCAAGTCAATTGGATGAGCCTGCTTGATGCCCTCGATTTGAACGAGCAACTGCATCACACCTGAGTCGCCCGGACGCAGTGCAGCGGCTAGACTGCCCGCAGGGGCAGCCGGGCCGTTGCTGTGAAAGGCTTGCTTGCCGTTAAAGAAGTAGCAAATCAGATCAGTCTTAGCCGGAACTTGGGCAGCGAAGCGGATGTTCATGGATGACTCCAGGTCTTTAGCGTTTACAGAATTAGCCACGGTGGCTAACATACTGGGATTTTAGCATTGGGAATTTAAGGAGAATCTGATGGTATCCACTCGGATAGTATTCGTCCTGCTGGCGATGAGCCTGCTGATCGGTTGCGTGACTCCCGATGGCAGCGGCTCGGGCAACACAGCGTCTGGCTCTGTTAAAGGTAAATCAAGCGGGACGATCAACGTATGCGGCGAGACGTTCGCCTTGGGTGATTTGCTGCAACATCCTGTGTTCCGCCAAGCCTTCACGCAGTTCATCACCCTTCAGCAGCTCTTTGCCGAGGCTAGCAAGCAAGGTATTACGATCACGGACGAAGAACTCAACGCGGCGATTGACGAGCAGAAGAAACAAATCGAGGAGTCCGGCCAATCTTGGGATGATTTCCTGGAGATGCAGGGTCTCTCGCTTGATGAGTTGAAACAGATGCTCAAAACGCAGAAGTTGTTTGAAAAGCTGATGGATGCCAAACTTGACTTCTCCGATGAAAACCTCAAGGAGTATTTCGATAAGAATAAGGATGCCATCCTGAACCAGCATATTCAAACGAACTTCCTGCCTGAAACAGAGCGCGCGACCCTGACCTGGGAAAGCTGCAAGGAGACAACGAAGGAACTCATGCGTTCGCAACTCGGCTTTACCCACCAGCAGGAGATCATGGACTCGCTGATGTTGAACGCCACCATCGACCTGAGTGGCGCGCTGCCTGCTGACAAGGCTAAGGAAATTGAGCAGATTCTCCTTGGTAAAGAGCAAGAAGCAATCCGTGAACGCAACGTGGATGAAGGCGTTGGCGTCAACGAAGGCGCCGGCGCCGCCGAGAATGGCGAGACTGCTGCGCCGGCTGGCGAGACAGGAGAAGCTCCCGCAGCTGCCGGCGAAGGCGCAGCGCCGGAAGGTGAGACACCCGAACCGCCTGCTGCTGAAGCACCGCCGGCTGAGACCAAGTAATGCTTTGATTCCAGCGGCCGGGTGGAACGCATCGCGTTCCGCCCGGCACCTATTTACCTAGGCTTAACTCTCGTTTTGGCTAGCGTACAACAACCACCGGCAAGCAGTCGCTATAATTAGCAGCCGGGCATCCAGGCGTGACATCCGCGCCGTTGCACAACTCTACGCAATCAAGTGAGGCGAAACTATGACTAAAGCTTGGCTCTATGCATTTCATCAAGCTGATAAAGACAACAAAGACTTATTAGGTGGTAAAGGCGCCAACCTGGCAAACATGACCCAACTCGGCCTGCCAGTACCTCCGGGATTCACAATTACCACCGAAGCCTGCAACGCTTACCACGAAACCGGTGAGTTTCCTGCCGGCCTGTGGGAACAGGTCAAAGATGCCGTAACGGTGCTCGAAGGCAAGCTCAAGCAGACTTTCGGGCGCGGAGTCGACCCGCTGCTGTTCTCCGTCCGCTCCGGCGCTAAGTTCAGCATGCCGGGCATGATGGATACGATTCTCAACCTGGGGTTGAACGATGACACGGTGATTTCCTTGGAGAAGAAAACCGGCAATGCCCGCTTTGCCAAGGACAGCTATCGCCGTCTGATCCAGACCTTCGCGGATGTGGCAATGGGCATTGAGCTCAAGCTATTCGAGGAAGAGCTGTTCGCCATCCGCGGCGCCCGGCAGGACTTCGAGATCACCCCGCCGGAGCTCGACACACTCATCGGCAAGTATAAGGCGATCGTCAAGCGCGAAGCCGGCTTGGATTTCCCGCAGGATGTCTTTGAGCAGTTGCGCATGGCGGTCACGGCGGTGTTCAAGAGTTGGATGAACCCGCGCGCCTGCACCTACCGCAAGCAAGAAGGGATTCCCGATAATCTAGGCACCGCGGTCAATGTACAAAGCATGGTCTTTGGCAACATGGGCGAAACCAGCGGCACCGGCGTGTGCTTCAGCCGCAACCCGAGTACGGGCGAGAAAAAGATTTACGGCGAGTTCCTCATCAACGCGCAAGGTGAAGACGTGGTGGCCGGCATCCGCACCCCGCAGGACATCGACCAACTGCATCAGGTCATGCCGGCGGTAGGTAAGCAGCTCTTTGACACCATTGAGAAGCTGGAGAAGCACTACCGCAACATGCAGGACATCGAGTTCACCGTGCAGGAAGGCGTGCTGTACATGTTGCAGACCCGGAATGGTAAACGCACCGGTATGGCGGCGGTGAACATTGCTGTGGACATGGTGGCTGAAGGACTCGTGTCCGAGCGTGAGGCCGTGATGCTAGTCGGCCCTGAGCATATTGAGCAGTTGCTGCACCCGCAGATCGACGGCACGAAGAAATTGCCGCAGCCGCTGGATAGCAAAGGCCTGCCCGCCAGCCCCGGCGCTGCGGTCGGCAAAATCGTCCTGGACAGCCACGAGGCCAACAAGCGCTACGAGGCCAGCTTGGCCGGCGGTAGCGCTAAAAAGGGCGGAAAAGTGAAGGGTGAGCAGTTGATTCTCGTCCGTGAGGAAACCGCCCCGGATGACATCGATGGCATGGTGGTGGCCCAGGGCATCATCACCGCCCGCGGCGGAATGACCAGCCACGCGGCGGTGGTCGCCCGCGGCATGGGCAAGCCATGTGTGGCGAGCTGCCCGAGCCTGTCGATTAACCAATCAACCAAGACTGTCACCATCGGTGGCCGCACCCTTAAAGAAGGAGACTGGCTGACTATTGACGGCGGCACCGGCACAGTGTATCCCGGCGCGCTGGAACTGCGCGATCCAGAGTTCAGCGGCAAGGTGGGCCAGCTGTTGGGTTGGGCTGATGGCATCCGGGAGCTTAAGGTGCGCACCAATGCCGATACCCCGCGTGATAGCCAGCAAGCAGTCGAGTTTGGCGCGGAAGGCATCGGCCTAACCCGCACCGAGCACATGTTTTTCGAGCCGGAGCGCTTGCCGCACGTTCAGGCCATGATTCTTTCCGATACAGAGGAAGAGCGCCGCGGACATCTGGCGAAGATTTTCAACTTCCAGAAACAAGACTTCTACGGCATTTTTGAGGCGATGCACGGCAAGCCGGTCACCATCCGCCTGCTTGACCCGCCGCTGCACGAGTTCCTGCCACACAGCGAGGTAGACATCGATAAGATGATCACCGAGGTGATGGGTAAGGTCGATCCGGCCAAACGCGAAGAGCTGAAAGCCCGGATCCACGGCATGCGGGAGTCTAATCCGATGCTGGGTTTCCGCGGCTGCCGCCTCGGCTTGATTTATCCCGAAATCAACGAGATGCAGGTGAAAGCGATCATCAGTGCTGCGATTGAAGCACGCCAAAAGGGTATCGACTCGATCCCGGAGATTATGGTCCCGCTGATCGGCAAACGCGAGGAACTTAAGCGCGTGGAAGTGTTGCTGCGCCGCGTCGCCAAGGAGACGATGGACGAATACGGAATGGAGATTCCATACCTGTTCGGCACGATGATTGAAATCCCGCGCGCCGCGGTGACGGCGCATCAAATTGCCGAGGTGGCAGAGTTCTTCAGCTTCGGCACGAACGACCTGACCCAAATGGGGATGGGCGTCAGCCGCGATGACGCGCAAAAATTCCTCGGCAAATACGTAGATATGAAGATCTACGCAGCGGACCCATTCAACAGTCTCGATCAGGAAGGTATCGGCGAGTTGGTGCGTATCGCGGTGGAGCGCGGCCGCCAAACCCGCCCGGACATCAAGCTCGGCATCTGCGGCGAGCATGGCGGGGATCCGGCGAGCATCGATTTCTGCCATCGCGTCGGCCTAACTTATGTGAGCTGCAGCCCGTTCCGCGTGCCGGTGGCGCGCCTGGCTGCCGCTCAGGCGATGATACGCCACGGCAGCCGTGAGAAGCAGCAAGCCGCTAGGTAAGTCTTGCCCAGCTTGTGACGTTGGTTTTCGAAACTCGGAGAGGGTGAGGAACGCGTGCCAGAGGATAAACGCGAAATGGACCCGCGCTTGGTCTCCAAGCTACCGGGTGCATTCAGCTTTATGGAAAAACGGCCTTTTGATGTGGTCGTGATCCTTCGAACGATCGCGGAACGTTCCATGCTGCTGAGGCGGATGGAGTTGTTTTATGCGGAGCGCGGGCGCATTTCGAGCTTCCTGTTTGACTTCACCGAGCCAAAGTTTTTGGCGGATCGGGGGAAGTTTCATGAAGCGTGCGTCCGCGCTCTCCTGAAAGAGGTGCGTTCGCGGGTTGTGGCGCGTGATGAGTTTGTGGTGTGGTTTTATAACGAGCAGGATCGCGATACGATGCTGCAGGTGGCGGCGTCCATCGTCGGAGACGATGAGAATTTATACAAGTCGCTTGAAGAATTAACCAGCCACGCCCGGATTACCGGAGTGGACGAAGAACCTGACCTGTTGGACTAGTGCGCTCTAGCTTTAAGCATTGTGCCAGCGAATTACAGTAATGAACGGTGTGAGGAGAACGGCCATGAGCTTTATCGAAGCGATTCAAGCGCGTGAAGTGATTGATTCCCGCGGTAATCCCACAGTGGAAGCGGAAGTCATACTCGGCGACGGCAGCGTGGGCCGGGCCATCGTGCCTAGCGGAGCCAGCACCGGCTCGCACGAGGCGTTGGAGCTGCGCGATGGAGATAAAGGGCGTTTCGGCGGCAAAGGCGTGCAGACCGCGGTGAATAATATCCGCGACCGCATCGCTAAGGAA
>CAYXMN010000095.1:8954-9899 GCA_964465955.1 uncultured Planctomycetales bacterium
GACGGGCTAGATCAACGCGGCATCGACTTAGCGATGATTGATTTGGACGGGACGCCGTCCAAGAGCGAGCTTGGCGCAAATGCAGTCCTCGCAGTCAGCCTGGCAGTGGCGCACGCGGCGGCGGCGAGCTGCCAACTCCCGCTGTATCGCTATCTGGGCGGGGCGGATGCGACGACGCTGCCGGTGCCGATGATGAATGTGATTAACGGCGGCAAGCACGGCGACAACGCCGTCGATATCCAGGAGTTCATGGTCGTGCCGTTTGGCTTCCCAACTTTCCGCGACTGCCTGCGGGCCGGCTGCGAGATCTACCAGACGTTAAAGTCTGTCGTAAAAAAGCACAAGTACGTGACCAACGTTGGTGACGAAGGCGGTTTTGCCCCGGCGCTCGGCAGCGATGCCGAAGCGCTGGCGCTGATTGCCGAGGCTGTCCAAGGCGCGGGATACAAGCTTGGCGAGCAAGTATGTTTCGCACTGGACTGTGCGGCAAGTGAGTTCTACCAGAACGGCAAGTATGTTCTGGAGGGCAGCGGCCAGAGCTTCGCCGGCCCGGAAATCATCGACTTCTACGCCAAGCTGCGCGAGCAGTATCCCATCTTCAGTATCGAAGATCCACTGTATGAAGATGACTGGGACACCTGGGCGCAGATGAATCAGCGCCTCGGCGGCAACTTGCAGCTGGTAGGGGACGATTTGCTGGTGACCAACCCTGAGCGCCTCGGGCAAGCCATCGAGCGCAAGTCCTGTAATAGCATTTTGATCAAGCTCAACCAAATCGGTACCGTGAGTGAAACATTGGACTGCATCCGCCTAGCCCACAAGCATGGTTTTAGCACGGTTATCAGCCATCGCAGCGGTGAGACAGAGGACACCACCATCGCGCACCTGTCGGTCGCGGTGGGAGCCGGGCAGATTAAAACCGGCGCGCCGTGCCGGACGGATCGC
>CAYXMN010000096.1:0-9578 GCA_964465955.1 uncultured Planctomycetales bacterium
CTGAAGACTTCCCGGCCACCACGGTGGCCTATGTGGCGACGACGGTCGGCGGCGACATGCAAAGCGCTTTCAACGAATTGATGCAGGCTGGCGGCGAACAGGGCTTGTTTAGCATGGACAGCCTGGTGCTCGGCGTGTATCCCGACGCGATGGGCCAAGGCTACACCAGCGACACGCCGTACTATTGCGCGGTTAGCCTGGCCGAGGGTGGTTCCGCCGCGGCGCCGCTGGCGGAGTTCATTGTCCCGGCGGGGCAGTACCTCGTGGTGGATAATCTCGGCCCGTACGAGGAGCTGGGCGGGGCTTGGATCGCCGCCTTCACCTACACGATGCAGAACGGGCTCATGCCGGATATGGCCGGCGTGTGCTTCGAGGACTATATCAGCGATCCGGAAACGACCCCGCCGGCAGAGCTGCTGACGCAGATCTACATCCCGCTGGCCGATCCGGCGCCGCAGGACAACCCTGAAGCGGCGCTGAGCTAAAGCTCGTTAAACTAGCTTGGAAGCACAACGGCGGGCCTGCGGGTCCGCCGTTGCTTATTCCTCGCCGCCGCTAGTCCGGTGCGCTGAAGCTGCGCAGGACGGCTCGCTCGCCTGGCGGGTTGAGCAGGCTTAAGCTTAAACTGGCCAGGCGGTTAGCCTCGCCGATGGCGCGGTAAGCGCCGGCGGACGCGGCGGCGGCCGGCCGGCTGACCACCTCGGTGTGCCCGGCGACGATGGCGAGCCGGCCGTCGACAAGCGCGGCCTTGTAGTCCACATCCACGCTGACCACGTCCTCGCCCCGCGCCAGCGCTTCCGCGCTTAACCGGCGCACGTTCATCTGCTCCTGGCCCGTCACGGCGCGGATGCTGTCTCGGGGGCTGGCGCTTTTCAGCACGCCGCGCTCATCCAAGTCGAGCTTGTAGGTCAGCGTGGTCTCCTCGCCGCAGCCTGCCTCGCGCGGCACCAGCCCGCCGCGCACTTCGCGGACCGCTTGCAGGAAAAAGCGCATCTGCTGGCCCAGGCTCGCCGCCGCTCCCTGGCCTACGCCGCGGATTGCTTCCTTTGCCGCCTCCTTGCGCGCACAACCATGCTTGTTTTACAGCTTACCGCGCCGCCGCCGCCGCCGCCAGCGGGAATGAAATTTTTTCACGTGGATCTAGCCAAACCAGACTGCCGTATGTATAATGGCGTGTTCATTTCCCAGGAGATGTGGATGGCCAAGAGCACGAAGATTAGAAAACCGGCGGCGGTGGCAACCACCGATGACGGGAAGCACCAGGTTTACACGCCGGGCGCAGCGCGGGACGCTTATAAAAAGGGCGACATCGTTTTTTTCCCGAAGGTGCGCAATTGGCTGAACAAAGGGGACTTGGTCGAGGCCTACGGCAAGGTGATCAACAGCGGGATGTTCGATAACGACGTGCCGTACATCGAAGTCAGCTTTGACGACACCAAGAAGATGAACAAGGCCGACCTGGGCAAAGACATCCGCCGCTTCTTGCTGGAAGTTAAATAACCAGCGTTCACAACCGGCGGGAGCAACCCGCGGCTGCGTAATAGTGGTGTAGCACCACAAACCTTCCCAGCGCATCGAGCGCGCTAAATCGCAACTACACATCCTCCGGCACATCGACCTTGAACCGCGCGTAGCACTCCTTGCGCGCCAGATCCCACACCTCGACCTCGTCGTTGTTCTGCTTGAATGCGCGCGCGCTGGCCACATCCGTGCGCCCGGTGATCGCCACTTTCAGCGCCATGAACACCGCCTGGTGCGCCACCGCCAGCACGTCCTCCGCCAGCGCCTGGGGCCGGAGGCGCTCCAGCGCGGGCCGCACGCGTTGCGCGCCGCTGAGGATGTTCTCGCCGCCCAGTGGAGGCGCCAGGGTGTAATGCGAGTCGCGCCAGCGGTCAAACTCCTCGCCCAGCTCCTCGCGCAGCTCGCTTTCCAGCCGTCCCTCGAACTCGCCGAATTCCAGCTCGATCAAGCCTTCCTCGATCAACAACGGAGTTGCGGTCCCCGCCAGGATGATTTCCGCCGTGCGCTTGGCCCGGCCCAGCGGCGAGCAGTAGGCCGCGAGAAAACCCGCACCGCGCCCGCGCAATTCGTCGCGAATCGCGGCGGCCTGGGCTTCGCCGCGCGCGTTGAGCGGCACCTCGGAGCGCGACTGGAAGCGCTTGAGCTTGTTCCAATCAGTTTCGCCATGGCGGACCAAATAGAGCATGGGTAAACACCTCGGTTGCGGGCTGCGTCCGGCAGAGGTGGATTATAGCCCGCGAACGACGCGTATAATGCCCGGCGTGCTGTGGCGGATCATTATGGCGGTCTGCGGCGGAGCGATGCTGACGCTCGCCTTTCCGTTGACGCTCGATCTGCCCGGCTGGGCCGCGCCGCTGGGCCGCGCGCTCACGGCGGGGACTTATCCCGTCGAGCCCGGCTACTACATCCACTTGCCGTGGCTCGCGTTCCTTGGCTTGCTCCCGCTGTTGGAGAACGTGCGCCTGAGCCGCGCGCCGGGGCAGGCCGCGCTGCTGTCTTACATCGCCGCCGCCGCCTGGCTGACGGGCCACTTCAGTTGGATCAGCAGCTTTGGCTGGATCTGGGTGGTGCTGCTGGCGCTGTTCTTCGCGCTGCCGTATGCGCTGTTTGGCTATCTGGCGCACTTTTTGATCCACTCCGGCAAGCCGGGGCTGGCGGTGTGGGCCGTGCCCGCGCTGTGGACGGCGCTGGAATACCTGCGCAGCTTCGGCTTCTGGGCGTTTCCCTGGAACCTGCTGGGCTACAGCCAGGCCGGCAACCACGCGCTGGTGCAGGCTGCGGC
This sequence comes from uncultured Planctomycetales bacterium, assembly GCA_964465955.1. Taxonomy (GTDB): domain Bacteria; phylum 4484-113; class 4484-113; order 4484-113; family JAFGCY01; genus CAYXMN01. The sequence goes on from CAYXMN010000096.1 coordinate 2,804, forward strand.
GCTCGGCGGCGTGTTCGCCGTGTCGTTCCTGGTGGTGCTGGTCAACTGCGTGCTATTCGTGATGCTCACGCCGGGCTGGCCGGGCCGCGCGCAGACCGGCCATGCCTACCTCGGCGCCGGGCTGGTGCTGCTCGCGCTGGCCGGCGGCGAGGCGCGCCTGGCGTCGCAGGCGGCGGGCGCACCGGCGCGGCAGTTGAAGCTGGCGCTAATCCAGGGCTCGGTCAGCAGCCTGGAGGAGTGGAACGACAACTTCATGCAGCGCGTGCTCGACGCCTACCTGCCGCTGTCCCAGGCCGCGGTGGAAGACTGGCAGCCCGAGGCGCGCGCTTGGCGCCAGCAGCAACGCCGGTTCATCGGGCCGCAGCGCGCACCGCAGCTCCTGGTGGTCTGGCCGGAGTCGTCGCTGCCGCGCGGCGTCGATCCGGGGCGGCCCGAGCGGTTGCCGGCTCAAGTCAGGCTCCTGGCCAGCTCCGGCCAAGATACCGCGCTGCTGTTAGGCGTGCTGGGCCGCCCGCATGAGGACGAGCGCGCCGAAAACGGCTTCCTGCTCGTACCGCGCCAAGGGGACCTGCGCTGGGCCTACAGCAAGGTGCGCCTGGTGCCCTACGGCGAGGTGGTGCCGCTGGGGGCGGTCGCCCGCGTGCTGGACTACCCGTGGGGCGATTACGATATCAGCGCCGGGCGCAGCCTGGAACCCTTCGATCTCAACGGCACACAGCTCGGCCTGGGCATCTGCTTCGACAGCTTTCTGGGCTATCCGTTCCGCGAGCAGGTGCAGCGCGGCGCCCAGGTGCTGATCCTCGGCACGAACAACAGCTGGTACGAGAGCAAGGGCGGCATCCGCCAGCATTGCGACATGGATGTGCTGCGCGCGGTGGAGACCGGGCGGATGCTGGCGCGGGTCAGCACGACCGGCTGGACCCACTTCATCAGCCCCGAGGGGATCACTTTGGCCAGCACCAACATCGACCGCCCGATGAAGCTGGAGCGATGGGTTGATCTACGCGAGGACATGACGCCGTACGTGCGACTGGGGGACCTGTTCGCCCAGGTCTGCCTGGTCTTAAGCGCGCTGGCTTGCGGCTGGTGCGTGTTGGCCGGGCGCAGTGAAGGGCTGCTCTAGCCTCCAGCGCCGGCAACCTGCCTGCGGTTAGGGCAGGGCAAGGCCGCGCTTCGCCTTTCCAGCCTAGATCCAGCCCGGCTCAGCGTGAGATCACGGATGTGCCCGCGCGGTCCAATAAACCTTACTGCGCGAAATTGACGCCACGGAACATGAAGAAAGCCGCCGCCGCCAGGCACAGCCCGGCCCAGACAAAGTCCCAGCTTAGCCGCTCGCGCATGTAGAACACGCAAAATCCGGCGAACACCACCATGGTGATGATCTCCTGCAGCACCTTGAGCTGGGGCAGGCTATAGAACTGGAAGCCCAGGCGGTTGGCGGGCACCTGCAGGCAGTACTCCAGCCCGGCGACGAGCCAGCTCACCGTGATGGCGACAATCAGCGGCTGGGCGCGCATGTCGCGCAGGTGGCCGTACCACGCGTACGTCATGAATAAGTTCGAGCCGGCAAGCAGCACGATTGGGGCAAGGCGCAGCATCCGCCGCTCCTGATGGTGGAGTGATGCGCAGGATTATAGCGGGAACGCGGGTAAGATGAAGTGAAGGCGTGGTTTCAAGGCGGAACGGATGATGCGACTGACTCTAATTTGCAGCCGGCGGATTCACCCGTGGCGGCACGGGCGATGGCTCGGCCTCCTGCTGAGTCTGGCCCTGCTGGCGCTGGCTCCGCTGCAGCCGGCCCTGGCGCGGCCCGGCGATTGGCCGGCTTGGCCGCCACACGCGTACCACTCAGCCTGGAGCACCGAGCGGCCGCATGTGGGCTGGCTCGCGCCCACGGCTCACGCCGACTGGCTCGCCGCGAGCTATGAAGTGCGCTTTAACGAGCGCCGCCTGGAGCTGTGGGCCGATTTCGGCGGCGGAGCGCGGCTGGCGTACGCCACCGCCTGCGACCCAGACGCCGGCGCGCTGGTGCTCACGCATCCCTGGCGCGGGATTCACGTCGCCTGCTTCAGCGAACGCGGCGCGCTTAAAGTGGTCTACCCGGTGGACTACTACACCTTCGCGGAAAGCGTCTTGGCCAAGGGCGTCGGCGCGGACTGCGGCCTGGCTGGCGTGGTGGCGCGCTCCGGGCCGGTACTGACCTATTGGGCCGGGGGCACGCGGTATTTCGCCGAGTATTACGGCGCCGGTTACCAATCCGCGCCGTTCACGGGCGTGATCGGCAAGGAGGACGGCTGGTACTTCAAGGCCGACGGCGAGGGCGACGCGGTGTTCTTCGTGGTGGACGGGCGGCGGCTTAAGGCTTGGCAGTACCGCGAAGGCGCGGGCTGGCAGGGCGGCGAGATCGGCAAGCTCAAGCTGGGCGGGAGCTGGTCGGCGCAACTGGATGCCGCGGGCGAGGTGGCGGTGGACTACGACGGCCGCCGGGGCCGTGAGCACTGGGGCAGCTATTCCACGCGCGTGCTTAAGCAGTGGTGGCAGAGGTAGCGCCGCGCCGCCCAGGGCGAAGGTGTGCCGTGGTTTAGTGAGCGGCTGGGCTGCGGCGTGCTAGGCGGGATTCCGCCGCGCGATTCTTTTTCGCGCCGCCGCTGCCGGGGTATAATCTAATGTATAGGGATACGCTAAGGAATCAGGGACATGTATCGTTTTTCGCAATTATCTGCGGCGTTAATGCTGCTGATGGTGCTGGCGGGCTGCGGCGGCGCCGGGCAGCGCTTGCCGGAGGCCGGCGCAGGCTCCGGGCCAGCCATCCCGGCCCCGGCGCAGTTGCATCTCGTCTCGGCGGAGGGCGATTCGCCGTTCCGCTACGGCGGTGAGTACGACGGCGCGTTACCCAACGCGCGGGTATTCCCCCACGGCGACGGCTTAACCTTCTGGCCGGCGACCAATGTCAAGACGGGCAATCTCGAACCGGCCTACGCGCTGTATCTGATCGATCTCCCGGACTACGCGCACGAACCGGTGGTGCAGCTGGAAACGCAGTCGCAAGCGTTCGACGGCTGGATCGGTTTCGCCAACTTCGCGGAAAACCACTGGGAATGGCAGCCGCTGGGCGACGTGACCATGACGCACTATATCAACGCGTTCGATCCGGCGCAACACGTCAAGGACAACCAGATTCTCGTGGCGCTGGTCGCGCTGACCAGCCTGACGGTTGACTGGCTGGTGGCGGGCGACACCACCAAGCCGGAGATTACCACGGCCCACCCGAAGATCATGGTCACGGGAACTGAAGTGCAGTTCCGGGCGGAGTTCCGCTATAGCGGCGCCGACACCTACCACTGGAAGTTCGGCGGCGGCATCAGCCCGTCCGCCAGCGATAGCGCGCTGCCCAGCGGCGTCGCGCAGGCGCCGGGGACATATACGGCCACGCTGGAGGTGGCCAACGCCCTGGGCGCCGATTCCTTCAGCTTCAGCTATGAGGTCGTCACCCAGCAAACCATCCCGCCGATGCAGTTGCAGGCGCTTCCCGATCAAACGAGCGTGGCCGTGGGCGAGCCGGTCAAACTCACCATCCGCTGCGGGCGCTTCCCGCAGCAGGAACAGATGCACTCGTGCCAGGTCTGCTTACAGGTCTCCGAGCACGCCAGTTACGTGGCGCACAGCTTCAACCTTGGCGCGCCCGGCGGCACGGCCTACAACATCGATGGCATCTGGAGCCTGTTCCCCGAGCCGCCGACGGACTGGATCCCCACGCCGGACGCCTGGTTCGGCCCGGTGGCGGCGGACGCCGCGGGGATGGTGTGGCTGATGTTTGGCTCGGCGGCGATCGACGCGGGCGAGACAAAAACCGGCGGGAACATCTATAGCCTGCAGGTCGCGTTCGACGCGCCCGGTGTGTATGACATCAACTTTGCGCCGAACGGCGGCTTCAAGCGCACCTGGTTCAGCGACCTGGCTGGCGGCGACTATTGCTGGTACGACATCGGCAACGACGCCGCGCCGGTGATCACCGTGACGCAGTAAGAGCGGAGGTAGGGGCGGCATTCATGCCGCCCGGTTAGCGCGCGGCGAGGTAGGTGCGGCTCCCAAGCCGCGGCGAATTATCGCGCGGCGAGCCGGCGGCCGACGTTCCCAGAATGAAGTACACCAGCATAAACCCGAGCACGACGGCCAGGGCAGCCCAGATCACGTTGAAGGGGTACTCCCCGTAGCCCACGATGGCGCGGTACCAGATGAAGCCGTTGAGCTTCCAGCGGTGGTACCACCACGCGCGAAACGACTTCCAGAACGGCGCGGCGTGCTCAGGCTTGGTGCGCTCTTCCCAGGCTTGCGGTTCGTTTTTACCTGCACTGCCCTGAGCGCCATCTCCCATTTCACAATTGTATGACACGGGTGGAGCATGGCTTCGCCACTACAGTGATACCGGCGGCAGGGACGCCGCCGCTACCCATTAACCTTGAATCTTTCTTGGTCCTTGAATCCGCACCCGGACTAAAGTCCAGGCTACCGGTAGTTGTAGGGGCGGCATTTATGCCGCCCGGAACCGGGCCGGATGAATCCGGCCCCTACGCCCTCGAACCCTCCTCCCCCTCGTAGCTCCCTCCGCGATCCTCCCCCATCGCACCATCCCGCGGGTTGGCCTTCAACATCCACCCCGCCATGGCCGATAATACTTAGGTGAAGTATAAAGAGCGCCACAAACTGCGCGAGGCGGCGGAGCAGCTCGCCGGGCAGGTCAAGCTGGCCAACCAGCTCGCCGCCGACCGTTTCACGCCGATGTCCTTCCCCAAGGACCTAGACCAGGCCTTCGCCGGCAAGCGCATCCTCGTCACCGGCGGCACCGGCAGCATCGGCCGCGAGATTGTGCTGCAGGTGCTGCGCTACGCCCCGCGCGTTGTGCGCATCTACTCGCGCAACGAGTACAACCAGTACGCGATGCGCAAGGAGTTCGGCGAGCGCCCCGACCTGCGCTTCCTGATCGGCGACGTGCGCGACCGCGACCGGCTGATGCGCGCCTGCGAGGACGTGGACGTGATCTTCCACGCCGCCGCGCTCAAGCACGTGGAACTGTGCGAGTACAACCCGTTCGAGGCGGTCAAGACCAACGTGCTCGGCACGCAAAACGTGGTGGACGCCGCGCTCGACTACAACATGGAGCTTTTAGTCAGCATCAGCACGGACAAGGCCGTCGGCCCGACCAACACGATGGGCGCGACGAAGCTTTTAGCCGAGCGCGTCACGCTGTCCGCGCATAAATACAAGGGCGACCGCCGCACGCGCTTCGCCGTGATCCGCTTCGGCAACGTGCTGGCCAGCCGCGGCTCCGCCATCCCGCTGTTCATCCGCCAGATCAAGGACGGCGGGCCGGTGACGCTGACGCACCCGGCGATGCGGCGCTTCTTCATGAGCATCCCGCAGGCGGTCGAGCTGGCGCTCAAGGCGAGCCTGGAGGCGCGCGGCGGCGAGATCTTCATCCTCAAGATGCCGGTGCTGCAGATCAGCGACTTGATCACCGCGCTGGCGCGCATCTACGCCCCGCGCTTCGGGCGGCGGGCCGAGGATATCCCGGTGGCGCAGATCGGCCTGCTGCCGGGCGAGAAGCTGTACGAGGCGCTGATGACCAGCGAGGAGGCGCTGTGCGCGCAGGAGCTGGCGGACTATTACAAGGTGGACCTGCTCGCCGCGCCGCAGCAAGCGCTGGTGGACAACCCCCCGGCGGGCTACGACAGCGAGCGCGAGCGGCTCTTAAGCGTGGAGGAGATCATCGCGCTGTTGGAAAAGCACGGGCTGGTGGAGGCGTTTTTGGAAGCGGCGGAAGGGCTGGGGTAACCGCCCCGGCGTAAACCCAGCGCCAGGTTTAAGGCACGCCCGCCGCCATTGGCGCGCAACGGCTGCCGGCAGGCGGGACAGGCCAGTCGCGCCCGCGGAGCCGTGTACCAGGTGTCAACATTCCTTGAACCTTCATCTTAGCCTCAGATTAGGTGGTACAATCCTTCCGCCAAAAACGCCCCACTCCCAGGTTTACACCGCTGGACGGGCGTCCAAGCTGTTTGGAGGAAGGCGATGCGGTTCAATTTGCTGGATCTGCTGCTCCCGCGGGAAACGAAGTTTTTTATCCTGCTGGAAGAGATGAGCAGCCTGCTGGTGGTCAGCACCAAAACGTTCTACGACATGGTGGTTCAATTCGAAACGTCGTCGGAGGACGGCATCCGCAAGCGGCTGCTGACAATTAAAGATTGCGAGCAGCAGGGGGACAAACTCGAAGTCAAAATCCTGGATGAGCTGGACCGTACTTTCATCACGCCGATCGACCGGGAGGATATCCAGGTTCTAACGCTGCAGATCGATAAAGCGCTTGACATTCTCAACAGCATTTCCCGGCGCGTGGAAATGTACAACATGAAAGAGATGAGCACGAATGTCAGCAAGTTCGCGGTAATCCTCGCGGATATCGCCAAGCTGGCCCATGAGCTGCTCCAGGATCTCAAGCTGAAGCGCGATGTGAAGGCCAAGGTCGAGGCGATGCACAAGCTGGAGAACGAGAGCGATACGTTGTTCCACGTGAGCATGGCCGAGTTGTTCAACGAGCAGGAGCAATTCCAGACGGTCAAGATGACCATGTATAAAGAGTTGTATGAGCACTTGGAGAACGCCATCGACAGCATCGATTATCTCGGCAAGTTGATCCGCGGCATTTACATGAAGCAGGGCTAGCATGACTCCAATCGAAATTCTCGCGATCACCGTGATTGTGCTGGCGCTGCTGTTCGAC
>CAYXMN010000097.1:0-9555 GCA_964465955.1 uncultured Planctomycetales bacterium
CGATCGCGCTGCTGGCGCTGCGAGTGTTCGTGTTCGGGCGGATCCGCGACCTCATCGACCTGTTCGTGCTCTACATATACTTCGGAATGTTCTCGGCCTGGGCGTTCTACAACAAGCTCTATGCCTACGGACACAACCTCGATCCACAGGCGGCGATCAAAGTCGAGGGCTTCACCCCGCCCTTCTTCGGCGAGGTAAAGATTGCCAATTTCTGGGTGGAGAGCTACCCGGCGGGCGCCAGCCTGGCGTTGGCGATCGTGGGCGCATGCATCGGACTGTCCCTGCTGATCGCACTTATCCGCGGCTGGCGCAAATATCGCGAGGCCAAGTTAAGTATCGCGGCTAGTCCGCAAAGTTAACATGAAGCGCTTCCTGCTTTACTTGGGAATTATCAGCGCGGCAGCCGGGCTGCATCCCGCACTGGCCGCCGTGCTGGAGGCCGGGCCGGGCCAGACTTATGCATCCCTCGCGCAGGCGATAGCTGCGGCGCAGCCGGGCGATGAAGTTGTGGTGCATGCCGCTGAGTACCCGGAACAGCTGGTGCTAGATCGACCAGTCACCTTGCGCGGCCGGCCGGGGGCCGCAATCACCGGAGTCAGCCAGGGCAGCACGATCACCATCAACGCGGACGACGTCCAGCTGGTCGACCTGGTGATTCGCGGCGGCGGGAAGGATATGATGCACAGCGATGCCGCGGTTAAAATCCGCGGCGACCGGGCATTGGTGGCCAACTGCCAAATCATCGACGGGTTGTTCGGGGTTTACATCGGCGGAGCTGATCAGGTGGTGCTGGAGGATAACGAGATCTGCGGCAAGCTGGACCTGGAGTTGAGCAGCCGGGGCTCCGGCATCCACCTCTACGACTCCGACCTGGCCCAGATTCGCGGTAACAACGTCCACCACGTGCGCGACGGAGTCTATTTCGACCATGCGGATCACAACCTGGTGGAGGACAACGAGTTCCACAACCTGCGCTACGGTGTGCACTACATGTACTGCGGGCCTAACGAGTTCTACCGCAACTCCTTCCACGACAACGTGGCCGGCGTGGCGATCATGTACACCGACGGCGTGGTGTTCAGCGACAACCAGATCATTAGCAACCGCCAAGGCTACAACGCCTTCGGGCTGCTGTTCCAGGCATGCACGAACTGCCGGGCTGAACGCAATGTCATCATCAATAACACCAGCGGCGTCTTCTTGGAGGGCTCTCGCGACAACATCATCACGCACAATCTGATCGCATATAACGACGTGGGGGTAATCGCCTATGGCAGCGCGCCGGATAACACATTTCAGGAAAATGATTTTATCGGCAACCTGGCCACGCTGCACACGGTGGGCAAGGTCAACCTGGACTGGTCTGCGGGCGGCGTGGGCAACTACTACGGCGACTACGCCGGTTACGACTTAGAACATGACGGGGTGGGCGACATCCCACATAAACTGCAGGATGCTTTCGAATACCTTGTGGGTGGCCACCCGCTGCTGCGGTTGTATTTAAACAGCGCCGCCGCGGATGCCCTGTCGCTGGCGGAGCGCAGCTTTCCGTTGATCCCCAGCAGCGATCAGCAGGATGCTTACCCGCGCCAGCGGCCCGCCAGCGGCGTGCGGGTCGCGGTGGAACCGCTGGCGGCGGCCGGCGGCACGGGCTGGTTCGCCTGGCTGGGATCGGCCGCCGTGCTGCTGGCCAGCTGTGCGGGATTCTGGAGGCTAGCTCGATGAATGCCGCTGACATCACCAAGTTAGTCAAACGCTTCGGCGCGTTAACGGCGGTTGACCAGGTAAGTTTCGCCGTGGAGCCGGGGCAAGTTGTCGCGCTGCTGGGGCCGAACGGCAGCGGGAAAACCACCTGCCTGCGCTGCGTTGCCGGCCTGCTCCAACCCAGCGCGGGCGGGATCAGCGTCGGCGGTTACGACTTGCACCGGCAGTACCGCGCGGCCCGGCGCCAGTTCAGCTACCTGCCCCAGCAGGCCAGCTTCCCGGCCAACCTGCGCGTCGGCGAGGTGCTGCAATTCCACGCCAGCCTGCGCCAGCTGCCGCAAGCTCGCATCAACCAAGCGCTTACCTCAGCCGGGTTGGCCGCCTCGGATGCGCAACGGATGGCGGGGCAGCTCTCCGGCGGCATGCGCCAGCGGGTCTCACTGGCGGTGGCGTGCCTCGCCGAAGCACCGCTGTTGTTGCTCGACGAACCGACGGCCAACCTGGATCCGCAGGCGGCGATTAACTTCCGGATGCTGGCGCGCGACTGGCGCGCGGCGGGCAGGTCCATCCTGCTTTCCACGCACGTGTTAACAGATGTGGAGGAACTAGCGGACAAAGTGGTGGTGCTGGTGGAAGGGCGCAAAGTCGCGGAGGAAGGCATCGCCCAGTTGCGCGCCCGGCTGAACCGCTGGTCCCGGCTGCGGGTTGACGTGGGCAGCCCGCAGCCTGAGCACTGCGCCGCAGCGCTGTCCTCCGGTGCAACCGAAGCGAAATGCAATTCCCACGCGGTCGTGGTCGCGGCCCCGGCGGAGCGGCGCATGGCCATCTTAGAGCGCCTGCGGGAAATCGGCGAGATCCACCGTTTCAACACTGAGCAGCCATCGCTGGAAGACATTTATCTTGAATATATTCGAGGACATGATGCGCATACTCCCTAACAGCCGCCTGCTCGTTGCGCTGGCCATCGGCCTCCTCGGCCTAGGTTGCGCGGAGCGTCAGCCTGAGCCAGTGGACATTGTGCTGTCCGAGGACAGCTGCAGTATCTGCCGGATGGCTGTGTCTCAGCAGAAGTTTGCGGCGGAAGTGGTCAGCTTGGACGGGCATGTGGACTACTTCGACGACATCGGTTGCCTGGTTGAGTTCAATCGCAGCGGGCGGATCCCGGTGGGGGCGGGGGTGTTCGTGGTGGATTTTGAGTCCGGCGAATGGCTGGATGCAACCACGGCGTGGCGGCGTGCCACACCACCGCTGCTGCCGAGCAACTTACGCAGCAATGGCCGGGCAGTGTGTTTAATTGGCCACAGCTCACTTCGGAGTGGCGGCCATGACCGGCGGATTAAGCCTCCGGCTAGTCGGCTTGATCGCCCGGCAGGAACTGCGCATTTCACTGCGCAACCGCTGGATCCTGGCCTATGCGCTCATCTTCGCGGCACTCACCTTGGCGCTCAGCTACTTCGGGCTAGCGGTGATCGAGTTCACTGGGTTCCAGGGTTTCCAGCGCACGACCGCCAGCTTGCTGAACCTGGTGCTCTACATCGTCCCGCTGGTATCGATGCTAATGGCGGTGCAGAGCCTGAGTGTGGACGGCGGGGCGACGGAGCAGTTATTCTGCGAGCCGGTGACGCGCACGGAGATCCTGCTGGGTAAACTCGCAGGGATGAGCGGGGCGATGGTGCTGGCCACGTTGTTTGGCTTCGGCCTGACAGGGATGCTGATCGCGCGCCAGGCCGGCCCTGCGGGGCTGGCGAGTTACTTGATCCTGGTCGGCATGGCGATTCTGACTGGGGTGGTGTTCACCGCGTTGGCGGCGTGGCTGGCGGTCGTGCTGCGGCGCAGCTTGCGAATCTACGCGGCGGTGCTGGTGGCCTGGTTCGTGCTGGTGCTGCTATTCGACCTGCTGATCATCGGCCTCAGCTTCCTACTGCCGGAGCGTTTGGCAAACCAAACCGCGTTCTGGGCGGTGTTCCTCAACCCGGTGGACGCGGCGCGGGTGGCCACTCTTTTAGCCATCAGCGGCAAGGAGATGTTCGGTGTCGCCGGGGCGCAGTTGACTCGCTCACTAGGCGGCTCCGGCCAGGCGATCGCGCTGTTGATCGGCTCGATGACGGCTTGGGTGATCGTCCTGACAATGGTTTCGGCAAGAGAACTGAACAAGCAGGACTTCTAGCGCATTGATCTGCCCGGCGAGTTGTTGACTGCCATCCTGCAGGTCAGCGCTCTGGGACTAGTGACTGAGGGATGGTTCTCCGTGCCGCACTCCTCCCGGCCGTTGTCCGGCAGCGCCAGTTCCTGCAAGCGCAGCCACCGCCGGGATTCATTCTCACCGCGCCGCCTCCGCGTAGGCCAGTTCCGCCGGCTGAAGCGCCAGCACGCGCAGCGTGACCGCGCCGAGCAGCTCCTCGGCCTTGCCGGTGAGGCGGTAGGCCCCCGCGCCGAGGCGCAAGACCGCGGCGAAGCGCTCAAACTCGCGCGGGAACAGCACGGCCTCGAAGGTGCCGTGGCGGTCCTCCAGGCTCAGCATCAACATCGCGCCGCCGGGCTGCCCGGTCACCTGCCCCCCGCCCGCGCTGATGATGCCCAGTTCCGCCGCCACGTTGGTCTTGCCGCCGTCCTCAGCTTCAGCCTCCTCCAGCGGCACGGCGTCGGCGTTCTCACCCGCCAGGCTCAGCCAGTCCAGGTCCGGCCCGCGGCGCTTGATCGTCACGCGCTTATAAGCGATGGGCACGCCGAGCAGCGCCACCGTGCGCCCGGTATGGCGCGCCAGCTCGGTGGAGGGAATCGTCCCGCGCCCCTGGCCGTTGACGTAGTCCAGCGGGTGGCCGTGCAGCAGCAGGCCGATGTGCTCTAAGTCGAGGCGGCACAGCTGCGCCAGCGCGAACTCGCCTACCGCGCCTACCTGCGCGCGCGCATTGGCGGGGCCTTCGCGCGCGAACCCTGGCAGCACCTCCGGCGCGTCATCGCGCACACGCAGGTATTCCAGGCCGGAAAGCCGCATCAGCTCCGGGCGCGTCAGGCCTAGGCTGGTGAGCGCGCCGCTCAAAATCAGCACGCGCAGGGCGGCCTGGCCGGGGCGCAGGCGGCGGACGAAGTCTTGCAGCGAGGCGTACGGCCCGCCGCTGTGGCGCCGCTGCGGGATTTGCTTGAGCAAGGCGCGCCCCGCACCCTTGATCCAGCCCAGGCCGAGGCGCACCGCGTTCGGCTCCGCCCCCGCGCCGTGCGTGCCGGTGTATTCCGCGGTGCAGACCAGCTCGCTTAAGTTGATGTCCGGCGGCAGCACGGTCAGCCCCAGGCGCTGGCACTCGCTTAAGTAAGCGTGCGCGCCGTAAAACCCGCCGCCGTTGCTGATCACCGCCGCCAAAAACTCGGCGGGATGGTGCGCCTTGAGATAGGCCACCTGGTAGCTTAAGGTGGCGAAACTCGCCGAGTGCGCCTTGCAGAAGCTGTAGGCGCTGAAGCTGGCGATCTGGCGCCAGATCTGCAGCGCGGCGTCAAGCTCCACGCCGCTGGCCTTGCAGCCCGCCACGAAGCGTTCGCGCAACTGGTTGATCACGTCCTGGCTGCGCAGCTTGCCGCTCATGCCGCGGCGCAAGATGTCGGCCTCGGCGTGGGAAAAGCCCGCCACCTGGTGCGCTACCCTGATCACGTCCTCCTGGTAGATCATCACGCCGTGGGTTTCGTAGAGCAGCTTTTCGAGCAGCGGGTGCGTCTCCTGCTCGCGCTTCAGCCCGCGCTCGCGGCGGATGTATTCCTGCATCATCCCGCTCTCGGCCACGCCGGGGCGGATCACCGAGCTCGCCGCGGTCAGGCCGGTGAACGTCGTGGTGTCGAGGCGCTTTAGCAATTGCCGCATCGCGGGGGACTCGATGTAGAAGCAGCCCATCGTGCGCCCCTGGCGGATCAGCGCGCGCGTCGCCGGGTCGTGCTGCAGCGTGCGGTAGTCGCTGATCGGCGGCTTGAGCCCGCGCGCGTTGAGCGTTTTCACCGTGTCGGTCAGCACGCCCAGGCTGCGGTTGCCTAAAAGGTCGATCTTGATCAGCCCCGCCGCCTCCACGCCGTGCATGTCGTACTGCGTCACCACCGGGCCCTTGGCCGAGCCCTGCAGCCCGGTGTAATCCGTGATCCGCCCCGGCGCGATCACGATGCCGCCGGCGTGGATGCCCAAATGGCGCGGGATGCCGCCTAACCGGCTGGCCAGCGCCAGGCAGCGCTGCAGCGTGCCGTCGGACAGGTCGAGGCCTTTCATCTCGGGGTAGCTCGCCAGGCGCTTGAGGCCCTCGGCCTTGATCCACGGCAGGCGCCGGCTGACAGCCTCGATCTCGCGCGGCGCCAGGCAAAACGCCTTGGCCGTCTCGCGCCAGGCCCCGCGCCCCTGGAAGGTTTGGTGCGTGCTGATCATCGCCACGCGTGCGCGGCCCCAGCGCTCATAGACATACTCGATGATCTCGTCGCGCCGCCGCCAGTCGAAGTCGAGGTCGATGTCCGGCGGGCTGGTGCGCTGCGGGTTGATGAAGCGCTCGAAATAGAGGTCGTAGGCCAGCGGGTCCACCGGCGTGATGCCCAGCAGGTAGGACACGATGCTGTTGCCCGCGCTGCCGCGGCCCAGCGAGGGCATGCGCCGCCGCCGCGCCTCGGTGACGATGTCGTGGCAGGCGAGGAAGTAGCTGGTGAAGCCTTGGCGGTAGATCACGTCCAGCTCGTGCTCCAGGCGCTGCTGGTGCGCCTCCGTCCAGGCGGGGCGGCCATAGCGCGGGACGATGGCGCTTTGGCACAGTTCGTAGAGCATTTTGGCCGCGGCGTCGCGCGATAGCGCCCGCTCGCCGGGGGGTTCGTAGTCGGGAAAGCTCCACTGGCCCAGCGCAAACTCGACGTTGCACTGCTCCGCCAGTTTGTCCGCCAGCTTGAGCGCGGCAGGGGCGTCGTGGTACAGCGGCTCCAGCTCGAAGCGGCTCGACAGGTAGTGGAAGCGATCCGCCACGCCCTGGGCGTATTCGTAGGGCGCGTTCTGGCCGATGGCGCGCAGCAGCTGGTGCAGCGGCTGGTCCTGGGGGCGGACGAAGCGTACGTCGGGGCAGGCCAGCAGGTGCAGCCCGAGGGTGTGGGCCAGGCGCTTGCACTGGTGGCGCTGCGCGCCGTAGCGCTCGCCGTAGTCCGGGTCGAGGCTGACGAACAGCCGCCGCGGGCCGATGCGCCGGGCCAGCTCGCGCGCCAGCTCGGCGTGGCCGGTGGCGATATAGCAGCGGTCGGCGAGGCGCACGAGGGCGTCCGCGAGGCGCCAGCGTTCCACCTGGGAATCAGGGTGCACCCCCTGGCGCCAGGCCGCCAGCTCGCAGAGCTGGCCGTAGCCGGAGTTGTCCCGGGCGAAGACGCGCGCGGCCACCGGCGGGACCGCCGCCGCCCCGGCAAACCCGGCGGAGCGGATCGCGCCGGCCCCGCCATCCTCCGGTGGGGCGGACCGCCGTGTCCGCCATTCGCTTCCCGCATGGACAGAGCCGTGCGCGCCCCGGCCGGGGTCGGTCAGCGCGATGCCGAGCACAGGCTTAAGGCCATGCTTAAGCGCCTGACGGTAGAAGTCGATCAGCCCGTAGGCGCCGTCCACGTCGCACAGCCCCAGCGTGGTGTGGCCCAGTTCCGCCGCCGCCGCGCACAACGCCCCCGGCGGGCTGACCCCGTCATGGAAGCTGTACCAACTGCGCACGTCCAGATGCGTCACCCTGCCGCCTCACGGAAGCTATACACGCGTATAGTATACCGCGAATAGCGGGATGTAAGTAGTAAGAGGTAAGTGGAAAGCAGGGTTGGCCGGTGTAAGCAGGGTTGGCTGTAGGGGCCGGATTAATCCGGCCCGCGCTTCAGCGGGCGGCATGAATGCCGCCCTACCCGGATTGCCGGCCGGCGGCCCCCCACCAGCCTGCGCCACTTGCCACTTACTACTTATTACTTACTGCTTATTACTTACCACTTGATCACTAGTTACAACTGCTAACCCGCTTTTACGCTTAACCCGGCGGCATTGGGGTAGTATTGAGAATCTATGGAGTTCTACAACTTTTTCAGTTTTAGCGCGAAGAAGGCGATCTACCGGGCCAGCGAGTTCTGCCAGCAGTTCTCGAACCAGTACCTGGAGCCCGAGCACGTCTTCTACAGCATCCTAAACCTGCGCTCATGCTCCGCGGTCCAGGTGCTGCACCAGCTCGGGGTGAACCTGCCCAAGCTGACCTACAGCCTGGAGGCGCACCTGTATGAGCACGCGGGCAGTTTCAAGGGCAACCCCAACTTCTCGGCGCGCACGCTGGCGCTGCTCGATTCCAGCTATAAGGAAGTCAAGCGCCTGCACCACCGCGAGATCGGCACGACGCACCTGCTCGTCGCGCTGGCCCAGGAGCGCAGCCCGTTCCTGCGCGATTTGTTCGCCGAGCACGACCTGGACGCCAAGAAGATCCGCGACACCTTCATGATGCACCTCAAGGGCTACTCCCAAGGCGCGGAGCGGCCCAGCAAGGAGAGCAACGCCAGCGTGGTGGCCAAGTACAGCCGCAACCTGACGGAGCTGGCGCGCGAAGACAAGCTTGATCCCGTGATCGGGCGCGAGAACGAGATCAGCCGCCTGATCCACATCTTAAGCAAGCGCACCAAGAACAACCCGATCCTCGTCGGCGAGCCCGGCGTGGGCAAGACCGCCATCGTCGAGGGCCTGGCCCAGCGCATCACCGCGGGCCAGGTGCCGCCGAGCCTCACCGAGTGCGACGTGCTGTCCATCGATCTGGCCGGCCTGGTCGCGGGCACGAAGTTCCGCGGCGAGTTCGAGGAGCGGCTCAAAGCGTTGATCAAGGAGATCCAAGACAGCGAAGGCAAGATGATCATCTTCATCGACGAGCTGCACACGATTATGGGCGCGGGCAGCGCCGAGGGCAGCCTCGATGCGGGCAACATCTTAAAGCCGAGCCTGGCGCGCGGCGAACTGCGCTGCATCGGCGCGACGACGTTCAAGGAATTCCGCAAGTATTTCGAGAAGGACGGCGCGCTGTCGCGCCGGTTCCAGCCCATCTTCGTGGAGGAGCCGGATTATAACGAGACGATGGACATCCTGCGCGGGCTGCGCAGCGCTTACGAGGCGCACCACAACGTGAAGGTGTCCGACGGCGCGCTGGAACAGGCAATCAAGCTGACGCAAAAGTTCATCCCCGACCGCAAGCTGCCGGATAAGGCCATCGACGTGATCGACGAGGCCGGCGCGTGGGTGCACCTCGATCGCGAGTCCCGCCTCAAGCGCGAAGGTGGCGAGGAAGCGGGCGAGGACGAGGGCGAGCCGACCCTGGAGGACTTCACCCGCTCCGGCTATGAGGAACCGAGCCAGACCGACGACGGCGCGGACGAACTCGCCGTGGTCAACGAGGAGCACATCGCCAAGGTGGTGGAGCTGTGGACCGGCATTCCGAGCCAGAACATCACCATCGACGACCAAAAGCGCCTGCTCAACCTGGAAGGCGCGATCAAGGGCCAAATCATCGGCCAAAACGCCGCCATCGAGATCATCGTGCGCGCGCTCAAGCGCAACTACAGCGGCGTGCGCAAGGGCAACCGCCCAATCGGCAGCTTCGTGTTCCTCGGCCCCACCGGCGTGGGCAAGACCGAGCTGGCCAAGGTGATCGCGCGGCACGTGTTCGCCCACGACGACGCGTTCATCAAGATCGACTTAAGCGAGTACGGCGAGAAGCACGCGGTGAGCCGCCTGATCGGCAGTCCGCCGGGCTATGTGGGCTACGATGAGGGCGGCCAGCTGACCGAGGCGGTCAAGAAGCACCCCTACAGCCTCGTGCTGTTCGACGAGATGGAGAAGGCGCACCCCGACGT
>CAYXMN010000098.1:0-8692 GCA_964465955.1 uncultured Planctomycetales bacterium
GCACTCCCCCTACGTATTTCTCGTCACGGAGGACAGCGGGATCTCCAACATCCATGACCTGCAGGGTAAACGGATCATCCATGAGAAGCCGGCGTCCGACTTGCTTGCCTACCTGAACAATGAAGGTATTGCCTTTCACGACATCAACCTGTTGCCGACTTCGATGGATGCTTCAGCCTTACTCGATGGCACCGCCGATGCGATTTCAGCCAGCACTACCGACGAACCTTTCGAACTAAACCGGCAGGGAATCAAGTTCCTGACATTTACCCCGCGTGCCGGCGGAATCGATTTCTACGGCGACACGCTGTTCACTTCCGAAGCCTATCTGCGCAGCCACCAGCCCCAGGTAGATGCCTTCCTTGCCGCAACGATGCACGGCTGGCAGTACGCTTTGGAACACCAGGCGGAACTCGTCGACTTGATCATCGCCAAGTATGGCAGCGATACTGCCCGTGAGCGGCTACTTTTCGAAGCGGCGGAAACCGAGCGCCTGATCATGCCGGACGTAGTGCAGATCGGCTACTCCAATCCCGGCCGGTGGAGTAGTATCGCGGAGACCTATCACAACATGGGGATGCTGGATCCAGGCTTCAAATTCAAGGGCTTCCTGTACCAGCCGAACAAGCCGCCGGATCTGACCTGGGTGTTCCAATTGCTGCTGCTGGCAGCGGTGATCATCGTAGGGATCAGCATCATCGCATATTACTTCTACCGGCTGCACAAGGTCGTCAAACTCCAGGCCGACAGGCTGCAGAAAGCGATTGCGGAGACCAAAGTGCTCCGGGGGCTCTTGCCGGTCTGCGCCCATTGCAAGAAAATCCGCGACGATGCCGGTTTCTGGCAAAACGTCGACACTTACATCCGCGAAAATACAGAGGCGGCGTTCACGCACGGCATCTGCCCCGAATGCCTGCACAAGCACTACCCGGAGGTGGCGGAGCAGGTGGAGCAAGACCTGCTTGAGGAAGCGGCGGCAGCGGCAAGGAAGTAAATGCTAGCTAGTGCTGGCTGGGGCAAGCTGGACGGCTGGCGGCGCGACAGGACGTAAGGCAAGCCAGCCCTGTTCCGTGACTTCGAATTGCAGGCTTTGATCGCGGCAGTGGCGCTTGAGCTGCTGCAGCAGTGCATCATCCGCTGCCGGTTCCGGGCGGCCATCGTGGAGCCAGACCGGAATGAGTTGCACCGTGGCAATGCCTTCAGCGCCTGCTTCGACCGTTAAAATGCAGCTGGCAAGTTTATGGCTGGGTCCGCTGAACTGGAAATTGCCCAGCGAGTACGCAATCAAACCATCCCGATAGAACTCAAAGCCTTGCAAGCAATGCGGGTGGTGGCCGATCACCAGATCCGCCCCTGCCTCGACCGCCGCATGCGCGATGTCTATTTGGTATTGGGCAGCATTCGCGCTGCTTTCGGTGCCCCAATGAAATGAGCAGACAATTACGTCCGCCTGACCATGCAGCGGCGTAATCGCGCGTTCCAACGCACTGCGGTAATTTTGCGAAAGTGTATTGATGCCAGGTGCGTGCGGCCCGGCTTGGCTTTGCGCGGGGACGACCAGGCTGTAGGCCAGATAGGCGACCCGGAGCCCGTCGCATTCCAGCACGACAGGCGCGCTGGCTCCGGCGCGATCCGGCCCGGCGCCGACAACGGCGATGCCGTGCGCGTCGAGTTCACTCATCGTTTGTTCCAAGCCGGCGGCGCGGTAATCCATCATATGGTTGTTCGCCAGGCTCAGCACGTCAAAGCCAGCCTCGGCCAAGATGCGTGCGCTGTATTCCGGTGACGACTTAAACACAAAATTGGTCCCGGCGGAGATGGACTCCGCACTTTTGCCCGCGGTCGGCAGCGCGGCATCAGTGATGGGGCATTCCAAATTGCCGAAGGCGAGGTCAGCCGCGCTGAGCAGCTCCACGACCGCCGCGTACGGATAATCCTCGCCGTGGCGCTCAATGGCGCGCGCGGTGCGGCCTTGCAGCTTATTGTCACCGGTGAACGCCAGCGTCGCGGTCTCAGGCTCCGGCGGGAAATAATCGAAGCGCCCGGCAACTAGTAAACACAGCCCAAGCAGGCAGTCCAGCATGGCGGGATTTATACCACGGAATGAGCGCGGATTCACCGGCGATTTCCCAGCTTACCTGAACCTTGCCCTGCTCGGCTGTGTCTTACAATATCAGTGATGGTGCCTGCGGAACGCATGAGCATGGTCTTTCGGCGGTCCTTCTTCGCCGGCCTCGGCGCAATTACCGCGCTGGTGCTCGTGTTCGCGCTATATTCCCTGCGCGGCGTGATCTTGCTCTTCGCGATCGCCGGCCTGCTGTGCTACTTATTCGCCTGGCCGATCAACTGGATGAGCCGCAAGCTACCGCGCTGGCTGGCTATCGCGATTACATTGATTATTGGAATTGGGTTGCTTGGCGGATTTTTCATCATGTTTATCCCGCTGGTGGTCAAGCAGTCGCAAGATCTGATCACGCGTCTGCCCGATCTCATAGATAACCTGGAACAGCAAGCCACGAATTGGACCATCAGCTTCAGCCCCGGGCGTGAAGTTGAGGTACTGCCCTATCTGACTGATATCGGCACAACTTTGCAGGAACGCATGCCGGAGATTCTCGGCAACGCATTGAACTACAGCCAGTCCGTGGTTTCATCCACAGCGGCGGTGCTTGGCGCGCTCCTACTGATCCCGCTGATTATGTTGTATTTCCTGGCGGACAGCCGGAAGCTCCGGGCGGCGCTGATCGGTGTCCTGCCTGACCGCACTAGGGCTGATGCGGACAGGGCGCTCACGGCGGTCAATCACAGCCTTGGCGGGTACATCCTCAGCCGGACGATTCTCGCACTGTTTGTCGGCATCGCCTCCACTGCGGCGATGCTGGTGGCAGGGGTTCCTTATGCTGTGTTACTTGGGCTGCTGATGTTTATTGGTGAGTTCATTCCTGTCATCGGCCCTTGGGCCGCCTTTATCCCTTCACTGTTGGTCATCTTGGCCTTTGAACCTGCCGTGTTAATCTTCCTGGTGCCGAGCTTTATCGTTATTCAGTTGGTGGAGAACTATTTCATCGCCCCGAAACTGATGGGCGACACGATGGACCTGCACCCGCTGACAGTGCTGCTGGCGATGATGGTCGGCGGCACACTGGGTGGCATCGCCGGGTTGTTTGTCGCCATCCCGGCGGCGGCGGCGGCCAAGGTGGTGCTGAATATTTTCATCCTGCGCCGCGAGGAACCGGGCATCGAGATTCCCCGGCTTGATCTGATCAACGGGAACGTTGCCGGGAATGGTGACGGCGGCGAGCAAGATTAGCACCATCCATTCTTCCCACGACAGCGAAAGCCTGGCCTAGATTGGCGTGTCATAACGAATGCGGGCTGCGCGGAACTCCTGAGTAAATCCCAGGCTAACCGGCTCGCCATCTTGCTCGAAACTGGCCTGCCAGGTAATCACGAAACGCACTGTCCCTTTCTCGATTCCGCCAGCCGATTTCGACTTGCGCAATTTATCCAAGGCGCGTTGCGCCTCTTGGCGGTTGAAGGTGCCGGTCAATTGGACATCGGTATAGCCGGCCGGCGGATCAGGTAAGGTGAGGGTTAGGCTGCAGGTGTCGCCATTGACGAGCAGGTTGCCGTCGGTTTCGCTAAGATGGGCGTAGTAATCCCACGTCCAGTAATTTGCCGAGGTATCTCGGGGAAAGCGGGCCGGGCCGGTGGCGAGCTGAGTCCCATCTTGCTCGTAGGTGACGCGATAATACAGTCCGGTATCTAGGTTCCGGCTTGACATGAGTACTGCCGCGAACCCAGCCTGATTAGCGGCTAAGGCACCCCCATTCAGTTCCGTGTATTCGTCCAGTCCAGCGAGCCAATAGGTCTCTTCGGTCGAATCAGAAATAGCCCCGATGGAGGATGCACAGGCGGCAGGCAGTAATCCGGCAAGTAAACAGGCGGTAATGCACGCTAGTCTCAACATGTTGACACTCCCTCCCATCCGAATGCAAAGACATCAAATACTAGCGGCTGCGTCTAAAGCCAGCGGTACCGGTAACCGGCAATCTGAGGGATACCGGCAACTGCCGGGATGCGGGTATAATCCAGGCATGACGCTCCAGCGAGGTAATTGGCGGCAGCTTCCGGCCCCGGTCCGGCTAGACGGCTCCGCCGCATTCGTCGTCGCCTAGCCTCGCGCCTGCGATTCCCCTCAACCGGCGCAGATCCTATATCCATCCCCGCCTTGCGCACCTGGCGCGACGGCTATAATGCGGGATTGCATTCCAGATGGTAACGTGCGTGAGCGTAATGGACTACCCGAAACCGATTACTAACATTGACGATCTGCCCAAGCATTACGGCGGGCTGGAGCGTGAGCGCGCCTGGCAGCAGTACTGGCGCGCAAGCGGCGTGTTCAAGTACGACCCGGCCGCAGAGCGCGAGCGCGTGTTCTCCGTGGACACGCCGCCGCCCACCGTCTCCGGCGCGCTGCACATCGGCCACGTCTACAGCTACACGCAGACGGACTTCTCCGTGCGCTACAAGCGCATGGCGGGCTGGCACGTGTTCTACCCCTTCGGCTTCGACGATAACGGCCTGCCGAGCGAGCGCCTTGTGGAGCGCGTCACCGGCAAGCGCGCGTTCGAGGTGGGGCGCGAGGAGTTCATCAAGCTCTGCGAGCCCATCATCAAAGGCGCGGAGCAGGAGTTCGTGGACCTCTGGCAGAGCCTCGCGCTAAGCTGCGACTGGGAGCAGTTCTACACGACGATCAACGAACGCAGCCGCGCCATCAGCCAGGCGAGCTTCATCGACCTGTACCACAAAGGCTACATCTACCGCAAGGAAGCGCCGACGCAGTGGTGCTGGGCCGACCAGACCGCGATTGCGCAAGCGGAGATCGAGGACAAGGAGGTCGCGGGCCATTTCCACGACATCACCTTCCACTTCGACGACGGCTCGGGCAAGCTGACGCCGGTCACCATCGCCACGACGCGCCCCGAGTTGATCCCGGCGTGCGTGGCCGTGTTCGCGCACCCGGACGACGAGCGCTACAAGCACCTGTTCGGCAAGAAGGCGATCACCCCGCTATTCGAGGTGGAGGTGCCGATCCTGCCGAGCGCGAAGGCCGACCCAGAGAAGGGCACCGGCATCCTGATGTGCTGCACTTTCGGCGACATGGACGACGTGGAGCACTGGGAGCAGTTCAACCTGCCGACGCGCGTGGTGATCGAACGCGCGGGTGTTCTCGGCGACTTCAGCGCGCGCTATGTCGCGCCGGAAGCGCAGTCCTGCACGGTGGACGGCGGGCGCTATGGCAACGAGCCGCAGCAAGCGCTGGGCGCGCGATGGCCCAGCCGCAACGCCGCGCGCGCCAGGGAGCTAGCGGGAGAGCTGGCGGGGCTGAAAATCAAGAAGGCGCGCGAGTGGATTCGCGAGCAGCTCAGCGAGGCTGGGCTTTTGACGAACGTGCGCGAGATCACGCACGTTGTGCGCCACTCTGAGCGCGGCGGCGTGCCCATCGAAATCCTCGTCACGCCGCAGTGGTACATCAACCTGCTCGACCACAAGGAAGAGCTGCTGGCCCAGGGCCGCAAGGTGAAGTGGCACCCGGACTACATGCTCAAGCGCTTCGAGCACTGGGTGGAAGGGCTGAACCAGAACTGGTGCATCAGCCGCCAGCGTTACAACGGCGTGCCGTTCCCGGTGTGGTATGACGCCGCGGGCAACATCGTGCTGGCGAGCCCGGCGCAGCTGCCGGTGAACCCGCTGGTGGACAAGCCCGTAGGGGCGAAGCCATGCTTCGCCCAGGATGTAGATAACGATGCAGAACGGGCGAAGCATGGCTTCGCCACTACGGCCCTAATCCCCGAGCCGGACGTGATGGACACCTGGGCCACCAGCTCGGTGACGCCGCTGCTCAACACGCACCTGCGCCTCGGCGCGAGCGACGCAGAGACGCAGGCGCGCCACGACACGCTGTTCCCGTTCAGCCTGCGCCCGCAAGCCCACGACATCATCCGCACCTGGGCGTTCTACACCATCACCAAGGCGTACTACCACTTCGGCGAGATCCCGTGGAAAGACATCGTGATCAGCGGCCACGCCCAGGACGCGCGCGGGCAGAAGATCAGCAAGAGCAAGGGCCACGTGGTGACGCCCGCGGAGATGGTGCAGAAGTACAGCGCCGACGGCTTGCGCTACTGGAGCAGCGGCTGCAAGCTGGGCACGGACACCATCTATGACGAGCAGAGCCTGACCGAGGGCAAGCGTCTGATCAACAAGATTTTCAACGCAACGAAGTTCGCCCTGCGGCACCTGCTGGACTTTGATCCAACCCAGCCGGGTAGCGGCGCCGTCTCTGGCGCCGGAACCGGCGGCACAGAGTCCGCCGCTCCCCAAACCGAATGTACTGGGTCCACCGCTACCGTTGAAACCAACCTCGCTTCCCTGGCCACCTATTCCACCGACCGCTGGATCCTCGCGCGCCTGAGCAAGGCTGTCGAGCGCGCGACCAAGGCCAACGAGGAGTACGAATTCGGCGACGCGCGCCTGGCCGCCGAGGAGTT
The DNA here is from genome assembly GCA_964465955.1 of uncultured Planctomycetales bacterium. Classification (GTDB taxonomy): domain Bacteria; phylum 4484-113; class 4484-113; order 4484-113; family JAFGCY01; genus CAYXMN01. Next base: position 6,555 of record CAYXMN010000098.1, read on the forward strand.
CTTCTGGGCCGACCTGTGCGACAACTACCTCGAACTGTCCAAGGGCCGCCTCTATGGAGACGAGCGCGTGCTCTCCGCGCACCCCGGCGCCTCTACGGACGAGCTGCGCCGCTCGGCCCAGGCCGCGCTGTACTTAAGCCTCAGCGCCGCGCTGCGCATGTTCGCGCCGGTGCTGCCGCATGTCACCGAGGAATGCTGGAGCTGGTACTTCGCGCAGTGGCAGGGCAAGCCCAGCATCCACGTCGCGCCTTGGCCGCGCGCCTTGGCGGTGCAGGGCAGCGAGACAGCGCTGAAGGAAGGCGCGCTGCTGTGCGACCTCTTAGCGCTGGTGCGCAAGTGGAAGAGCGAGCGCAACGTGAGCATCAAGAAGCCGGTGGCGCTGCTGACGGTGTACTTGGCTGAGGGCTGGGAGCACCGCTACCAGCCGGCCTGGCTCGACAGCGTGCGCGGCGACCTCTTAGCGACGGCGAACGTGGATGCGGTGGCGGTGAGCAGCGGCGAGGCGCCCGCTGGGGCGGCGCTGCTGGAAGGGTTGCCGCTGCTGGCGGACTGCGAGCTGGCCGAGGAGCAGGAAGGATAGGCTGGTTCGAGTTAGTTTGAGAACCCAACTTGTAGGGGCGGCATTTATGCTGCCCTTTTTTCGTGGTGCAAATGACTCATTACAGTAACACTGCTCAACGTATACTGTTCTCGGGAATCAACAGAGCCTTCGTTCCATTATCAGTCTCCGATATCATCACGATGATGATCTCCTTGTCGTTGAGAAGTTGCTGCAGGCCAGCAACCTTGCTGGTTACCTTGTATTGAGTTCTCATACCGATTTCTGCGCCGCCCAATGGCAACCAGACAGCCTCAAGAGAGTTCTCTGGCATTTCCAATCCTGCGTCAGGCTCACACCACCATAATTCGGGAGTGAGGTTGAAGGAGCCAACTCGCAGCTTTTCAGGCGTTAGCTGGACTGATGTCGGATAAAGGTCTTTCGGCGAGTTAATCGAAACCTTTGTAGATGCTAAGACTATGCATATTGGTTGTATAAGGGACGGGTATACCTCAAGTGTATTAGCGTCTATGATTCTTGCTGTGTTGAAAGGATATTCTTGATTGAATCGAACAGCAGCACATTGATACCCGAGGAACACTATGATGGTGGGTCCAAGAAATATAACAATCGGGATCGCACCAATCAGTAGAATCCATTTTGCAGCACGTGTGCGTACTTTGTTAACTGCCTTATTATCTATTCCTGTTCCCGGTGGCTGACTAGATTCAATCGCCATGCACTGGATCATACACCAGGGGTATCGTTACCCCTCCTCACACACTCAGACCGCGCTGGCGTGGGTTCCTGCTGGCAGGTAAGCAGGAAGGTAAACAAGGACAAGGCTATATTAGCCCGGTAGCCGTGGGTCCACGACCCACGGACTTTTGAAACAGCGGGTCGCAGTCCACTTGCCACTGGTTACAATCTATCGAACCTAATGGGGAGAGTGAACCGATGACTGGCGAGGGTAAAGGCAGGCGCATAATCTTGGAAGTTGTGAACTGGCTATTAGCGCTGGTGCTAGTCTATGCCATGGTAGAATGCGGATTGATAGCATTCACAACTTTAGGATTATCTCCATATGCAAGTACGTTCTACTCCGAAATGACCCCTGACGGATTTATTGCGGTGAATCCCACACCGGAACGAATCCAGGCAGAGGGAATCACATTCGCTATGCTGGCTCTAGCGATTGCATGCTATCTGGTCTGGTGGTTCATCCAACACAGAAGAAAACCCTTGATTGCACTCGTATATTCACTGGGCATTATTGCTCTTGTAGTTGTAATTCCACAGCTGCTGATGATATATGTGTTTTCGTAAGCGGAATGGAAACCCAGCCTATAAAAATCGTCTAGGGTAATTCCTCGCACACGCAGACCGCGCTGGCGTGGGTGCGGTCGTGGGTCAGGCTGAGCAGCACACGGCGCGCGCCGAGCTGGGCCGCGATCTCCGCGCTGAGGATGTAGTACGGCTCGCCGCTGGGGTGCTGGCCCACGCTGACGTTCTGACGCCGGTACCACACCTGCGTCGCCTTGAAAAACGCCTCGCGCGCGGCGAAGCAGACCTTGTTGCTCTCGCTCATCTTGGTCACCGA
>CAYXMN010000098.1:8702-9540 GCA_964465955.1 uncultured Planctomycetales bacterium
CGCGGCGAAGCAGGCGGCCAGGTGCTCGTACGGCGTGCTCAGTTTCAGCGCCGCCCGCGCCTGCTCCGCCTCGGTGAACATCTTGCGCAGAAACGCCGGGTTGCGCTGGCAGGCATGCGCGATGCGCGCGATCTCGATGGAGTCGATGCCGATGCCGGAGATCACGCCTAGAACCTGTTGTAGAGGTAGTTCATGCGGCTGATCGTGCGCCGCACGCGCTCCTGCAATTCCAGCGGAGCCAAGATGCGTGCATGCTCGCCGAAGCTCAAGATCCAGCGCATGATGTTTTCCAGGCTCGACACCTGGAAGCTTACTTCCAGGCTGCCGTCGCTGCGCTCCAGCACCTTTTGTGAGGGGTGGATTTCCTTGAGGCGGATCCAGTGCGCGGCATACTTGTCGAACTCGGCAATGATTTCCACCGCCGGCGCTTCAGCGGCGAACAATTGGCTCTCGCGCTTGTGTTCTTCCAGTGAGAAGTCCGGGTCGGGCAGGAAGGTGACGTTGCTGTGCTCTACTTCCATGATGCGGCTGCAGAGGAAATCGCGGTAGTCCTGCTTTTCATGGCAAAACGCCACTAGGTACCAGTTGTCCTTGAAGTTGAGCAAGTGATAAGGATCGCAGGGCTTCTCCACGACGACAGCTTTTTGTCCTGAGAAGTACTTGATAACGATGCTTTCGTGATTACGGATCGCAGCCAGCAGTTCTTGGAACACGCCGAGATCGACAGTCGGGAACGGCTCAATTTCCACCTGTAACGTCTGGTCGATGCTGTCTTGGTCGACGGTAACCAGCTCCTTGAGGTTCTCGGTCAGCAACTCGATGGACTTACCCAGGATCG
>CAYXMN010000099.1:0-9365 GCA_964465955.1 uncultured Planctomycetales bacterium
CCATGACCCGCAACCAGATCCTGTTGCAGGCTGGCGTGGCGGCGTTGGCCCAGGCGAACCAGCTCCCGCAGTCTGTGTTGCAGCTGTTGCAATAAGCAGCCCCGGAGTTGAGGACGTTTAAGCCTAGAACTGGATTGGGATTGGAAAAGGATTAGGATGCAGTAACCGAGTGTTACAACCGGATTAGTTCAGTCTTGACGGTGGAATCGCTTGATGAATACCCGCCTCCGCGCTGCCAGCCACCAGCCGGGGGCGGGTTGCGTTTCTTCAGCTCGCGGGCGGGGCGACGTCTGCGACGCTTCAGGCCTATGGCGCGGGACGCGATGGCCGAGCACCCTGGGCACACCATGCTGGAGGCAGCGCGGTTCCAGATCATCGCGCAGCGCGACTAGCCTGGGAAATCGAATTCTCCGCAGCAGGCCTGCAATCATCAATCAGCACAACGCGCTTGACGTGGTAACTGACAAGCTGTAACCAGCCGTCCACCGGCGCGCACGCTGAGAGCAGCAATCGCAGTAGCACCAGACCGCGTAAGCCGTGTGGTGAATCCAGCCTCACTCCCGTCAACCGGCACCACCAATCATGATCCGCAGCCAGACCTTAACGCGGACGCTCATGCCAAGCAAAAACGGCGGGCCAGGGACCCGCCGTTGGTTATTCTGTATTACTCCTCAGGCAATGCGTTCCGCGCCGCGCTTACTTGTACGCCTTGAGGATATCCGCCAGGTTAGCGGCCTCGGAGTGCGGCGCGCGGTGCCTCAGTCCGGCCTGCGCTTCCAGGAACGTCTCGCGGCGCTCCTTGTACAGGACGCCGACGTGAATCTTGCTTTGGTCCACGGCCAGTTGATGCGCCGCCACCCAGTCCGTCACATCGTGTTCCGCCGGGATAGGCGCGAGCAGCGGCTGCAATTCCTTGTAGATCACCGAGCCGCCGCGATAGGTCACGCACGGGCTGATCACGTTGATATAACAGAAGCCGGGGTACTTGATCGCCTCAACGATCAGCGCTTGCAGCTTCTTCATGTCGGCGGCGAAGGCCTGGGCCACGAACGTCGTGCCATAAGCCAGCATCACGGCCAGCGGATTCATCGGGTTTTCGTAAGCGCCGTACGCCGTGGTCTTGGTCTTATAGCCCAGCGGCGTGGTCGGCGAAACTTGGCCTTTGGTCAGGCCATAGATGCCGTTGTCCATCATGATGTAGGTCAAATCGATGTTGCGGCGTGCGGCGTGCATCGCGTGGTTGCCGCCGATGGCGAAGCCGTCGCCGTCGCCGCCCGCGGCGACCACCGTGATCTCCGGGCGCGACAACTTGAGCCCAGTGGCGATTGGCAGTGCGCGGCCGTGGATCGTGTTGAAGCCGTAGCAGTTTAAATAGCCGGGAATGCGCGAGGAGCAGCCGATGCCGCTGATCACCGCGACGTCGTGGGTGTAGAGCTGCAGCTCCTCCAGCGCCTTGACCAGGCAGTTGAGCACGGCGTGGTCGCCGCAGCCGGGGCACCAGATCGGCTTGACGTCGCCGCGGAAGCCTTTGCGTTCCTTCGTTTCCACTGTGGTTGTCGTGTCGGCCATCGCTATCTCCTTACCAGTTAAGCCGGTCTTCGATCATCTGCTGATCGACTTCCTCCGGCATGTCCACGTTGTAGCGGATGAAATTGAGCACTTCGGCCAGCGTCAGCGGCGAACCGCCCGCGCGGCTGAAGTGGTGGGTCTTGCCCGGCATGTCGAGGGACGCCTTGATGTAGTGGTAGAACTGCCCGGAGTAGTTGCACTCCGCGATCAACAGCGCATCCAGGCCGTCCATCCACTCCTGCATTTGCTTCCAGGGCAGCGGGAAGAGGATTTGGGGCGCCAGCACCTCGGTGGGCAGGCCGGCGTTGTTCAGCAGGTTGCAAATCTCCTCGCACACGCCGAAGGTTGAGCCCCAGGTCAGGATGCCCAACTTCGGCTTGTCGGCGCCGCAGCGGTCGAACAGCACATAGTCGCGGGCGATGCACTCGAACTTGCGGTAGCGCTTCTCGCTTTGGGCCTGGTGCTCGACGGTGTTGCCCGACGGGATGCCGCGCTCGGTATGTTCAATGCCGACCGACATGTATTCGCCGCCCGGCATGCCGGGGAAGGTGATCGGCGACACGCCAGTGTCGGTCTGCTTGAAGCGCAAATAGCGCGCGGCGGCGAGTTCCGCCGGGCTGGGGATGACGCGCTGGAACGGGTTCTCGGCGCTGGCCAGATATTGGTCGAGGGGGCCGTACTTCGCCTCGTCCCATAGCTCGGGACGGTAGTTCGCCAGATACCAGCTCTGCTCGGTTTTCGGGTCGCGGTGGCGCATGTTCAGGCCCTCGCAGGTCATCGAGGAGTGGCCGAGGAATTGATCGAGCAGGAGGATGACCGGCGTCTGGTAGCGCTCGGCGATCTCAAACGAGGTGTGGGCCAGCTCGTAGCACTCGGTGACGTTGGTCGCCGCCAGCACCACGCGCGGGCAGTCGCCGTGGCCGCCGTAGATTGAAATGTTTAAATCGCTTTGTTCGGTGCGGGTCGGCAAGCCGGTGGACGGGCCGCCGCGCTGGGTTACCGCGATCACCAACGGCAACTCGGCGATCACGCCCAGCCCGAGGCCCTCCGACTTGAGCGAGAGCCCCGGCCCGGAGGTGGCGGTCATCGCTTTGATGCCCGAGAACGACGCGCCAACCACCATGCAGATCGCGCTGATCTCGTCCTCGGCTTGCACGCAGACGCCGTCGAAGCGCGGCAGCTCGCGGGCCATGAATTCCAGGATCTCCGTGGCGGGCGTGATGGGATAGCCCGCCATGAAGCGGCAGCCCGCGCACAGCGCGCCGAAGCTCACCGCGTCATTGCCGCTGATGAAAACGCGCGGCTCGCCCACCTTGTATTCCACGCGGAATTTAGGTTTGACATCCGCCATATTGGCCTTGGTCCAGTCGCGCCCGGCCTGCACGGCCTTGAGGTTGTTCTCGATCACCTCGGGGCCGTACTTCTTAAAGCGCTGGCGGCAATACTGCTCAATGCCTTCCTCGGGCCAGTTGAACAAGGCACAGGCCACGCCGGCCATCACCATGTTCTTGGCCTGCTTGGAGCCGACGGCGTCCGCCGCAATCTGCTCGAAGGGGACGCGGCGGATGCGCTCCTTCCAGACTTCCGGCAGCGGAATCTCCGCTACCGGAGTCGTGTCCGCGGTGTCAACGATGATCTCGGCGTCGCGTTTGAGCTGCAGTTCGCTCTTGAAGCGCGCGAGGTCCGCCCAGTGGAACAGCATCAGCGCGTCGATTTTGTCGCCGCTGTAGCTTAAAGGGTTGGTGCTGATGCGGATCCGGCTCGAGCTTTCGCCGCCGCGGATCTGCGGGCCGAAGCTCTTCGTCAGGACCGCGTGCAGGCCCACCTTCGCGGCGGCCTTGGCCATCATTTCGCCCAACAGGACGACGCCGTCGCCGCCCGAACCGGCGATGCCAATCGCTAAGTCAGTGCTCATAAGGATAACCTTGCCTGGTGTCGAATGCTGGCATCCCAGGCGCGCGCCGCGCGCATTCGCGCGCGAAACCCGCTCCCATAGGTTGCTCTAGCCCGAGATTCTACCACTATTCTCGAGACCTGGCAGTCCCACCCGCCGGTATAATGCTTGCCTGTGCCACCGCGCTTGCGCCCTAAACTTATCGCCCTCGACCTCGACGGCACGGTCGTGAACAACGCCAACACCATCCCACCCGAAACAGCGGACGCCTTACGCGCCTGCCACGCGGCGGGCATCGCCCTGGCGTTTTTAACCGGCCGCCGCCCGGCCACCACCGCGCAACACCTGGACACGCTGGACCTGCCGTGCGCGGTGGCGACCAACTCCGGCTGCCTGCGCTGGGACTACCCCGGCTGGCGGCTGACCGGCGCGCGGCGCTTCGATCCGGAGCTGATCCGGCCGGTGGCGGACCTGCTCGCGCCGTATTCGGCGAATTTTTACGTCAACAGCCACGAGGCAGGTTTCGAGTATTACCTGCTCGACCGCCAGCCCACGCCGGAGCTGGAGGAGTACGCGGTGCGCCACGGGTTCCGCATCCGGCGCATCGCCTCCGCGGCGCAGCTCGACGGCGCGCCGATCACGCAAATCGCGATGCCGGGGCCGGACGAGGTGGTGCTGGCGCTGCGCGACGCGATCACGGCGCGCTTTACGGGGCGCGTGCTGGCCTTGGCGGTACGCTGGCCGCTGCTGGGCATCATGGCGCTGGAGCTGTTCCACCCGCTGGCCAACAAGGGCGACGCGCTTTCGCAATTCGCCGGCGAGCTGGGCCTTGAACAGGAGCGGACGCTGGCGGCGGGGGACGACGTCAACGATCTCGCGATGCTTAACTGGGCCGGGCACGGCGTCGCGATGCCGGGCGCCAGCGCGGCAGTGGTCGCGGCGGCGGACGAGCAGCTGGCGGGCGACGGCGCGCACGTCTTGGCGCCGTACCTGCGGGGGCTGCTCGAGCTGCCGGCGTAGCGGTAGCCCGGCCTTTAGGCCGGGATGGCGTGACATTACACCAGGCCTGAAGTCCCGGCTACCGCCATGGATAGCTACCCCACTTCCTCAATCGTCAGGTGATTGTTCGTATACACGCACAGCTCGCTGGCGATGGTCAGCGAGGCGGACACCACCTCGCGCGCACTCAAGTCGGTGTGGCGCAGCAGCGCGCGCGCGGCGGCCAGCGCGAAGTTGCCGCCCGAGCCCACCGCCAGGCAGGCGTCGTCGGGTTCAATGACCTCGCCCGTGCCGGAGACTAAAAGCAGCGCGTCCGCGTCGGCGACGATCAGCATCGCCTCCAAGCGCCGCAGGTAGCGGTCGGTGCGCCAGTCCTTGGCCAGCTCGACGGCGGCGCGGCGCAGGCTGTTGAACTCCTTGAGCTTGGCCTCGAAGCGGTCGAACAGCGCCAGCGCGTCGGCCACCGCCCCGGCGAAGCCCGCCAGCACTTGGCCCTCCTGCAAACGCCGGATCTTGACCGCCGTGCCCTTGAGCACTGTCTGATTTTGCGTCACCTGGCCGTCGCCGCCCAGCGCGGTCCGGCCGTCGCGGCGCACCGCGAGAATCGTCGTGCCGTATATTCCCGAGCCGTGTTCCATGGGTCTGATCCTACCTCAAGGGAAAGGGAGATGGCGGCCGCCCGGCCGTAAGGCCGCGTGTGATTCCGCTGCCAGGCCTCACGGCCCGGCTCCTCACCCTGAGGGTGAAGCATGGCTTCGCCCCTACGCGGACCGCGCACCCCACGCTGCTAATGATACTCCGTCTCACCGAGATCCAGGCTGAGCAGCACCACCGGGTTGCCGATCTTCCACTGCTCCAAGACCTCCGGGTGCACCTCGAACACCTCGGCGAGCACCCGCCCGTCCGCGTCCACCACTTGCGCCGCGCGGCCGGGGATCGCCGACGGGTTGTCCGCCGCGCGGTAGTCGCCCGCGAGCTTTAGTTCGTACAGCAGCGCGTCGAGCACGGAGCGCCCCAAGGCATAGCCCGCGCGCACCGCGCAGAGCGCCGCCGCGACGAGGCGCCGCTCCTGGGGCCGCGGCTGGTCCGCCGGCACGCCGGCATAAGTCACGACGTCGCCCGCCTCGAAGATGCGCTGCGGCAGCGGGTGGTCGGTGTTGCGCGCGAGCGCGGCGAGCAGCGGGCTATAGAGGTGCTCGCGCAGCATCGTCTGTTCCACGCTGGCGGGGTTGGCGACTGTGGCGCGCCGCTCCGGCACGGGCCGCCGCAGCCGCTCGTAGTGGTCGCGCTCGTTGGTCAGCACCAGGCTCAAGGCTTCCATGAATCCCAGGCCGGTCAGCGCCTGCGCCGCGAGCCGCGTGCGCTGGCTTTGCGGCAGCGCGCGCCCCGGCGTGAAAGTCGGCACCAGCGTGGGCGTGATGTTGTGGTAACCGTAGGCGATGGCGATGTCCTCGATCAGGTCCGCCTCGTGCATGATGTCGTTGCGGTACGCCGCGACGCGCACGGTCAGTGGCGCGTCCCCGCCGGGATCGGCTACGCCGTGGCGCATCTTCTCCAGCAGCGCGGCGCAGTCCGCCCGCGCGAGTTCGAGCCCCAGCGTGCGCGCGGCGCGGGCCGGGTCCACCGTGAACTCCTCCAGCGCCAGCGCCGGCGTCACTTCAGTGCGGTCGTAGTGTTTGATTTCCACGCGCTCGATCCGCGCCTGGCCGCTGGGATCCAGCTCGGCGATGCTCGTCACCAGGATCGCCAGCGCCTTGGTCACGACGGGTAAGTTCGAGCCCGTCACATCGAGGAACAGCTCGCGCGTCCGCGTGGTGACCTTCGTCTCGTCGGAGTTGATCACCGGCGGCAAGCTTAAGACCTGGCCCTTGGCGTCGATCAGCGCGGGCAGCAGCTCCAGCCCGGCCACGAGGTGCGCGTACGCCTGGCCCTTGGGGTGCTCCGCCAGCATCACGCCTGGGCTGACTGGCTCCTTAGAGCCCCAGAACAGCGGAGTGAAGCGGAAGTCGTCGCGGGGAACGAGGGTGTAGCTGACCGGGCCCGCCAGCGTCGCGAGGTCGTAGGCGCCGAGGCTGGCGAACTTGCGATCGCGGCACAGCGCCCAGTGCAGGTTTTCCTGCAGCTTCATGATCGCGCGCAGCGTCTCGTCGTCGATGGTGATATTGCGGATGATCGCGCACTGGATCAGCGGGCGCTTGAAGCGCGGGTCGGCGAGGCGGGCGTCCACCTCCACGCGCCAGGCCGGCTCGCCCGCGGCGTAGTCCTTCAGCCCGGTCTCGCGCCCGAGGTAGCCGCGCAACGCGCGCGCCAGGCCGCCGGCGTCGAACAGGTCTGGGCGCACCGGCAGCAGGTCGAGGCGCACCACGGTCTCGCCGCCGAGCAGCTCCCACAGGTCGGTGGCGCGCTCCACGCTCACGCCGCTCACGTCATCGGTCAACGGCAGCGTCTCGCTCGGCAGCACCTCGATCACCTTGTCCGAGTGCTTGGACTTATAGCGGATCACCTCCGTCACGCCGTCCACGTCGCAGCCAAGCTGGTTCAGCCAAGCCTCGACCTGGCCCGCGGTGGCGTCCACATTGAGCAGCCGGTGCAGCCGCTCCACACTGATCCCGATGACAGGCATGGCGGTAATTGTAGCGCCGGGCCAGCGCGAATCGGTAGCGGCGTATGGCCCCCGCCGTTACATCGCTGCGGTTTGATCCGTCTATCTTTCATATGAAACAATCTGGGTACGACGTACCCCGGCGTGCATGCGCCGCTTGATTTGAGTCTTGGAGGTAGGACATGCGGGTGTGTTTAGGTTTGCTGCTAGGTACTGTGTTGATCATGCTCGGGGCCGCCCCGGCGCGTGCGGAGGAGCAGGAGGAAGCCGCGATGGAAGCTGCGACAGCCAAGGTGGACTTCGTCTATGTGTACTGCAACGACGTGGCGGCGATGCGCCACTTCTACGTAGATCTACTCGGCATGCAAATCAGCGACGACATGGAGGGCTACTACTTCTGCCTGATGTGCGGCGGCCTGCGCTTCATGGTGTTCGCCGCGGAGAACCCGGTCGAGGTGCTTGAAGCATGGAGCGATCAGCCGGGCTGGATGGGCGGCGTCCTGCCGCGTGTGAGCTGGAGCGTCGGCGTGCCGCCAGAGCAGCTCGACGCCGTGGCGCGGCGGCTTACGGCAGCGGGTGCGCCCACCTGGAGCGCAGTGCCGTTCTGGGCGCAGGATAGCTACTGGAGCTTCCCGGTGCGCGACCCGATGGGCAACACCGTGGAGGTTTATGCGCTGCCCACGGAGCGTCCGGCGAGCACAACCTGGCCGGGTACGGAGTAGGGGCGGCATTCATGCCGCCCGTGGGATGAAGGGCCGGATTAATCCGGCCCCTACGAATCACCGCGCCGGGTACAATTAGGGGCTATGGCAACGCATGAACTGGACCTGGCCGCTTTCACGCTGGATGAGCAGCTCGCCTGGCTGCTGGAGGGTACATACTTCGCGGACGAGGGCGGGCTGGTCGAAGACGGTGGCGCGGACGCCTCGTCCGCGGAGGTAATGGACGGCGGGCGGGGCGCCCGTCCCACCGGCGAACACACGCTGCGCGCCCAGATGCGCGCTGAGCTGAAGGCCAAGCTCGAACTGTCCGCCAAGCTCAAGGCCAAGGGCAGCCCGGACTGGCCGCTGCGCATCTACATCGGCGCGGACCCGACGCGCGAAAGCCTGCACATCGGCCACATGGTGCCCGTCGTGTTTCTGCGCAAGTTCCAGCAGCTCGGCCACCAGGTGATCTTCCTGATCGGCGACTACACCGCCACCATCGGCGACCCCTCCGGTGTTAACAAGGAGCGCGAGCAGCTCACCCACGCGCGCGTACTGGAGACCGCCAAGTTCTACACGTCCCAGGCGTACCGGCTGCTACACGAAGATACACGCGCAGCAGCCTATGCGAGCGGCACGGTGACTGAGCTAGGCGCCATCGTGCGCTTTAACGGCAGCTGGCTGGCGGAGCTACGGTTCGCCCAGATTGCCGAGCTGGCGGCGCAGTTCCCCCTCGGCCAAGTCGTGGCGCGCCAGGACTTCCGCAACCGCCTGGAAAGCGGCGCGGGAGTGCGCCTGCACGAGTGCCTGTACATGCTGATGCAGGGCTATGACGCCTACGCGCTCAACTGCGACGTGCAGGTGGGCGGTTACGACCAGCACTTCAACCTGCTGGCCGGGCGCATTCTGCAGAAGTATTTCGGCGAGAAGCTCGGGCGCGAGCCGCACCCGCTCTACGCGCAGGGTGATCCGGCGGGGCTGCGCGTGCGCGGGCCGCACGTGATGCTGACCTGCCCGCTGCTGATGGGCACGGACGGGCGCAAGATGAGCAAGAGCTGGGGCAACACCATCGATGTGCTCGACACGCCCGAGGACATGTACGGCAAGACGATGCGCATCAGCGACGAGATGATCGCGCACTACATCGACATCGCGGTGCCCGCGCGGCAGGCGGAAAAAGACGCGTGGAAGGCGCGCATCGCCGCCGAGCCGATGGAGGTGAAGAAGTGGGTGGCGCACAGCCTCACCGCGCTCTACTGCGGCGCGGCGGCGGCGGACGCGGCGGCGGAGCACTTTAGGCGCACCGTGCAGGAGCGCCAGGTCGCGGCGGAGGATGTGGAGGAGATTCAGGTAAAGCCGAAGTTCATCCACTCTGACGAACCTGTCAAGCTCGCTGAGCTGCTAGTGCAGCATGGTTTAGTCACTTCAAACAAAGAAGCCAACAGGCTCATCGAGCAAGGCGGCGTTAAGCTGGACGGAGTCCCAGTGAAACCCACCATCAAAGGATATGCGGTGTACGAGCACAAACCCGGCGCGATCCTGCAAGTGGGCAAGCGCAAGGTCGTGAAGCTAAACTAAGAGCGGGCCGGGACAAGAC
>CAYXMN010000100.1:0-5097 GCA_964465955.1 uncultured Planctomycetales bacterium
TGACGAGCAGGTTGATGGGCAGGACGCCCAGCCCCGCGCGGAACGCGCCGTAGGCCGCGATGACGAACGCCGCCGAGGTGGGCAGGAACACCGCCACCGCCTCCTGCTTGGTTAACGAGGCGAGATGCGCCGCCATCAGGTCGACGGCGTGGCTTAACTCACTAAAGGTGTAGCGCTGGGCGCCGTCGATCAGCGCGATGCGGTCATGGTGGCTGTGCGCGATTTCGTGGAACTGCTGGGCCAGATTCATTTAGTACGACTCCCTGACGTGATCAAGGGATTGTACCTGATCTTACGCCCCGGTCTCTTCAATCAGCTGCCCGGCAATCGTGCGGAACGTCGCTGCCAGCTCGCTATCGGGGTGCGCCACCATGATCGGCGAACCGCTGTCGCCGCCCTCGCACATCCGCGGATCGATGGGCACCTCCCCCAGGAACGGCACGCCGGCTTCCTGGGCCAGGCGTTTCCCGCCCCCCTCGCCGAAGATGTGGTAGCGCTTGCCGGTGTCCGGGCAGGTGAAATAGCTCATGTTTTCGATCAAACCGACGATGCGGATGCCCATGCGGTCGAACATGCTCATCGCTTTGTTGGCAATGCTCGCCGCCACATCCTGCGGGGTGGTCACCGCCACGGCGGCCGTCAGCGGCAGGGCTTGGGTCAGGGACAGCGGAGCGTCGCCCGTGCCCGGCGGCAGATCGACGACGAGGAAGTCCAGCTCGCCCCATGCCACATCGGACAGGAACTGCTGCACCACGCCGTGCACCATCGGCCCGCGCCAAACAACCGCTTGATCGGGCTTGAGCAGCAAGCCCATGCTCATGATCTTGAGACCGTGCTTCTCGGGCGGCAGGATGCGCTCTTCTTCATCGATGTATGGGTGGCCGGAGAGGCCGAGCATCAACGGCACGCTCGGGCCGTAGACATCCGCGTCCAGCAAACCGACGCGCTGCCCGGCGCCGGCCAGCGCGAGCGCCAAGTTCACCGCGACGGTGCTTTTGCCCACGCCCCCTTTGCCGCTGCCGACGGCGATCACATGCTTGACCTGGGGCATCGGCTTACCTGCGCCGCCGCCATGGCCGTGGGCCTGGGCGGGGGAGTGCCCGTCCGGCGCGGGCGGCGGGGGCGGCGGGGCCAGCGAGCCGTCCCGCACGTCAACCGCCACGCCCTCGATCCACTCCACGCCGTGCAGCGCCTGGACGGCTTGCATTTTCACCCCGCCGGCCTGCGGCAGCAGATCGCCGGGCAGGGCCAGGGTGAATTGCACCTGATCGTCTTGGATCACCAAGTCTTTGACGAGGCCGAGGGAGACGATATCGGCGTCGGTGGCGGGCAGCTTGACTACGCGTAACGCATCAAGCACCTGCATGGTCTTCGATCCGGCTGGCTGGCTCATGGTTCCTCTTGCCTTTCAGAAGTTAGGGCGAGTGCCCATATATCGTGCTATCGGGCGGGCCGGTTCATTATCGTACTTTCACCGGCGATGCGCCAGCCGGGTGTGAGCTCTTAATTCTAGAGCCGCGCGCTGCTGACAGGATCAGCTGGTTTAGGTTACCCGCGCCCGCCCATCGGCGGCGCTTTCGGCTTCTCCGCGTTTTCGCCGCGGCGCTTATAGCCGGGATCGGGTTTTTCCTGCGCGACGGCCTGATCCGGTTCTTTCGCCCCCGCGCGGAGGTCCGCCAGCGCCAGCACCCGCCCGCTGGGCAGACAGATGTGCAGCGGGCTGCGCGCCGCCGGATCGGGCTCACATAGATCGCCGTCCGCCAGCTCGCCGCTGCTTAGGGCGAGCGGCTCCTTGCTGACCGGGTTGAGGGGGACGATGCCCAGCTCGTCGGCCAGCAGGATCAGCTCATCGCCGCCCATGTCCGTGAAAGCGGGACGCGGCGTGGTTTCCTGATCGCCCATGAACTTGGCCAGGTTGTAATACTGCGGCAGCAACTGCTCCAGATAGAACAGCACTTCGGCGGCAAACAAGTCGCCGGGCCAGGTCGCCGCCATGGCGTTGGTGCGGAAGCGCGCCAGCCAGGAGCGGTTCGGCGACTCGTCGACATACTCCGTGAAGGTTCCGTCCGGGGCGAACATCACCAGTTGCAGCAGGCCGTTGGCGGTGTAGTAAAACACCTCCCCCGGCTCGGGGTCGTCCACCTTGCGCGGATCGACGCGGTTGATGTTTTCCACCGGCTTATTGCCCAGCAGCTCGCCCATCCGGGCCGGATCGAAGGACCCTGTATTATCCGTGGCGCTGCCAATCGGCGCGATGTTGTCCGGGATATCGATCGAGATCACGTCCAGCGGCGGCGCACCGGTCAGGTCGTCCTCCTGCGGCTCGTAAAACACCGCCTGCACCGGCCGCCCGGTGAACATGTTGTTCACTTCGATATTCCACGCGTCGGAGTTGCGCAACTCGTAGAAGTCCTTGGGATATTCGCCTTCGATCTCGTAGTAGGCCAGCGCGTTGAGCGCGATAGCCGCCAGTTGCGCCAGGCCGCGCGCGCGAAACTCGTCGCGCAGCAGGTCGGTGCCCTGGATTTTACCCAGCTCAAGCTCGGGCGGGGCGTCCTGGGCGAGGGCGGGGGCGGCGCAAAGGCAAGCCAGCAGCGCCACGAGGGCGAAGCACGGCTTAGGCTTGATTCTGTTGGTAGCTGTTGCTTGCCGTCTCATCTAATTCCTTCTGCTGTTCACGTTCAATATATTGACTATACTTCGTGAACTGGCGTTCGTGGAATTTCTCCAGCACTTTCTTTTCCTTGTGCTTGGAGGTGAGACGTTCGCGCGCCCGGCTAAGTTCCTGGCGCTGCCGGGCCACGCCGGCCTGGCAGGCGGTGAGCTGGTCGCGCAGCACCAGTGAGTAGCTCTCCAAGCTCAGCAGCTGCGACGGATCGGTGTTGTGCTGCTTTTGCCTGATGAACTCGGTGTAGGTCGCATTGAGGGTGTCGCGGGTGGACAGCAGCTCCTGCTCGCGGCGGCGCAGTTCGGCCTGCTGCTGAGCGTACTCCTGGCGCAAGGTGTCGAGCTCCATCTCCCGGATGTTCTCCAAACCTTGCAGTCTGAACTTAAACTTCCGCATGCCACTTGCTCTGGTTGGCGCCCTCCCTGGCGCTGGCTAAATCTTAACAACCAACCCCCGTCCTGTGGATAAAACCTGGGTTAAACCAGGGATTAAACCGGGAGTTGTTCTTCGGCGATTGCTTTCAGCGCGGCCAGCGTCTCCGCGTAGCCGACGCGCTCCTCCACGCCCTGGCGCAGGAAGCTGCGGATGTGGTCCACAAAACGCAACGCCATGTCGATCCGCGCGTTGTTGCCGGCCTGGTAAGCTCCGATGTTGATCAAATCCTCCGCCTCGCGGTAGGTGGCCAGGATGCCGCGCGCCCACTGCGCGACCTTCATATGTTCCGGCGCAACCACGTCCGGCATCACGCGGCTGATGCTTTCCAGCACGTCCACCGGCGGGTAATGGCCCTCCGTCGCCAGCTTGCGGCTAAGCACGATGTGCCCGTCCAGCACTGAGCGCGCGATGTCCGCCACCGGCTCGTTCATATCGTCGCCCTCGACGAGGATGGTGAACAGCGCGGTGATGGAGCCGAGGTCGCTCATTCCGGCGCGCTCGCATAAGCGCGGGATCTGCGCATAGACCGATGGTGTGTAGCCGCGGGTGGTGGGAGGTTCGCCCAGGCTCAGCCCGATCTCGCGCAAGGCGTAGGCGTAGCGCGTCAGCGAGTCCATCAACAGCAGCACGTCCTGGCCCGCGTCGCGGAAGAACTCCGCGATGGAAAACGAGATCTGCGCGCCTTTAAGCCTGAGCAGCGGGCTTTCGTTGCTGGGCACGGCGATCACCACGCTGCGCCGCAGCCCTTCCTCGCCCAGGTCGCGTTCGATGAACTCCGTCACTTCGCGCCCGCGCTCGCCGATCAGCGAAATCACATTGATGTCCGCCGCCGCGTTACGCGCGATCATCCCGAACAGGGTGCTCTTGCCCACGCCTGAGCCTGCCATCACGCCGAGGCGCTGGCCCTTGCCCCAGGTGGTGAACGCGTCGATGCTTTTCACGCCGCTGGGGATTGCCTCGTGGATGCGGGGGCGGTTCAAGGGCGAGGGCGGGGCTTGCTCCACCGGGTACGGCGCGCCGGCGGGCAGGGGGCCCTTCCCGTCGAGCGGGCGGCCCAGGCCGTCGAGGATGCGCCCGAGGTAGCCGGGGCTCAAGTTAAGTTCAAAGCTGCGCCCGGTGGTCAGCACATCCGTTCCCACCGAGATGTCGCTGGAAAAGTCGTAGGGCATCACCAGCGCGCGCTCTTCATTGACGCCGATGACTTCGCAGGGCAACGGCCCGGGCAGGCGGCTGTTGGACAGGTAGCACAGTTCGCCGATAAACACCGGCGGGCAGGCGACTTCCACCACCATCCCCGTCACGCGCCGCACCGTGCCGTGGCGCTTTAGAGGCTCAAATCCGGCCAGCCAGCCGCGGGCCGCGGCGTAGAGCGCGCTGCTCATGGCTCGCGCTCCAGCCCGAGGTTAAGCCCGGCTTGGCTGCTCAAGTGCTCGGTCAGGTCTGCCAGCAGCGCGGGCAGATCGCATTCGACATAGCTGCCGCCGGATTCGGCGCGGAACTGGCCGTCGCCGAGCTGGCTGTCGATCTCCAGCTCGATGCGCTCCAGGCGCACCCCTTCGCGGGACAGCGCCTGCGTGAACAGCTCGCTGTCGCTGAGCCGGTGGAACGTGGCCGGGCTGACGTTCACCTTGAGCGGCTGCAGCGGCTGCAGGAGCTGGAACGCGCGGGCGATCAGCGCCGGCAGGCTGCGCACCGGGTCGGCCAGCTCGCGGCCCAGCACCTGGCGCGCAATCGCCAGCACCAGTTCGAAGGCCGGCTGCTCAATGGCGGCGAGATACTCCGCATGCTGCTTTTGGATGCTGTGCGCGGCGCCTTCCAGCGCTTTTAACGCGGCGAGATACCGCTCCTGATATTCCTGGCCCAGTTCGCCGCGCGCCCGGAGCTCGACGGGTTCAGTATCGCGGTCAATGACGGACACGGGTTCTGCGAGTGCGACGCGTGCCGCGCGATCGACACCGAAATGCGCGCCGCGCAGCATCGGGCCGGCACGTTCG
>CAYXMN010000100.1:5107-9351 GCA_964465955.1 uncultured Planctomycetales bacterium
CGCGCACCTGCTGCTCCAAGTTCGCTTGACGCTGGGCCAGGCTCTCCTCGGCGGCTTGCGTCAATTGCGCCACCTCGGCCTCCGCCTGGGCTTTGAGCGCCGCCGCGGCCTGCGTGGCCTCAGCGACAATCGCCGCCGCCTCATCCTGGGCCTGCGCCTTGATCTGCTCCGCCGCCGTGTGCGCCTCGCGCTTGACCTGCTCCTGGTAGAGCGGCCGCACGGCGGGCCGGGGCTGCGGCTGGGACTCGGCGGATGCTGGAGCGCTTTCCGCGCCGGCACCCGCGGGCGCAGCCGGCGCGCCGCCTAAGCGCGCCCCGAGCTGCACCGCCTCGCCTTGGCGCGCCTGCTCTTTTTTGAGGATTCCACCGGCCATAGTGTTGCCAGCCCCGCGCGGGCTAGATCATCGCCCCCTCGCCGCCGCGCTCGATGATGATTTCGCCGCTGTCTTCCAGGCGGCGGATGATGTTGACCACGCGCTGCTGCGCGTCCTCCACGTCCTTGAGGCGGACCGGGCCCATGAAGTCCATGTCTTCCTGCAGGCTGGCGGCGGCGCGCTTGGACATGTTGCGCATGATCTTGTCCTTGACCTCCTCGCCCACGCTCTTGAGCGCCAGCGCGAGGTCTTTCTTGTCGGCCTGGCCCAGCACGGTCTGGATGGCGCGGTCGTCGAGCATCTTGATGTCCTCAAACACGAACATCAGGCGCTTGACCTCGTCGGCCAGCTCCGGGTCGGAGTCCTCCAAGTTCTCCATGATCGCTTTTTCAGTGCTGCGGTCGACACGGTTGAGCACTTCGACCAGGTTCTTCACCCCGCCGCTTTGCGCAATCTCCGTGGTCATCACGGCGCTGACCTTCTGCTCGATGACGCGCTCGACCTCGCGAATCACTTCCGGACTGGTGCGGTCCATCTTGGCGATACGCTGCGCCACGTCGACTTGGATCTCCGGCGGCAGCCCGCCGATCACCGGCGCGGCGTCCGCGGGGTCGAGATAACACATGATCAGCGCGATGGTCTGGGGATGTTCGGATTGGATGAAGCTGAGCAGCTGCTTCGAATCGGTGTGCTTGAGGAAATCGAACGGCGTGACGCGCAGGAAGCTCGACAGGCGGCCGATGATTTCGTCAGCGCGGCCGTCGCCCAGCGCGTCGGTGAGGATGCCGCGGGCGAACTCCACGCCGCCCTGCATGATGTATTCTTGGGCCACGGCCAGGTTGTAAAACTCGGTGAGGATTTCTTCTTGCAGGTCCGGATCTATTTTCTTGAAGTTAGCGATCTCCAGCGTGACTTCCTCGATCTCCTCCTCGCTGAGCAGTTTCAGCAGCTTGACCGAGATGCGCTGGCCCAGGGCGATGATCAGCATCGCCACTTTCTGCTTGCCGTTTAGATCAGTTACCGATAACCTGCGTTCAGCCATGGTTGATTATCCTTCCCGCTCACCTACTTGTCTTCCAGCAGCCAGGAGCGCAGCAGGTTGGTCACCCGCTCCGGATTGGTGTCGATCAACCGCTCGATCTCGCGGCGCATCTTGTCTTGGTGCGTCGAACTCAGCTCATCCAGCTTCGCCAGGGCCAGTTCTTCCGCTTCCGCCTTGGTCAGCGTCTGCCCCTCCGGCCCGATCACCTCCGGCGCGAGCTTCATGTCATCGCGCGGGAAGATCTGCGTGATCATCGAGCGCAGCATCAGCATCACCAACGCGACAATCGCCACCGCGGCGATCCAGCCGGCGAGCTTGCTAATCCCGCGCATCCGCTCCTGCGAGGCGAACGTGGTCTGCAGCGTGGCCGCCTGCGTGTCGTTGAACGCGAAAGCCTGCACATCCACCTTGTCCCCGGCTTCCATGTCCGCGCCGATGGCGTTGGCGACGAGGGTTTCCACCGCCGCCTTGGTGTCCGGGTCGAAGGTGTCCGTGGACAGCGCCACTGCGGCGGAGCGGCGGGTGATCGCGCCGGGCGGCAGGTCTTCCAGCGTGACTTCCTTCGTCACCAGGTAATCCACCAGCAGGTCGTAGGAGCTGTCCTCCTTGCCCTCCGTCCCGCCGGCGCTGATGCCGAGGTAGCCGGGCACATTGCTGGTGGTGCCGGGGATCCCGCCCAGGTCCTCTTCAGTGGTGTTGCTGCGCGAGCGATGCTCCTCCACGCGCTGCTCGATGCCCTGGCCGTCCACCACGGGCTCATAGCGCTCCTGCTCGCGGTGCATCTTGGTGAAGTCGATGTCGACCGACACGCTGGGAGCCACGGCGCCGACGCCGTAGGGCTTCTCCAGCACCTGCATGATCTTGCCTTCCAGGTCGCGCTCGACGCGGCTGCGGAACTTGTGCTGCAGCTCCGTGACTTCCATCGACGCAACCATCTGGCTCTCGGGACTGTCTTCCTCGCCTTTGAGCGGGTTGCCCGCGCCGTCCATCACCGCCACGTCATCCTCGCCCAGGCGCGGTACCGCGCGGGCCACCAACAACTGCACGCCCTGGACCTGGGCCGGGCTGAGCCGCGCGCCGGGATTGAGATGCAGCGTCACCGAGGCGGTGGAATGGTTGTCGGAGCTGAGGAAACTCGATTCCGGGGCGATGGACAACAACACGCTCGCGCTGTCCACCGGCTCCAGCGCTTCCAGCGTTTTAGCCAGCGCGCCTTGGATCGCGCGCTGCTTCTTTACCTGTGTTTCGCTTTCGGTAATGCCCAGTTCGCGCTTGTCAAACAACTCAAAGCCCACGTTGTGCTGGGGCAGGCCCAACGCCGCCATCTGCAGGCGCAGGTCGTAGACGTCGGACAGCGGCACGGTGATGTCGCGGCCTTCGTTGGTCAGTTCGTACTCGATGCCGTCCTTCTTGAGCTGCTCCACAATGCGCGCGGCGTCCACCGGTTCGAGGTTGGCGAACAGCGGGGCCTTCACCGGCGGGGCGGAGACGACCGAAGTGATCGCCGCGACGGCGCCAATGATCAGCAAGGCCGGGATGCCGATGACGACGGCCTTCTGCACCGTGCCGAGCCTGCCCCAAAACGCTTTCAGTTGATCAACTAGCTGTTCCACTGCTTACCCTCTCTCCAAGCCTGGCACCCGGCAACGCGGGCCGTGCTGCACCGCCGGCGCAGACTACAACTGCATCCGGCTGACTTCCTGGTAGGCCTCGATAACTTTGTTGCGCAGCTCCAGCGCGAAATTCAGCGCCAGATCCGCCTTCTGCACCGCCAGCACCACCTCGTTGATGTCGGTGATGCGCCCGGCGGCGAACTCCTGCTGCGCCTGTTCCGCCTGGTTTTGCAGCCCGAGCATCTCGTCGACGGCCTGGCGCAGTTCCTGCACGAACGGCACGCCGCCCTGGCCCCCCTGCACCGGCGCGCCCGCCTGCGGCGCGAGCGGTTGAATTCCCTGGATCAGCTTGTCCACCGGGCTAATGCCCCCGATTGCATCCATCCTTCACTCTCCTAGCTCTGTAAAATCTGCAGGCTGCGTAAAAACCCGCTCTTGGCGGCCTCCAGCACGGCGGAGTTCGCCTCATACGCGCGGCTGGCGGCGATCAGGTCGACCATCTCCATCACGATGTTCACGTTGGGATACTCCACGTAGCCTTCCGGGTCGGCATCGGGATGGTCCGGCTCATACACCTTGCGCAGCTCGCTGTCGTCGTCGACCACTTCCTGCACCTTCACCCCGCCCGGCGCGCCGTCCTGGTTCGCCATTTCCATGAACAGCGCGAGCTGGCGGCGGAACGGGCCGCCCTCCGGCGTGCGGGTGGTTTCGGCGTTGGCGATGTTGCCGCTGATCAGGTCCATCCACTCGCGATGGGCGGTGAGCCCGCTGGTGGCGATGTTGAGCATGTTGAACATGTCGTCGCGCATTTATCGCTCCTAAATCATCGTGCCCTTGATCACCGAACGGTACGTCCGGATCTTCTTGCCGAGTAGCTGCGTGGTCGCCTGGCTCAGCATCTGCGTCTTGGCGAACTCGGCCATCTCGCGATCGACGTCCACCCCGCCCAGGTCGGGGCGGTAGAACAGCCGCTCCTCCACGACCTCTTCCGCCACGGTGTCAAGCACGGCGCTGGCGCGCTGCGCCCGCGGCTGATCCTGCGTCGCGTCGAGGGCGGCGGCGATTTCGTCCTGGAAGTTCACGTCGCGGCGCTTGTAGTTGGGGGTGTTGACGTTCGCCAGGTTCTGGGCGATGAGCTGTGAGCGCTCAAAGAGCCCCTGCTGCGCTTTCCGCAACGCCGCGTATGTGGCGTCGCTCGCAAAAATATCCACCATCT
>CAYXMN010000101.1:0-2266 GCA_964465955.1 uncultured Planctomycetales bacterium
ACACGCCACTGGGCTCGAAGCGCGTGAACACAAAGGTGTCCACGAATTCTTCCAGCGGCACGCCGTATTGCAGACCTTTGCTGATGGCGATGGCGAAGCAGTTCATTAGGCTGCGGAAGCTAGCGCCTTCCTTATGCATATCAATAAACAGCTCGCCGGGCGTCCCATCCGCATATTCACCGGTACGCAGGTAGATTTTGTGCCCGCCCACGCGGCCTTCCACCGTGATGCCGCGGCGCTTCCTCGGCAGCGGCCGGCGGATCGGCGCATGGATTTGCAGCGTGCGCGCATGCTGCGGGCTTACCGGTTCGACGACGGGCTTGGCGGTCTCCTCGCCTTTCTCCTCATCAGCGGTCGAACTGAGCGGCTGGCTCAGCTTGCAGCCGTCGCGGTAGAGCGCGTTCGCCTTGAGCCCGAGCTGCCAGGACATCATGTACGCGTCGCGGATGTCCTCTTCCGTCACCTCGTTGGGCATGTTGATCGTCTTGCTGATCGCGCCGCTGATGAACGGCTGCACCACCGACATCATTTTAATGTGGCCTTCGTGGTGGATGAACCGCCGGCCGTTCTTTCCGCAGCGGTTGGCGCAGTCGAACACCGGCAGGTGCTCTTCCTTAAGCTGTGGCGCACCTTCGATAGTCATCATGCCGCAGATATGGTTGTTCGCTTCCGCGATTTGCGCCGGAGTGAAACCCAGCGCGCGCAACAAGTTAAACCCTGGCGCGTTCCACTGCTGTTCCTTTAATCCCAACCGCCGCAGGCAGTCCTCGCCAAGCGTCCAGATGGTGAAGGCGTGGCGTAAGTCAAACACGCCGGGGAGAACGTCGACAATTTTATTTAAATCCGCATCGGTGAAGCCTTTGGCTTTCAGGCTGTCACGGTTGATTTGCGGTGCGTTATCCAGGCGCGAGGAGCCGATCACATACGTAATGATCTGGCTGATGTGCTCTTGGCCGTAACCCAGGCGTTTCAACGCGCGGGGCAGGCTCTGATTGACAATCTTGAAGTATCCGCCGCCGGAAAGTTTTTTAAATTTCACCAACGCGAAGTCCGGTTCCACGCCGGTGGTGTCGCAGTCCATCAGCAGGCCGATTGTACCGGTCGGGGCAATGACTGACACTTGCGCATTGCGGAAGCCGTGGGTTTCGCCCAGCGTAAGGGCCTTATCCCACGCCTCGCGCGCGCCAGCCAGCAGGTAGGCTGGGCAGTGCGCTTCCTCAATTCCCACCGGCTTGATCGACAGCTTCTCAAACTTATCGCGCGGCGCATTGTACGCGGCGCGACGGTGATTGCGGATCACACGCAGCATCTGTTCGCGATTCTCGCCATACTTGGCAAACGGCCCCAGCTCGCGCGACATCTCCGCGCTGGCGGCATAGGACTCGCCGGTCATGATCGCGGACAGCGCGCCCGCAATCGCCCGTGACGTATCGCTGTCATAGGGCAGGCCGAGCACCATCAGGCAGGTGCCAAGATTGGCAAAGCCCAAACCCAGTGTACGGAAATCGTAGCTGTTTTGCGCGATGGCTTTGCTGGGGAACTGTGCCATCAGTACGCTGATTTCCAGCACAATGGTCCATAGGCGGATTGCGTGGCGGTAGGCCGCCAGATCGAATTGGCCGCTCTCTTCGTCAAGGAACTTGAGCAGGTTCAAGCTGGCCAGGTTGCAAGCGGTGTCGTCCAAGAACATGTATTCGCTGCACGGGTTGCTGGCGTTAATGCGGCCGGCCGCCGGACAGGTATGCCACTCGTTAATCGTCGTATCGTATTGCAAGCCAGGATCGGCGCAGCGCCAGGCGGCATGGCCGATCTGGTTCCACAGCTTGCGCGCCTTGAGGCTTTTATGGCTGCTGCCGTCGGTGCGCCACTTCAGCCCCCAGTCGGAGTCCGCGATGACCGCTTCGAGGAACTCGTTGGTCACGCGTACGCTGTTGTTGCTGTTCTGGCCGCTGACCGTGCTGTAAGCCGCGCCTTCAAAGCTGGAGTCGAACCGGCCCTTGCTGCCGGCCACCATCGCGGCGACCTTGTCCTCCTCCTCGACCTTCCAGTTGATAAAAGCTTCAATGTCAGGGTGGTCCACATCAAGGCAGACCATCTTGGCCGCCCGGCGTGTAGTGCCGCCGCTCTTGATGGCCGCCGCTGCGCGATCGCCGATCTTCAGGAAGCTCATCAATCCGCTGCTCACTCCGCCGCCGGAGAGCGGTTCGCCCTCGCCGCGCAGGGTGGAGAAGTTCGTGCCCGTGCCGCTGCCGTATTTAAACAGGCG
>CAYXMN010000101.1:2276-4832 GCA_964465955.1 uncultured Planctomycetales bacterium
CTCACGGGTCCAGAGGTCCATGATGCCGCCTTCGTTCACCAGGTCGTCGCGGACGCTCTGGATGAAACAGGCGTGGGGCTGGGGATGCGTGTAGGCGTCTTCACTCTGGGTCAGCTCGCCAGTGTCGGGGTCTACATAATAGTGTCCTTGCGCGGGCCCGGTCAGGCCGTAAGCCCAATGCAAGCCGGTATTGAACCACTGCGGGCTGTTCGGTGCCGCCATCTGGGCCAGCAGCATGTAGGAAATTTCGTCGGCAAATGCCGCGGCGTCCTCGGCTGAGTCGAAATAGCCGTAGCGCTCGCCCCAGTCACGCCAGCAGCCGGCCATCCGGGAAACAACCTGGCGCACGCTGGTCTCGGGACCGGTGACAGTCTGGCCTTCATTGCCGAGCTGGGGCTGGCCGCGGCTGTCTAATTGCGGCACGCCCGCCTTGCGGAAGTATTTGCTCACGGCGATGTCGGTGGCGAGCTGGCTCCAGCCGGAGGGAACCTCGGCATCCTTCATCTCGAAGACGATACTGCCGTCCGGGTTGTATATCGTGCTGTTGCGCTTAGCCCAGGTGAACTGATCGCTTGGAGAGGTCCCTGCCTTGGTGAAGTGCCGCTCAACCTTCATTACGCCTCACGCTCCGTATTTAGGAGTTTATCGCAAAATTACCTTTCCCGATCCGCTACGAAACTTCTAACCGCCACAGCACCCGGAATCGCAATACTCAGGCAGCCACGGGGCATAAACCTCCCGCAACCGCTTGCCTTGCGGGATAAAACCACTGCGGTGGGCCTGCTGTTCACACCCTGACGCTACCGGACACTCAACCCTCGTATCACCCGCCGATCTTTTCGGTGGCAGGCTATAACCATCACTCGAATTTCCGGTGCTGGGGATAACTTTGTGGATAACCGGTGTTTTGCTGGGGATGCTGGTTATCATTTGTGTAGCTGTGTCCACTTTCTTCCGGCATGTTATCCTCACTGCTGTGCATAATACCTAACATAAGAATAGTATAAGAGGTGATTCCTGGTTCGTCAAGCCGATAACCTGTGGTTAAGTGGCATTTTTCAGCCCGCGCGGTACACCGGCCATTCGCAGCCAATCAGTTACCGCCTGGCTGCGGGCGTAGGCCTGGCGCAGCTAGCGCCGCATCCTGCTGGTGTTAGCTCGCCTGGGCCCGCGCCACCCCCGGCCCGGCCAGCAGGCTGTCACGCCCGTGCTTAACGCGGATGCGATCGATGGCGCCCACGAGCGACTGATCCCGGCGCGCGCGCGGTGTCTCAAACAAGCCAAGCTGGCTCGCCCCGGTGCTGAAGCGCTCCAGCCGCACGCCCAGCAGCCGGATGCGCAGCCGCCGCGTGTTGCCCTGGGCGAACAGCTGCTGCACCTCCTTGAAGATGTCGCCGTCCACGTCGGTGGGCTCGTCCAAAAATCCGCCGTGGGTTTGCGTGCCGAAGTCGCTGTAGCGGATCTTCACGGTAACGTGGCGCGCGCGCAGCCCGGCCTCGCGCAGGCGGCGGCAGGCATCCTCGGTCAGCCGCCACAGTGTGCGCTCGATCATTGCCGGATCCACAATATCGCGTGAGAAGGTACTCTCGTGGCCGATGCTTTTGGGCTGGCGGCGCTGCTGGTGGCCGAAGCCGATGGCGGGGCTGTGATAGCCGGGGCCGTCCTCAATGGACTCGCGCGGGCGGCCGTCCGGGGTGTTGTTGATGAACACGGTGTTCTCGTCCAAGCCGGGCCCGCCGTGGGATTCCTGCAGCGCGGCGGCCAGGCTCGACAGTCCCAGCCCGCCCGTCCGGCGCAGCATGCCGGCGGACTGCTCCAGCAGTTCCGCCACGGTGTTGATGCCCCGCTCGCGCAGCGACTGGCCGGTGGCCGGTCCGATGCCTGGCACCGCCTCAATGTCATGGGGGCCGAGGAACTCGCGCACCTCGGCGGGCAGCACGCGCTTCACGCCGTCGGGCTTGGCGTGGCGGCTGGCCATCTTGGCCACCAGGCGGTTGGGGCCGATGCCGATGGACATCTTCAGCCCCACTTCCTGGCGCACCCGGCGGCGCACATGCTCGGCGAACCCGACGATGCCGCCGTAGTCGCGGGTGAACAGCCGCGTGCAACCGGTGATGTCGAGCTGGAACTCGTCAATGCTGCGGGCGTGGCAGATCGGCGCGCTGTCGCGCAGGATGTCCTGCACGCGCTGGCTGTAGAGCTGGTAGTTGCCGTGCAGCCCCTCGTGGAGGAAGAACACGCGCCCGCCGGATTCGACGGGGCGCTCGCCGCTGGCCAGCACCCGCCGGTAAGCCTCGCCCATCGGCAGCGCGCTACGCACGCCCAGCTTGCGCGCCTCATAGCTGCAGGCCGCCACCACCCCGCGCCCGCCAGGCTTGCCGCCGATGATCACCGGTGCGCCGCGCAGCTCGGGCCGGTGCAGCCGCTCCACTTCCACGAAAAAGCAGTCCAGGTCGGCCAGGCAGATGATGCGCTCGATCGGGCCGCCGGACAGCAGTTCCAGCCGCCGCTCCGCCAGCGGCGGCTGCGCTCGTGGCGGCAGTCTCAGCCTTCTTG
>CAYXMN010000101.1:4842-9341 GCA_964465955.1 uncultured Planctomycetales bacterium
GGCGCGGGCTCCGCCAGGATGTGTTGCCGTGCTAATTGCGCCATGCCAGTCATCGTTTGCTCCGTCTTCCTGTTAATCTAAACACGTGTGTAGTATATCATAAAAACTACACAAGTGTTTAGATTTTGAATAGTTTACGGGAAAACGGCATCTGAGCAGCATGGGAAGAATTGGGCCGGTGGAATCACGCTATGATCACTGGATGCTGATGCGTGTGATGCGAATGGGCCTGATTGCGCTGGCGCTAGTGCTGGCGGGGCTGCTGGCGGCCTGCGACTACCCCGAGCAGGGGTATTTCGAGCTGGTGGCGCTGGACGCCAGCCTGACTGTGGTGGGGCGTGTGCCGCTGGCGGTGGAGGAGCTGGTGGACGACACCGAGATGACCTACGGCTTCAACGTGCTGCTCGTGGGCGACGGCGAGCTGATCGAGGTGCCGCTGGTGAACGGCGAGGATAAGTCGCGGCGCTACTGGTCCGTATCGGTGGGGCAGGGCGCCACCGGCTTGGGCGACCTAGTCTTCGAGTTGGAGCACCGCGCCGAGCGGCTCAGCCTCAAGGGCGGCTACCGCAGCGCGGCGGGCGAGCCGGCCTATGAGTTCGCCGCCTATGCCGCCCCGGAGGAGATCACGGGGCGCACGCGGCTAGTGCCCAACGGCTACTGGCCGCCGCTGGCGGCGGAGCTGCGCGATGCGGGGGCGGTGTACTTGGAGTTGCGCACCATCCCGCGCCAGGAGTTCATCACGCTGTGCGATGAGATTGCGCCAGAGGACATGCCGCGGCGTAAGGCTGTGGCGGTGGAGCTGGGCGAGATCCTGCCACAGCCGGAGCAGGTTGCCCAAGCTGGCGAAGTGCAGGAGCAGGACGAAACCTCAGACAGCGTGGTGGTGAAGGAGCGGCCGAAGAAAGCTCCGCCGACGATGGGCGGCCGGCGCGGGAATAGCAGGAAGTAGGCAAGGCGGCTGTTCCAGGAAGGGGACGCTATTAGGTGGGGCAAGCTTCCAGCTTGCCATTATGCCGTTCGCAAGTAAGGATGCTTGCGCCACCGCGAATCTATCGGCGGCACGGAGTCCGCCGCTCCCCCGGCCTAAAGGTCGCTGCTACCCGCCGTTACCTCCGCTGCTCCCACTTCACATCAGGCTTGCCGTGCGCGCGGTTCGCTTCCCGCGCCAGGATGAACAGCAGGTCGCTGAGGCGGTTGACATACTTCAGCGCCAGCTCGTCGATGTACGGCCGCCCCTCCATCGCGCGGAGGACGAGGCGCTCGGCGCGGCGGCAGACGGTGCGCGCGATGTGCAGCTGCGCCGCGACGGGGTGCCCGCCGGGCAGGATGAATCCGCCGAGGGGTTCGAGCCCTTCCTGCAGCTCGTCGATCCAATGCTCCATTTGCTCCACCTGTTCAGCGCGGATGCGCTGAGCGCCGGGCTTGCCATAGGCGAGGTGCGCCCCCACTTCCAGCAGCTCGTGCTGGAGCGCGGCGAGGATCTCTGCGAGCTTGTCGTGTTTGTCATGTAGCGCGCGTGCCAGGCCGATGGTGCTGTTCAGCTCGTCCACGGTGCCGTAGGCTTCCACCAGCGGGTTGTCCTTGCTCACGCGTTCGCCGGAGAACAGGCTCGTCTCCCCGCGGTCGCCGGTCTTGGTGTAGATGATGTCCATCGTAATCTCCTGTAGGCTATCTACCATATACCTTACGCGCTTGGATTAGCCTAGGCGATTCCGGGTTAAAGCCCGCCCCTGGCAGGCCGATATAGCGGCTGGACAGCTCGAAGCGGAGATACGTGGATGGTCTACTGCAAAGGGCTGGGTAAACGCCAACGGCCGGTGCGGCCGGGCACACGGAGGTGCAGCCCGGTAACCCCCGCACGCCTGCCAGCCCGTTTACCGCTTAGTGTTCAAATTCAAGGAGGAATTTGAGCGATGAGCGTGTTACGCATCAATCAGAATCCGATCGCGTTGAATGCCAACCGGCACCTAAAGAACACCGGCCAGGCCATCGCAAAATCCCTCGAACGCCTCAGCTCCGGCCAGCGCATCAACCGCGCGGCGGACGACGCGGCGGGCATGTCCATCAGCGAGAAATTGCGCGCGCAAACCCGCGGCTTAAACCGCGCCAGTGCCAACGCGCTGGATGGCATCAGCCTGATCCAAACCGCGGAAGGCGCCTTGAATGAGATCCACACCATTCTCCAGCGCATGCGCGAGCTGGCGGTACAAGCCTCCAACGGCATCTACACCGCCAACGACCGCGCCTCGATCCAATTGGAGATTACCCAGCTTACCGATGAGATCAACCGCATCTCCAGTTCCACGGAGTTCAACACCAAGAAGCTACTCAACGGCACCCTCGGCGCGCTGATTAGCACCGACGACTTCTCGAAGGTCAGTGCGAGCGTGATGGGCAATGTCGGCGCGGGTGGCAACTTTGTGATGAAGGCGGCGGCGCAGAGCGCTGGCCAGCTGCAGACGCATAAAACCGATGTCTTCGCCACCCAGCTTGAGCAGGACGCTGTGGGGCATATCAACTACCTGCAGACCTACCGCGCCAATGCCAGCATCGCCACGGTGAACGCGCTGGGCGTCGGCAACACCGGCATCATTCAAGCCGTAGTGCCAACCACCCCCGGCGGCGTGCTCGCCCTCCAGTCCGATGTGGACGGACGCATCAGCTTATACAACGCGAACTTCGCGGCGAATACGACAAACTTTGTCAGCACGTTCCAGGCGCAGGGCATTACCGTCTCCGACAAGCTAGTCTTCAGCTTCATCATCAGCAACGGCGGCGGCGTGTTCCAGTCATTCGTGGTCTCACTGCAGGTGCCGCCACTGGCGACTGACATGGACGGGCTGGCCGTGGCGATTTCCACCGCACTCACCACCGCGACCAATGGTTATAACGGCACAGCGGGCCACACCGGTATCGGTGCGCTCGCCTACAATCCAGCAACAGGGCAATACGCCTTCACCATGTCCGGGGCGGCGGTGATGACTTCGCTGGCGGTGAAGTTCATCGATGAGGACGGTGGAGGGAGCGATTTCTTCCTAAGCTTCTCCAGCGATGGCGCGAACAGCAGCGTCTTCGTGGACAGCGTCAGCATTGCTTTCTTGAATCGAGGGCAGGTTTTTGATCCGGGCGCGGCTTATCTGGCCACTGGGCGCGGCATCACGATTGGCAGCATCGGCGCGGCATTCAGCACCGGCCTGCTGGATGTCCTGTTCAAAGTGGACTACGCGAACTGGACCCAAGTGGTCACAGGTGCGGCGGATTACGCGGATGTTGTCGCTTGGGAGCTATACGCCGGCGCTAACGAAATCCAGCGCTATGGGTCGGTCTGGCAGAACGGTCCCGCGGCGGTCAACGGCACATTCCTCGTCTCGGCGCTAACCAATGCGACATACGTGGTTTATCGCTTTGATAACGAGAAATACACGTCGCTGGTCGCGGCAGGTCTTGATCAGACCGATGCGATTAACCTGTCCAAGGGCTTGCAGCTTTCGAACGCGACCGGCGCGAATGTGTTCAGCGTGGGGCAGGTCTTCACCGGAGCTACCGGCGGGCCGCTGGAGAATGTCTACTTCGCCATTTCCACCGCGATCCTGCAAGCCGGTGAAACCGCAACATTCAACTTGAGCACCAATAACGTGCTGACGGCGGACCAAGCCACCACGCTGGGCAGCTTGAACCGCTTCCAGGAATACGGCGTGTTCAACGGCCGCAACAATGTTGAACTGACGGTGTACCTGCGCGGGGTGGACGCCAGCGCGACCATCAACTTTAGTAAAAACGACACACTGGAAGAATTCACCCGAAAGCTCAGCCTGGCGATCTGGAACCCGGTCAATGGCTCGGGTATTGTGAACAGCGGTGTGTTGAATCCGCTGGAAGCGCCGGACCTGGTGCACATTAACACCATTGGGGTGGCGAAAGGCACGATCTCCATTACCACACCTGTGCCAGGCGCTGAGCTGGTGATTGCGGCCGACGAGAATGTTTTGAACGCTCTGTCATTGATGGAAACGCGCGAAGGCACTTCGCCGGTTTATTCCATCAACGCCTTCAATCTTGAAACCAACAAGAGTGTTGGTTCCGTTAAAATCGACACTAATGAAATTGTAGGCCTGTTACCGGGCTTGCGGGTGTTCTTCGACAATACCCTCGGCCTGCGCATTGACCCCGAAGCGCCAACTGATCTCAACGGCGGCGTGAACACTATCGGCAGCCTCGGCCTCATGCCCTACGAAGCGCCGGTGATCAGCATGAGCGGCGAAGTGGAGACCTTCTTCATCCACGTCGCGGCGCGTGACTTCAGCCTGCAGATCGGCGCGAACCAAGGCCAGGTCATCAGCAGCTTCATCGGCGATCATTCCGCCAAAGCGCTGGGTATTGAGGGACTGCTCATCGTGAGCCCCGAACTGGCCCAGGAAGCAATCAGCATAGTCGACCAGGCGATTAACATGGTCAGCACTCAGCGCAGCCGCTTGGGAGCTATCCAGAACCGCCTGGAG
>CAYXMN010000102.1:0-1076 GCA_964465955.1 uncultured Planctomycetales bacterium
TCAAGGGGTGTGGCGTCGGCAATGACAACCTCATTAAATGGCTGGTAGTCCGTATCGAAGATTAAATCATCCGGGAAAGCCGTGGTTGAGTCGACGCTGGCTGGACCAAGGATCACCAGGTTACCGCCGAGATCGAGGTAAGCGCGCATTAACGCCGTATCCCCGGCACTTAACCACTCGAAGGGTGCGACGATGCCATGCGGGCCGGCCGCAGCCCACACGACGACGGTCTGATCCACCAGTGTCGCGATATCCAGTGTATTACTGATTAGCGGAGCGGGCGGTAAATCATAACCTCTGTCACTCAGCATGGTCTGAATCGCTTCCGCGGCGTCCCCGGCGGTGTCACCTTCCAGATCATGCACGACTACGGCGCGGTAGCGGTAGATGGCGTAAGTACCTGCGGAGGGCCAGATAAATTCGCCATCCGGGTTGTTAACGGTGGAATTGTCGGTCAGCCGGCACTCGATCCGCCAGACGCCGCGTGGCAGCGAATCGCTGTCTGCCTCCGGAGTGGCGCTAGACGAATCGATGGTGAACGCATGGGTGTAACTGCCGGCGGTTGTGATACTCTCATGATCGAGGCGGGTGGCTGGCAGGATTCCGGCAGAATCGATTAAGTACCAATCCAGCGTATACGGACCCAGGCCGCCCGCCAGGCGGTAGTGGATGATGAGCTGGCCATCGGTCTGGTAGAAATATCCTGCACCGGGGCTGCCGTCGTCTGCCACCTCGGCCTGATCGACCACCACCAACGTCAAAGAGCTTTCATCAGATAGGCCCTCGGGATCGGTAACGCGTAGGACAGGCTCGTAAGCGCCAGGAGTCGCGTAGGAGTGGGTTTGCGAGGACGCGCCGACATCCAGCGCGTCATACACTCCATCACCTTCCCAGTCGTAGTCGAAGACGAGCTCACCCAGCGGGGATTCACGGTCGGAGCTGCCGGTCGAGTTAAATGTAATGTCGGCGGGCGCCAGCACTTCGGTGAGGGAGGTGGACATTTGCGCAGTTGGCCCGGTGTTTATTAAATCGAACAGACCGGTGTTGCTTGAGAACAATCCAGCAGCGACGGAGAG
>CAYXMN010000102.1:1086-9255 GCA_964465955.1 uncultured Planctomycetales bacterium
TCACCGAAACTCCCGCTATAAGCAGGGAAGAAGATGATTTCACTATCCGAGTAACTGCTGTAGTTACCGGCGTTAATCAGCCCCTGGCCGCCCAGTAGCAAGTAGTGGAACGTGTCCGGACCTGTGCCGAAATTCGCTCCTCGCACAGTAACTGAGGTTTGCACTGTCCCGCTGATCGGATTGATTTGTGTGATGTATGGATCTTGGTTGGTGAATGGTTCTGGGGTGGGCTGCTGGACGCCGCTGATTTCCACGAGCAGCGGTCCCGCGGTAGCGCCAGCGGGCACTTGGACGGTGATTGCATCCTGGTTCCATGAATCGATCACCGCTGGAATGTTCGCCGCGACAAATCCGGTCGCGGTGTCCCACTCCACTCCTCGGAAATACACAAAATCCGTGGTGGGATCATACTGGCCCAAGCGCTCGCCGGTGATGATGGCTTGTTCGCCAACTCGCGCCTCGGTCGTTTCCAGGGCAGATACCTGGAATAGCGTGATCGTCACATGCGCCTCGCCGGACAAGCGGCTCTCATCGCCGTCTCCGTCGACGGAGGCCAGCCGGTAGTAGTACTCCTCGCCAAGCGCGACCGGGAACAAGTCCTGCACGATGAGCATACCGGGTGCCGCTGGCTGCGATATGAGCGGGCCACCCGCCGGATCGGAAACGTATACTCCTGAGGTCAAGTTGTACGTTACGGGAACCCAATAGCTCTCTTCCCCGCGCACCGCATCAGTCAACGGTGCGTCAGACTTGTACAAGTGATATCCAGTGACCGAAGCATCTGCGATACTGGCCCAGGTTAGTTGGATGCCGATTGGATCGCCACTCGTGCTACGAAGCTGTTGCACCTGCACCTGAGCTGCCGGCAACGCGCCTGGACCAGCTGGTGGGAGAATAGTGCGATTGCTGGAACCACCGCAACCGGCGCAAATCAATGCACAAAGCGTTACCGCCAGCGTTAGTAAACTAAACCAAAGTCTGATCACAATCTCACCTCGCATCCTAGCCAGGGTCAACGCTACATTTTTCTTATTAACCTGACATTATACCCAGCCTGATTGGATACTTGTGCGCAGGCGGCAGATTCGCCAGCCGCCAGCTTGCCCCCCCGCCCGGTTCGCTGTATACTCTGGGCGTTGAGGTGCTTCGATCGCCAACTGCATTGGGCAGGGCCACCCTGCTTGGCCCACCATTTCATTTCCCGGAGGCTCTCCCCTAATGCGTAAAGTAATAATCGTGCAGGCCCGCATTTCCAGCTCTCGCTTGCCAAGGAAAGTGTTAGCTGAGATTTGCGGAAAGCCTGTCATCGCGCATATCATCGAACGCTTGCAGGCATCCACCTTGGCGGATGCGCTGTGTTTTGCAATCCCCGCGGACAAGGAAGAGGATGAACTGGCTGGTTATCTGGCCGGTGCCGGTGTGACCGTTGTTCGCGGCAGCACTACAGATGTGCTGGGCCGTTATATTCAGGCCGCATATGAAACTAAGGCTGATCTAATCGTGCGCGCCACCGCGGATAACCCGCTGGTCAGCGTCGAGGATGTCGACCGCCAACTAAGCCAGCTTGAGGCTGATCCCGAGCTTGACTACGTGATTACCAAGGGTTACCCCATGGGCATCACCGTCGAGTCGTTCACGCTTAAAACGCTGGAAAAGATGGACTATCTCACCCAATTCAACAGCGACTATCGCGAACACGTGACGCTTTACTTACGCCAGAACCCACGACCTTTCAACATCATGGAGCTCGAAGCTCCACCAGCCATGCGCAAGCCGGATTATAAGCTATCCATCGACACCGACCATGACCTCGAGCTGTTCCGCGCGATCTTCGACAAGCTTTATGAAGACGGCAAGCTTGTGACCCTGCAGGCGACGATGGACCTGCTCGCAGCCGATGAGCGCTTGCGTGAAATGAGCCTCAAGCCGACCAGCCTGCCCGCGTTTGCGAAGGCAGTCTAGCCGGATTTAGCCGCGCGCATTAAAGTAGGGCGACATGCTTGCCCCTGAACACGCAAAACCGCCGATTGCCGCGCCTGGCGGGCGCTTGGTATACCTCGACAACTCAGCGACCAGCTATCCCAAACCGCCGGAAGTAATCGCCGCGGTCAAGGCCTGCCTCGACCACTCGTTAACCGTCGCCCGCAGCACGCATATCGCGCCATTCCGCGGCGACGAAGTGCTAAAACGCACGCGGGTGAAACTGGCCCGGTTCTTTGGTGCGGCGCTGCCCGAAGAGATGATTTATACCTACAGCGCCACCGATGGGCTGAATGTGGCGATCCACGGCATGGTCAAGCCTGGGGGGCACGTGCTCACCACGCCGCTGGAACACCATAGTGTAATGCGCCCGTTGCACCACCTGCGCGAGAGCCAAGGGGTAAGCTGGACCGCGCTGCCCGCGGGGAGCGACGGCATCGTGGATGTGGAGAGCGTGCGCCGGCTCGTGCAGCCCAACACCTGTGCGCTGATCATCAACTGGGTCAGCAACGTCACGGGTACGGTGCAGCCGGTGGCGGAACTGGGCCGCGTGGCGCGCGAGCTAGGGCTGCCCTTCCTGGTGGACGCCGCGCAGGCCACAGGTACGCACCCGGTGGACGTGCAGGCGGTTTGCTGCGACGCGATGGCGCAGCCGGGGCACAAGGCGCTGATGAGCCTGCCGGGCATGGGCGTGCTCTATGTGCGTAAGGGAGCAGGCCTCGCCCCGTGGCGCATCGGCGGGACGGGCTACCGCAGCGATCTGGTGGAGCAGCCCGAGGAGCTGCCGATGCGATATGAGAGCGGCACGCCGAACGTACCGGGCATCGTCGCGCTCGATGCCGCGCTGGACTGGTTCGCGCGCGTTAAGGTGGAGGCGGTTCAAGCGCGCTGCGCGGCGCTGGTGGCGCAGCTCTGGCACGGGCTTGACGGAACGCCGGGGCTGAAGCTGATCGGCCCGCCGCCCAGCCTGGATCGCGGGCACGTGGTCAGTTTCACCTTGGACGACGCGCAGGGCAAGGCAGTCGATCCGCTGGTGGTGAGTCAGCTGCTGGCTGAGCGCTTCGGCGTGAGCAGCCGTGCCGGTTTGCACTGCGCTCCCACGGCGCACCGCCACTTCGGCACGTTCGAGCGCGGCGGCACGGTGCGTTTTAGCGTGGGCTATTTCACGACTGACGAGGAAGTGGACTACGCCGTGGCCGCGGTGCGGGAAGTGGTGTTGGGAATGCGGTAAAAACATGGTAAGAAAATGGTATGTCTGATCAACTGAAAGATATTGTTGTTTTTTCGGGGTCAAAAGTCTTGACACGTGCTCAGGGGGGGTACAATTTAGTCACTTCACATACGGGGGTATGTAAATGTCATTAGGATTTAAGACATCCTTAACTTATAGTGGAGTAGGGATCGCCGTTCTGCTTTTGTTGTTTATTACAGCTGTTCCCGCGCAAGCAATCAGCAATAGCGATAGGCATGATATGCTTGCGCAGAGAATCTCTGGGCAGCAAACGGCTTATGAGGATTCATTATCAGTTTTGAAGTCGAAGCCACAAGAGGAGTGGTCACCGCTGGAGATTCAAACTTACCTGTTTAACGCTTTGTGGGTTGTCCAGTATGGAGTTTTACAGTATAAGCATGATCATGAAAACCTGCCGGATACTCTAGAATCACTTGCTGGCACAGAGTTTATCCCGTTATGGCCTGAGAATCCATTTAATGATTTCTTAGCGATGGAAGTGTATAATGACTTAGATGGTTTCATGCCTGGAGACTTGGTGTGGTTGATCTGTCCACCTGAAGAGTATTCTGGCATAAGCAACCCACGGCCTCTTTCTTATGAAATAGGTGTCTATGGGTCAACTATTGAATTCGAAGCTTATGGAAATCCGGATGTCGCCTTGAACAAAGATTGGGCTGTTATCCCGGAGGGAACCTTATATATGGCTGGGTCACATTCTGAGTCTGGTAAGCATCTTAAAGAGAAATACGAGAAACGTAAACGCGAAATTGAAGAGGAAGAAGAGAAGAAGTAAAACCGCTCTATACCATTTCAACTAATAACATGGGAGATAACTAATGGCGATTCGGAAGAACTTCTTTGCGGTTATTGCTGTCATAATAGTCTTTACCTCACAATTGGCAGTTGCTGCTGAATGCAATTGCATTAGCGTGTTTATGGTTCTGAAACCGGCGCTAGCAAATGAATACTCATCTGTTGAATAATCAACGTGGGTTAAGTTACCAATGCCATCTGAATGGCTTCACGGCTTACTGCTATCTCCATTGTAATCCTCCCCTGCTGTCAGCACCAGCGCAATCGCATCGCGGATACCATTCGGATTGCCGTATATGATTTGGGTGGTCTTGCCGGTATTGTCAAACGAGAATGGACAGCCTTGGACGTGAGCTGGATCTGTGGAAACTTGGCTGCGCAAGAAGGTCCAGGTCATCTCGCCGTGCGGCCCGGTAAGGGGCTCTTCTTCGCCAAGGATGTCCCGGCCCTTCGAGCGCGTTCCGCCATAAACGGCGAGAATGTACATGTCTGGCGCAGCGGACGGAACGTTAGTTCGCTCAGCCGCGGTATCAGCCGGGCCAGTGCTTAACGCCCCCATGCTTTTGTAAAAGAACATCCCTGGGATGTATGGAAGAGGTCTGTCTCCTTGCCATTGGTCCCAGTAGTCGTATTCTGTATCCACGCCGGTGAGAATCTCCAGCGGTTCGGTTCCGGGAACGATGATTGTGGTGCGCGGATACCGCACGTCGCCCCGCACGGCGCCCATCTGCGTACAGTATGGGCCGAAGCGCGTCCCCAGCTTCAGTCCAGTGTCAGAATCGTTGCGCAGGATGTCCTTGCCGCCAGGAGTGGAGTTTAGGTCGCACTGAATTTGATGAATCGCCGCGCCATTGCGCGTGAACGGATTAATGGCGTATTCGGCAAGGTAGCCCTTACGCAGCAGCGGATCGGACACAGTCTCAAGCGGTGCGCTGTCCACAATGCTTTGGAACGCACTCCTCGGGTTGGATGTGAAGTTTTCTTCAGTGATGTTCACGGTTGCCGCACACTTGGCCGCACCGCCGATGAGGTATAACGGGTAAGTGCCTTTGTGATCCACCGCGAACCGTTCGACAGCCAGCTGAATCTCATGCAGGTTTTGCTTGGCTTCGGCTTCCTTCGCCGTCTCTTTCACCTTGACGTAGCCGGGCAGACTAACCGCCAGACAGGTTCCGACAAAAACTGCAACCAGCACGAGCGTGCTGCAGGTAATCAACACAGGCACCCAGGCGTGCTTTTTCTTGGGTGGTGCGGTGTAATAGCCGGCTTGTGGAGCAAATGCGAATCCCGGCACGCCAGACCCATCTGGGTATGCATGATCCTGTCGCGGGGCGCGGCATTCATAACACGAAGTGCTGTTCGGGTGGTTCTCTTTGCCACACTGCTTGCAATACCAAGGCTGGTTCATCGCGTCCCTCACTGTCAAGCTGGCCAGCAGTATATCGGAGGCGCCAGTGGCTGTCTCAATTCAGCGCTGCCTCGTTTCACACCGGGCTTGTGGATAGATTGAGAATAATTCGAGCCCGCCTATAACATATGGTAGTGACGCTGGTATAATATCCGCTTATTCGTATCGCCAGCGTTTTGCGATTGGAGGGTTGAGCCGGGTGGCTAAAAAGGACGAGAAGCGCTTCATCACGCCTCGGAGCGAGGATGCCAGCCAGTGGTACACGGATGTGATCCTGCAAGCTGAGCTGGCGGACTACTCGCCCGTGCGCGGATGCCAGGTGTACCGTCCCTACGGCTACGCGATCTGGGAAAAGATCAAGAAATTGCTCAACGACCGCATCATCGCGACGGGCCATGAGAACGCCTACTTCCCGCTGTTCATCCCCAAGAGCCTGCTCGACCGCGAGGCCGAGCACGTCGAGGGCTTCGCGCCTGAGGTGGCGTGGGTCACGATGGGCGGGGGCAAGGAGCTGGACGAACCGCTGGCGGTGCGCCCTACCAGCGAAGTGATCATCGGCGTGATGTGGGCGAAATGGCTGCAAAGCTACCGTGACCTGCCGTACCTGCACAACCAGTGGGCGAACGTCGTGCGCTGGGAGAAGGCGACGCGCCCGTTCCTGCGCACGCTGGAGTTTCTGTGGCAGGAAGGCCACACCGCGCACCGCACGGAAGCGGAGGCGCGCGCCGAAACTGCGTTGATGCTGGAGCAGTACCGCCAGCTCGCCTGCGACGACCTCTCAATGC
This sequence comes from uncultured Planctomycetales bacterium, assembly GCA_964465955.1. Classification (GTDB taxonomy): domain Bacteria; phylum 4484-113; class 4484-113; order 4484-113; family JAFGCY01; genus CAYXMN01. The sequence goes on from CAYXMN010000102.1 coordinate 7,307, forward strand.
ACGTGATCCACGGGATAAAAAGCGATTCGGAGAAGTTCGCCGGCGCGGTGGCGACCTACGGCATCGAGGCGATGATGCCGGATGCCAAGGCCCTGCAGAGCGGCACGAGCCATTTCCTCGGCCAGAACTTTGCCAAGGCTTACGACATCAAGTTCCTGGAAGAGGACAACACCGAGCAATTCGTTTGGACGACTAGTTGGGGCGTCAGCCACCGTATCATGGGCGGGATGTTGATGGCCCACGGCGACGACAGCGGGCTGATTCTGCCGCCGAAGGTGGCGCCGATTCATGTTGTTATCGTGCCAATCGTCAAGGACGAGGATCGCGGCCAGGTGTTGGAAGCTTGCGAGGGATTAGCCCAGCGCCTGCGCCAGCTCAAGTTCTGCGGGGATGCGCTCGGCGTCAAAGTTGACGATCGCACCGGGTTCAGGCCAGGATTCAAGTTTGCCCACTGGGAACTGCGCGGCGTGCCGCTGCGCATCGAAGTCGGCCCGCGTGATCTCGCGGAAGGTGCATGTATTCTGGCAAACCGGCTGACCGGCGAAAAGCACAAGCTGGACGTTGATTATGCAACATTTAACCTGAACACGGAGTCTGTTGTTGCCGAGCTAGGGCAGCTCCAGTCTGCGCTGTACGAGCGCAGTCAACAGGCGACGCTGGAGCGGATATTTGAGGTTGAGACCTTCGACGAGTTCAAGGACATCATCGCCGCTGGACGCGGTTGGGTGAAGGCGCCTTATGATGGAACCGCCGCCACGGAAGCTATGGTCAAAGAGCAAACAAGTGCAACCACGCGTGTCTTGCTAGACCGCGCGCCGGATGCTAATGTTAAGTGTCTGTTCACGGGTGGGCCAGCGGTAGCGCAGGCCTACTTTGCCGCATCTTACTAGGTGCAGGGAGGAGACGATGAACCAAGCCTGGACTAGGCTCTTGTTTGGGATTAGCTGCGGGTTCGCGATATTGCTACCCGCGCTGGCCTTCGCGCAGGAGTACGATCCCGCCGGCGCAGTTGCGCGGGCGACGGCGATCGTGCGGCCGAGCGTAGTCGCCATTGAAACCCGGTTCGACGTACCGAGGATTGATGACAACTACGCTTATTGGCATTACTTGCGCGGCCCCCGCCCCTTATACGGGTTGTGGGGATCTGGGTTCATCTATAAAGATCCCCAGTATGTCATCACCTCGGATTTCCTCATGGATTACGTTAAGTACATCCGGGTAATCCTTGATGACGGCCGTAGCTACTCCGCTGAGATGGTCGGACGGGACGACGACTTCGGCGTGGCGATCCTGAAGGTGGATTGGGGTCCGGATCTGGAGCCTATCGCGCCGCCATTCGGTGACAGCAACAACTTGAAGCTGGGCACGCCGATTGCGCTCGTGGGCAAAGCGCTGAACAGCATCGATACCTACGCGACCGCTGGCATCATCAGCGCGATCCGCAAGGAGATGCCGGGCAGCGACGAGCCTACCGACCAGCTCCTGCAATTCGATGCGAGCTGGGAACTGTCCTTTACCGGTGGACCGATCGTTGATGTTGACGGCAACGTGGTCGGGATGATTGGCAACACCGCTGGTAACGCACTTAACCTTGGCGTGCCGATCAACGACATCGTTGACGCGGTCCAGCGCATCCTCAGCGGTGAAGACACTAAGATCTGGTTCGGCGTTGAAGGCATGCTGATGGCCTCGGGCATCATGGACATCGGTGAAGCGCCACGCGCGTTTGACTGGAATGAAGACGGTGAAGCCGAACCGCTTGAGTTTGGCCGCTGGGTGTCCTATGTCGAGCCTAACAGCCCGGCCGACATTGGCGGTCTGCAAGTCGGGGACACGATTGTCGAGCTGAATGGCAAGTTAATTAAGTACTCATACGACTGGTCCAGCACGGTGCGCACCTTCAGGGTGGGCCAACTGGTCAATGTCGGATTCATCCGCAAGACTGCCGA
>CAYXMN010000103.1:0-9249 GCA_964465955.1 uncultured Planctomycetales bacterium
TGCCTGGGCGGCGGCGGCCAGCCGATTCCGACCAGCCCCGAGATCCGTGCGAAACGCGCGCGGGCCATTTATTCCGAAGACGCAGCATACGAGATTCGCAAGAGCCATGAAAATCCCGCGGTGTTGAAGATCTACAATGACTTCCTCACCGACGGCCCGTGCGGGCATAAGAGCCACAAGCTCTTGCACACGCACTACACGCCGCGGGGCAAGTGGATCAGTTAGACTCGTGCAGTTCACTGCACCGTGCCATCAGCGGTATGATGTAGTGGGAGTGTTAGGACATGATCAGGCGCGGTTCGTCAGGGCTTAACAACCTGCTCGAACATGAGGCGCGGGCAATCCGTGCCGACGAGTTCACACCGCGTGAGCGAGAGCTGCTGGTCACCTTTACAAGCAATGTTGCTGGAGCGCAGTCGCTGGATGCCGTCATGGCTTCCTGTTTCCAGACGCTGGTGGCGTTAGGGCCGCTGGATCGCCTGGATCTGAAGCTGTTGGATGACGATCGCCAGCGGCTGCGCCTCCAATGGGTGCGGTGCAGCTACGAACCAGTGCTGCTCAACACTTCGCAGGTATTGCCCATCGACCAAGGTGCCAGTGGCAAAGTGCTGGCGCAGGACGAGCCCCTGGTCATCAACGACCTGGCCGCCTATTGCCAGCAAACACCTGACGATAACTCCAGCCAGATTCTGCTGCGCGAAGGGCTCAACAGCCGGATGATGTGGCGCTTGCCCCCCGAAGGCGAACCCATCGGCGTGCTGGCGCTCGGCAGTACATCCTCCTTTGCTTTCGGTTACCACCAAGTCCAAGTGCTCAAAACGCTGGGCCCGCGCTTGGCCCAAGCAGTGGAGAAGGCTTACCAGATTGAACAACTGACCGCCGCCAACCGGATGTATCTCGAAGCCCTGGGGTTTATCAGCCATGAACTGAAAAACCCCCTAGCCTCCATGGTGATGGACGCCCGGCTCCTCATGCAGGGCTACCTCGGCGAACTGAGCGGTCGAAACCGGCGAGTTGATGGCGAGACCTCAGAATAACGTGGATTTAATCGAGGAAGTGCTCAACCGCTCGGTGGAACTGGCGACCGGGCATTTCGACCGCTACCAGGTGGAGCTGGTAGTGGAACTGCCGGATCAACCGCAACCGGTGATGTGTGATCCGGAGCTGTTGGTGATTGCGCTGGTCAACCTGCTCAGCAACGCCGCCAAGTATGGCCGCGAGGGCGGGCAGGTTAGGTTGATCCTCACCCACCAGGAGTATAGCTTCGCCATCTGCGTCTGGAACGCCGGCGAAGGCTTCAGTGACGAACAGGCCCAGCAATTGTTTCAGAAGTTCGCCCGCCTTGATACCGATTCCACGCGGAAGCGGAAAGGCAATGGCGTCGGCTTGTACACCGTCCGAAAAATTGCACACCTGCATGGGGGAGATGTGCGGGTGCTGTCCAAACGTGGCGAATTCGCCGAATTCACCATAATCATCCCCCAACCGTTAATTTGCGCCCTGCCGGGGTAGCTAATACAGGAAACAGCATATGGCATTTACGAACACCATCAACATCGATCACGGGCAAATTGAGACTGCGTTGCAGCTTGCCAAGTCCCATTCCGCCGCCCAGGTGCGCGAGATCTTAAGCCGCGCGCGCGAACTGCACGGCCTGCCGGCCAACGATGTGGCAGTCCTGATGCAGGTAAGCGATCCGCTGTTACTGACTGAGTTGTTCAAGACCGCGCGCGAGGTTAAGAACGAAATTTACGGCCGGCGGTTAGTGCTCTTCGCACCGCTGTATGTCAGCAACATGTGCCGCAATGAATGCAAATATTGCGCGTTCCGCGTACGCAACACGGAGATCAAGCGCCGCGCGCTGACCATGGATGAGATCGCTCACGAAACGCAGATCCTGCTTGATCAGGGCCACAAGCGCGTGCTCCTGGTGGCCGGCGAAAGCTATCCCCAGCGCGGATTCGACTACATCCTCGACGCGGTCAAGACTGTCTACGAGCAAAAGCATAACCACGGTGAAATCCGCCGCGTCAACGTCAATATCGCCCCGCTTGATCTTGATGAATTCAAGCGCTTGAAAGCGGCGCAGATTGGCACCTACCAGCTGTTCCAGGAGACTTACCACCGGCCGACTTATGCTCAGATGCACACCGCCGGACCCAAGCGCGATTACGACTACCGGATTACAGCGATGGACCGCGCGATGGAAGCCGGGATTGATGACGTCGGCATCGGTGTGCTATTTGGGTTGTATGACTGGCGCTTTGAAGTGCTGGCGTTGATGCAGCATGCCGCGCACTTGGAGGAGCGCTACAGCGTGGGGCCGCACACCATCAGCGTGCCGCGCCTGGAACCCGCGACCGGCAGCGATATCGCCATGCACCCGCCGCACGCCGTCAGCGACGTGGATTTCCGCCTGCTGGTCGCCATCCTGCGTCTTGCCGTGCCGTACACCGGCATCATTATGAGCACACGCGAAACCGCGAACATCCGCCGCGAGACGTTCGCGCTGGGCGTGAGCCAGATTAGCGCGGGCAGCCGCACCAACCCCGGCGGCTATTCTGAGGACGGGGGCGTGGAAGAAGCGTGCGAGCAGTTCAGTTTGGGCGACCACCGCCCGCTGGATGAAGTGCTTGCCGATATTCTCAGCCTAGGCTTTATTCCGAGCTTCTGCACAGCGTGTTACCGTCTGGGCCGTACTGGCGCGGACTTTATGGATCTGGCCAAGCCTGGCGAGATCAAGGCGCACTGCGATCCCAACGCACTGAGCACCTTGCAGGAATACTTGATCGACTACGCGTCCAGCGCGACGCGCGAACTGGGCGAACAATTAATAGCGCAGACTTTGCGCGAAATGCCCGAGGCGCAGAGTGAACGCGCCGCAGCGCTGGTCAAACGCGTCAAGGAGGGGAAGCGCGACGTTTTCTGCTAAGCTGAGCACGGAGGTATCTATGTTACACAAGCACATCATCATGGGCGTCCACGTCACGAACCGCGCCACGCGCGCCGGTGAAGTCAACAATCTGCTGTCCAAGTACGGCTGCAATATCAAAACCCGGCTGGGACTCCACCATGTGACCGAGAGCCTGTGCGGGCCGAATGGTTTGATGCTCCTCGAAATGTTCGGTGATGAGGCCGTCTGCTTCAAGCTGCAAGATGAACTTAACACCCTCGAGGGTATCGAAGCAAAATGCCTGGAGTTCGATCACCCGAAGGAATAGGTGTGATGGCTGGCATGCGCGTTGAGCAGGATCAGCTGGGGAGTATCGAAGTACCAGCCCAGGCATTGCACGGCGCGCACACGCAGCGCGCCCTGGCCAACTTTAAGCTCGCCGGCCAGCCGGTCAGCTCTGAGTTGGCGCGGGCGTATGGCGCGGTGAAACTCGCCTGCGCCAAGACCAACCGCGGCCTCGGATCTTGGCGCAGCGACCCCGCGAAAGCGGACGCCATCGAGCAGGCGTGCAGTGAACTGGCGGAAGGCGCGCTGGCGGACGCGATCTGCGTCGATGCACTGCAAGGCGGGGCGGGCACCAGCACGAACATGAACGTTAACGAAGCGCTGGCAAACCGCGCCTTGCGGCTTCTCGGCGAGCCGCTCGGGAACTACGCGCGGATCTCGCCGCTCGATGACCTCAACCTGCACCAATCCACCAACGACACCTATCCGACGGCGCTCCGGCTGGCGGCGATCCGCCTGCTGCGCGAATTGGAGCAGGAGCTAGTCGCGCTGCAGGAAGCGTTCCAGGATAAAGAGCGCCAGTTCGCGCACGTGGTCAAGGTGGGGCGCACGCAGCTCCAGGACGCTGTGCCGGTCACGCTCGGCCGCGAGATGGGGGCGTACGCCGAAGCCTTCAATCGCGACCGCTGGCGCGTGTACAAATGCGAGGAACGGCTGCGGGTGGTAAATCTCGGCGGAACAGCGGTCGGCACCGGGTTGGCGGCGCCGCGCCAGTACGTCTTCCGCGTGGTCGAGCAGCTCCGCGAACTGACGGGGATAGGCTTCGCGCGCGCGGAGAACCTGTTGGACGCCACCCAGAACGCCGATACCTATGTTGAGACGAGCGGCATCCTCTCCGCCTGCGCGAGTAATCTGCTTAAAATCTCCAGCGACCTGCGGCTGCTGTCCAGCGGGCCGGACGCCGGGCTGGGCGAGCTGCGCCTGCCCGCGCGCCAGGCTGGCAGCAGCATCATGCCCGGCAAGGTCAACCCGGTGATCCCCGAGGCGGCGAGCCAAGCGGCGTTGCTCGTGCTAGGCAACCACCAAACGCTGGCGCTGGCGGCGGGCCTGGGCAATCTGGAGTTGAACGCATTCCTGCCGCTGGTGGCGCACTGCCTGCTCGGGAGCCTGGAGCTGCTCGCGCGCGCCTGCCGCATGCTGCGCACTGAGTGCGTGGCGGGCCTGGAGGCGGACGAGGCGCGCTGCCGCGAACATGTAATGAACTCGACCGCGCTGACGACAGCGCTGGTGCCGCTGCTGGGCTATGCACGCGCCTGCGAATTGGCCCAGCACGCCCGGCGCGACGGCGTGACGGTGCGCGAGGCCGCGCTGGCGGCGGACGCGGTGACGGCGGCGCAGCTCGAAGAATTGCTCAGCCCGGCGGCGGTGCTGCGGCTGGGCCAGCCTAGCCCCGCGCCGCGTGAGGAGGAATAACCTATGCCCCGCGCTTTCCGTGGCATGCGCTTGCACATCGCGCTGTTCGGCCGCCGCAACGCCGGCAAGAGCAGCCTGCTCAACGCCATCACGCGCCAGCACGTCAGCATTGTCAGCGACCAGGCGGGCACGACCACCGACCCGGTGGAAAAGCCGATGGAGCTGCTGCCGCTCGGGCCGGTGCAGTTCATCGACACGGCGGGCATCGACGATACTGGCATGCTCGGCGAGCTGCGCGTGGAGCAGACGCGGCGTGTGTTCGACCGCACCGACCTCGGCGTGATCGTCGTGGCCGCGGGCGAGTGGGGTGGGTTCGAGGAGCAGATCCTCGCGGAGTTGCGCCAGCGCGAGGCGCATATCGTTGTGGTGTTCAACAAGGACGATCTGGGCCAGCCCGCGCCCGAACTGCTGGAGCGGCTTAAGCGGGAGCAGCTGCCGTGGGTGCGCACCGTGGCCAGCGCGCGCGAGGGCGTGCTCGGCTTCCGCCAAGCGCTGCTGGACAACGCGCCGGCGGACTTCATCGACTACCCCAACATCCTTGGCGACCTCGTCGGCCCGGACGGATTGGCGGTGCTCGTCGTGCCCATCGACAAGGAAGCGCCGCGCGGGCGGTTGATCATGCCGCAGGTGCAGGCGATCCGCGACCTGCTCGACACTGATGCGATGGCGCTCGTTGTGAAGGAGCGCGAGCTGCGTAGCGCGCTGGAGCGGCTAAACCGCAAGCCGGAGCTGGTCGTCACCGACAGCCAGGCGTTCCTCAAGGTGGATGCCGACACGCCACGCGATGTCAAGCTGACGAGCTTCTCGATTTTGTTCAGCCGTTTCAAGGGTGACCTGCTCACGCAGGTGCAAGGCGCGCTGGCGATTGAATCCCTGCGCCCCGGCGACCGTGTGCTGATTGCCGAGGCCTGCTCGCATCATCCCATCGGCGAGGACATCGGCCGCGTGAAGATCCCGCGCTGGCTGGGCCAGTACGTCGGCGGCGAGCTGGCCATCGAGACGGTGCAGGGACTAGACTTCCCCGCCGACCTCACGCCCTACAAGCTGGTGATCCACTGCGGCGCCTGCACCTTCAACCGGCGCGGGATGCTCAGCCGCATCATGCACTGCCGCGAACAGGGCGTGCCGATCACCAACTACGGCCTGACCATCAGCTACAGCCTGGGCATCTTCGCCCGCGCGCTGGAGCCGTTCCCCGCCGCGTTCGAGATCTACCGCGAATTCCGCGCCAAGCAGGGGCAAGCCCGATGACAGCGACAATCACAGAACAGGAGATATTGGGTTGGTTGCGCGAGGATAACCTGCAGCGCTTGGAAGAGCTCTGGGCGCGGGCGGATCGCTTGCGCGCCGAACGCGTTGGTCCCGCGGTGCACCTGCGCGGGCTGGCGGAGGTGAGCAACCACTGCGCGCGCAAATGCGGCTATTGCGGCATCAGCGCGTGCAATCCGGCGGTGGCGCGCTACCGCATGAGCGCGGATGAAGTGGCGGCCTGCGCGCACGAGGCGGTGCGCTATGGTTATGGCACGCTGGTCATGCAGTCGGGCGAGGACTACGGCCTGACCGCGGACTGGGTGGCGGAGGTGGTCGCGCGTGTGAAGGCGGAGACGCCGCTCGCCGTGACGTTGAGTTTGGGCGAGCGCAAACCGGAGGAGTTCGCCCGCTGGCGCGCGGCAGGCGCGGATCGTTATTTGATGCGTTTCGAGACCTCCGATCCGGAGCTGTACGCCATCATCCACCCGCGCCTGGACGGCACGCCGGGTTTGCCCAGCGACCGGCTGAACTTGCTGAAGGAGCTGCGGGCCCTCGGATACGAGATTGGTAGCGGCGTGATGGTGGGCATCCCCGGCCAGTGCTATGAATCCTTGGCGCACGATCTCGCGCTGTTCAGCACCTTAGATCTCGACATGATCGGGATTGGTCCGTACATTCCGCACCCGGAGACGCCGCTGGGGCGCGGCGAGCTGGCGCTGCTACCGGAGGGCGAGCAGGTGCCGAACACTGAACTGATGTGCTACAAGGCCGTCGCGCTGACGCGGCTGGCTTGCCCGGAAGCGAATATTCCCAGCACCACGGCGCTGGCCGCGCTGTATCGAGAGCAAGGACGCGAGTTAGGATTGATGCGCGGAGCGAATGTGGTGATGCCGAACTTAACGCCGCCCAGGTATCGCGCGCTCTATGAGATTTATCCGCATAAAGCTTGCTTCCATGAGACGGCGGAAGCATTCAATGCCACGTTGCAAGTGCGGATCGCGGCGTTGGGCCGCGAGATCGGCACAGGCCAGGGCGGGCGGCGGCATGTGGAAGCGGAGGAACCCATATCTACAAACATGTTTGACACATAAGAAAGTATAGTCTCAATACCTTGACATTCACGTTAATATCTGGTATGTTTCCTGTGCCCCTCCACGCGGGATGGTATGCGGGGGGGGGGGGGGAGGTTAATTTCATGAACCGTGTCGTCGTACCATTTCTAGCTCTATTAATTCTCATTGAAGTTCCATGCATTGCTTCTGCAGATGGCTGCCCTGCTGCTGTATCTGAAGTACTTTATACACCAGCTTTGGTTCTTCTCTCATATACGGACCCACAGCATACGAATGAGAGATTATGTTGCTGTTTTGATAATGATATCTACTTGGACTACCAAATCTGTATTTCGACGGAACCTGGCGTCTGCTGTGGGAAAGACAAACCTGGAGCAGTGACCTACACTTACGAACTAAAATATGCAGCTCATCCAATCGCTAGGGAAGGTGTGTGGAATCAGTTCGATAATGGATCTCCTGTATATGAGGATCTAGCAATTTACTGGATACTTGTAATTTGCTCTTTTGATGATGGGGAAAGAAAGTGTTCATTCACAGTTGATCCCGATAACACTGGCGTACTGTATGATTTCGTTTGCGAGCCGTGTGATTAACACATCTACATATATACGGAGGATAGAATGAACTATTCAAGCAGGATTGTAAAAGTGATTATTGATTTAGCACTCATAGTAGTACTCAACTCTTGTGCTTCTTTTAATAGTGAAGTCGAACTGGAAACCCTGAGAGGTACAACAGTCTACCGCGTTGGCAGCCAGATGGACATATCCCACGACGAACTGGGTACCTTACTGGGTTATAATTTTCAGCAGGGATTAAGCGAACTACCGTGCTTTATTCCAGGAAGCGTTGAGAGACCTGCAGGGAACGGTGAGTATATCCTATCGAAGAGGGAGAAAGCTTGTTCAATACATAGCCGCATCGAAAACCGTACAGAAAAGGAAAACTGGATACTTGGGGTTAGACAACTACCTGATGGCCAGTGGGACAGTCTAGTGCTTTTCATTAGTAAAATGAACGTGTTTTATAACGAGTATGACCGTTTGCCATACAATGGATTGGAATTGTGTTATTGGATTCAAGATAGTAGTGATGTAGAAACATTTCATCGCATGGACGAAATTAATAAATATGTATCATGCAGATTCGGGATTAATCCAATCACAGGAAAGTTCTTTCGATCATTTGATAATGCAAAGTGGCATCCTGGAGGAGTGTTTGTGGAAGTTATAACCGATGGGGAAGCGATACACAATGCTTATCCTAATCTGAAGATAATCAAGGATTACATGCAACCTATTACCGAGAATAATCTAACTTCACCAGATCACGTACTTAGATTTACTGTGTTTGGTGAGAATGTCGATACAATTCTCTATCAAGAGTATTCAGTCAGTTAAGTGTTTCGGAGTTGATATGTCCATTTTATTGAGCAAACTGTTATCATATTGTGTGATCTCAATTGTCTTCATGGTTGGCACAGCGTATGCAATTGATAAGGATATTGAAATACAATTGATGCAGATTGATTTTACGCAAGCATTGAGTGATTGTGAATTTATCGATCCTTACAATCCGGAAAGTAGTCAAAACTATGGAGGTTTTGATCCTCGTGAAATACTCGCAAACAACCTAACAGACTCAGAAAAGAAATTGCTTGCTGTATATAGGAAACCGAATGTAGGAAGCTTAGGTATGCTAAAGAGTGCATTGGCTGCAATCTCGTACGCTAGCCAGCACTTAGGCAAGCTACCTACTTCAGGGCTCGAGCTCGTATTAGGTGATTTAGATGTCGTTCAAAATGGAGATACAGATTTAAAAGATGTTTTAGAAATGAGTAATGATGAATTGTTGAGATTTGGATTTTACGGCGTTAATCCAGGTACAGGATCATTCATAAGATCGTTCTCAGATCCAAATTGGCATAAGCTAGGTATATACATTGAACCAGTGGATGGCGATGATGCAATCCAATATTTTCCTATGCCTGTGAAGGATGGCCCGGAATCAGAAACGAAGGTTGGAGAATGCCCTTTTCAAACATGGCGGATAGTGATATTTGGTGAGATGCCAAACACTGTGATTGTAGATAAACACGTTTGGCGAAGGATAGGTTCCGTTGACGAAGAGAATGCTAAGCCATGCGGCGGATGTGGTAAGAAAAAAGATAAGAAAAATGATGAGAATGCTAAATAGGTTGCTCTACTATGCGTTCCAGCAGCCAGGCCATGTTCTGGCCCAAGTCGCGCATCGCCTGCACGCCTTCGGTAT
>CAYXMN010000104.1:0-9228 GCA_964465955.1 uncultured Planctomycetales bacterium
GCCTTGCACTTTGAGCTGCCCGAACCGCAGTTGCACGAAGAGTTTGTGAAGCTGGAATATGGGTTGGAACATCTAAATTATCTGGAGTATTACGGCCATCTAGCCAACTCTCTCTGGCTTTCGCGTGATGTAGAACTCAATCCTGGATTTCAAAAACTAATCACTCAAACATACAACTCACAGTTGATCGAATTGGATTATAGCAAGCCCGAGAAGGCCGCTGACACAATTAACAAATGGATCGCAGCCAACACTTCAGGCAATATCCAGGCTGCGCTCACTTCCCAAGACCTTCCGCCAGAGCTCATGGGCATTGTTTGCGTGAACTGCCTGGATTTCATCAACAGGTGGGAAGCAATGCATGCTTTCCAGCAAATCGATGACGCCCCGTTCTACTACACCGAAACCGATAGTCTGTTGGTGCCGATGATGGCGCATGAAAAGCGGGACGAAGCGGCTGTTGGCGATGGTTATCAGATCCTGAGATTAAAACTTGAAACAGGTTCGATGGTATTTGTCCTGCCCGATGAACGAACTGGGCTGGCTGCCATCGAGCAGACCTTGTCGTATGAGTTGATGCAAGACATCAAGAACAACCTCACCAGAGTTGATGTCCGGGTTACCATGCCGATGTTTGATTTCGACCAGGATACCTACCTTATCCATAACCTGAAGAAACTAGGAATAAATAGTCTGTTCTCGGCTGACGCTGACCTTTCAGGGATAGCGCCAGACAGGGGAGTGAACAGGCTCAGCATCGGCACAATGAAGCATTTGGCAGTGATCAAGGCTACAGAGAACGGGGTGGAAGCGAGCGCGGCCACAGTCACTCCTGCATATTACAAAGGCATCTCCCAACCACCGGAAGAGCTGATGATCTTTAACATGGATCATCCGTTCCTGTTTTGGATTGAGGATGGCGCTACCGGTGCGATTTTATTCATGGGCCGGGTGGTCGATCCTCTAGGCCAGCGTCAAGTTGGGACGAACCATCGGGAAGGCGCGCCGCGGTAAGTGATCCAAACATTTCCGCGACAATAAAAAAAGGGCGAAGCATGGCTTCGCCCCTACGGTTCTCGTTTATCACTGACTACTTGTAACGGCTACATCTACTTGAAGTACGCGGCCAGCACTTCCACCACTTCGTTGCCGACGCGGCCTTGGCCTTCCTTCGTCTGCGCGCCGACGTGCGGCATCAGGATCACGTTGGCCATGCCCGCGAACGGGTTGCCCTCCGGCGGCTCCTTCTCGAACACGTCGAGCGCCGCGCCCGCCAGCTTGCCGTCCTTCAGCAGGCTCGCCAGCGCCGCGTCATCGCGCACGCCGCCGCGCGAGCAGTCCACTAAAAACGCCGTCGGTTTCATCTTGCCCAGCATCTCCGCGCCGATCATGTGGTGCGTCTCATCGGTGTGCGGCACGTGCATGCTGATGTAGTCTGAACGCTCCATCAGCTCAGCCAGGCTCACGCCCTCGATCGGGAACTCGGTCACAGCGCTGGCCTTGACATACGGGTCGTAGCCGATGACCTTCATGCCGATGGCGTGGCCCATCTTGCCCAGCGCCCGCGCGATGCGGCCCATGCCGATCAGGCCAAGGGTCTTGCCGGAAAGCTCGACGCCGGCGAACGCCTTCTTCTCCCACTTCCCAGCCATCGTGCTGTTCGTCCCTGGCACGATCTTACGCGCCAGCGCAAACATCATGCCGAAGGCCAGCTCGGCCACGCTCTGGCTCGCCGCCGCCGGGGTGTTCTTGGTCTCCACGCCCTTAGACTTGGCATACTCGACCTTGATGTTGTCCACGCCCACGCCGCCACGCACGATCAGTTTCATCGTGTCGAAGGCGTCAATGACGGCCTCGGTGACCTTGGTGCGGCTGCGCACCACCATCGCGTCCATGCCCTTCACTGCGGTGAGCAGCTCTTCCGCCGTCACTTCGGGCTTGTAGATCACTTCCAGGCCGCGGATGGCCCGCATCTTCTCCATCGGGCCGTCGGCCATCTGATCGCACACTAGAACTTTCGCCATGTGTATCCTCCCAACACTACCGGCAATGCTTAACCGCCGGTACTACGGGCGTCTCTGCCCGTAGACATTAGACGTCTACGGCCACGGAGGGCCGTAGTACTGGTGTTAGCCCGCCGCAGCGGCTTTTTTCTCCATTGCTTCGAGGTCGGCCATCAGGATCTCCTGCGCCACCTTGACGCCCTTGCCTAACTCGACATTCATGCCGAAGTGCTTCAGCGCCATCTCGAAAGCCGCGATGGCCATGATCGTTTCGAAGTGATCCTGGTAGCCGAGGTGGCCGATGCGGATGATCTTGTCCTTGTAGTCATCCTGGCCGGCGGCAAAGTAGATACCCCAGTTGCCGCGGCAATACTTCGCCAGCTCGCTGGCCTTAATGGTCTCCGGCAGCAGGATCGGGGTCAACACGTCGCCGGGGCTCTTCTCGTTGAGCAGGCCGAGGCCGAGCGCCTTGGCAGCCTTGCGGATCGCCTCGCCCTGGATGTGGCAGCGGTGGATAATGTTGTCCACACCTTCTGCCAGCATCATGTCGAGGGCGACGGAGAGCTGCTGGTACAGGCTCACGCCGCTAGTCCAGGCATGGGTGTTGGCGGCGTGGTTCTTCAGCGCGGCGCGCAGGTCGTTGTAGAAGATGCGGGCGGGATGGCCGGCCATCTTGGCGGCGGCCTTCTCGCTTACGGCGATCAGCGCCAAACCCGGCGGCAGCATCAAGCCCTTCTGGCTGCCGGTGAGGACGATGTCGAGGCCCCACTCATCCATCGGGCACTTCATCGCGGTCAGGCCGCTGATGCCGTCAACCACGATCAGCTTGTTGTGCTTGTGGCAGACTTCCGCCAGCGCCTTGATCGGGTTGCCGATGCCGCTCGCGGTCTCGTTGAGCTGGGTGAACACCGCCACGGCGTCCGGGCAGTCCTTGATCGCCTGCTCGAGCATCTCGGGGGTGGCATGCTCGTTCCAGCCGTACTTCACTTCGTGCACGACGCAGCCGAGGGCCTTGCCGATCTTGCCCCAGCGCTCGCCGAACTTCCCGCCGTTAAAGGTGATCATCTTTTCGCCGGGAGCAACCATGGCTTCCGCCGCGGACTCCATCGCGCTGGTGCCGCTGCCGAGCAGCACGAGCACGGGCTGTTGCGTCTGGAAGATAGCTTGCATTTGCTTGGCGCACTTGACGTAGATGGCCTTGAACTGGTCAGTGCGGTGGTGGATCATGTCCTTCGCACCAGCCAAGGCTACATCGCCGGGAACCATCGTCGGGCCGGGCGTGAACAGATGAAACTTCTGCATGTGGCGCTCCTTTCTCACTCGAGTGGAATCATTATTTAGCGAAATCCGGCTCCGCTGCGCGCGAAGCAATCCATGCTGTATTGTAACACCTCATATCCGCATATGCGGAAGGATTTACGCGACAATCCACGGTTATTTTTCGAGCTAAGACGGGAGCTGGCCGCCGGTGGTCACATTGATTGAGATTCGAGCCGGTTACTCTTAGATGTCCGCGGTTTGTTCAGGTGTTACACGCGTAACCTGGCGCACCCAGATTTTGTCCCAATTGGGAGCTTCGCCGCCTAGGAAGTCCACTTCCAGGATAACCAAGTCGCCCGGCGCTAGTGAGCTGGGGTCGAACCTGACGCTGTAGGGATAACCGTCAATCGTCTGTTGCTCGATGAAAAAGGCGGACTCGGAGAAGTACAGGTCTCTGGACGAGATCGTGTATTCATCGTAGGCGGTAATCGCGATCGGCGAGGCGAGTTTGATCAAGCCGCTCGCTTCGTCAAGACTCTCCACGCGGCCGGTCAAGCTGCCGATCTCGATCCCGGTCTTGGTATAGCTCAAGAAATCGCGAAGCTGCGTGGCGAACGCAGAACTGATGGAGTTGTAGTTTTCGTCGCGCAAGGTGGGGGCCAGATCATAGTGGCCTTGGGCATCCTGGTCCCAGGCTACCATTCCATCGGTGCCATCAAACCGGACAATGCGGGATTTAGCCGGGTCGAGATAGCTGGTGGAGATTGCGGGGTGGAGGAATCTTTCCAAGAACGGCTGTTGCGGTTCGTACTGGGTTTGCGTATAAATGTAGCATCCGCCGGTAGGTTTTTCCTCAAACCTGATCTCAACTTCTAGTTTCTGCAGGGAGGTGCGCTCGGGCAGGATAAACGGCACTGTTGTGCGGGTCATGGATGACAGGGGGACCTCAGTGCCTTCACCGCCGGGCGGGGAAGTGCGCGCCTGGCCATTCGTGGGATCGACCGCGGGGTAGTACAGCACTTCAAGGAAGACTAGCTTGTCGCGCGGAATGCCATAGAAGAAATAGCTGGAGCTGTCCTCATCAAAGAATCCGTCGCTGTACTCCGCACCGTTGATGATTTCACCTTCTTCGATGATTCTCAGGAGTGAGCAGCCATCACCAAGCTGGTTTGTCAAATTGCTATTCAGCGGAATTAAATCAATCCCTGAGAACTTCACCGCCGCTTTGACATTGGCCACTTTCTCGACAACTTCCTGGAGGCTGGTGCCAGGCTGGCCGTCTGTGTCGACCGGGATGACATCCCAGGTGTCTTCGAGCGAACCTTCGGTCACGACATAGTACAGAGGAGGCAGAGCATCTGCTTCACGCAAGGTATGGGTGCTTAACACGGTCGGGTTGGCGGCGGAACCGATTTCCAGAACCTCGCCGTTTTTCTCCACCTTGTAACCTGCCACCACGCTGTTATAGTGCTGGGCGATGGTCACAAGATCACCCATGTTGATCAAGCCATTGCGATCGCCATCGATCCAAAATTCAGGTGTTTCTGGCGCTCCTGCATCCGCGCGATCATAAACGTGCAAGTAGTACATCGCCACTGGCACCAGATCCGATACTGAGACTTCACCGTTGTAATCGTAATCACCGACATTAACTTGCGGCCACTCCAAGACCACCTCGTTCTCTTTATAAGGGCTGATCTCAAAGACTTGGTGCAAGATCTGGTTGTCGTCGCGGTACGGAGGAATGCTGGGTGTTTTGGGCGCAACACCAGTTAGTTCGAAACTGGCTGCGATGCTGCCCCCCGCATCGTCAGTGAGCGGAACCACGCCGATTTCAATGCCAGTGTCATGCCAGACAGCAAGATGTAGGACATCTTTTTCATCCGACCATTCCTGCGAAGCTAGATATTGCCCGGCATCCAGCGGGACGCGGATGAAACAGCCCGCACTCCCGACACTGCTAAAGGTGACGTTGAGACGAGTCGTTGAATGTGAAACCTCGATCCCGTTATAGGTAGTATTATTTAATGCAATGTATCCGTTAGGGACTGAAGTATCAGGAACGACGGTATTCCCGCCGCATCCCAGGCAGCAAAATAAGATGACGCTCAAGATGATTAGCCGGTAGTTCATCGCGTCAAGTCCTTGTATGTTTTGGCTCCGGAATCTAACAATCCCGGATCTTCGACGCACTTGTGAATTAGTTCACAAAGTATTTTAATCCCTCGTTCGATCTCAGTGATCTCATTGCGCGAAAACGAAAGACGTAATGCAGGCGCATCTTGCCGGTATGGCATCACAAAGGATGCCGGGACGAAATCCACCCCAGCTTGTCGCGCCAAGGAAAGCAATGGCAATGACATTATTCCCGGCGGGAGGCTAAGCCAAATCGTTAAACCCCCGGTCGGCACATGGAAATGGCAGCTTGCCGGTAAGCACTCCTTGAGCGCTTTTACCATGGTGTTGCGCCGCCGCTTATATTCTTTGACGCTCCGGCGCACATGCTTGGTAAAATGACCTTTTGAAATAAACTCATGTAGTAATACTTGCAGGAAAAAGCTATCGCTGCTATCTGCTCCAACTTTACTGCGTAGCATTGGTACGGAGAGAGCCGCTGGCGTAGTAAGCCATCCTATTCTGAGACCAGGCAGGAAACACTTGCTGAAGGTTCCAAGATGTATTACATATCCTCCAGGATCAAGCGCCTTAAGTGGTTGCGGAGCTTCACCTTCATATCTTAAGTGCCTGCCCCAGTCATCCTCGATGATTGGAGTTCTATGCCGGGCCGCCAGCCGCAACAAGTGTTCTCTGCGCGCCTGACTCATTACCACTCCCGTCGGATTGTGGTAGGTGGGGATTGTTATTATCGCCTTGACTTCTCCTTGCTGCAGAACGCTTGCGAGGTAATCCGTGTCCATACCCGAAGCATCCACCGGAATCGGCTCAAATTCAATCCGTTGAGCGAGAAGAAGGTTTAGAATCCCTGAGTAGCTTGGAGATTCAATCGCAACCTTCTGTCCTGGTCTTAAAACTAAACCAAGAACAAGAGACAGCGCGCGTTGGAATCCGCCCGTGATGATAATGTCATTCTCGCCTTGAGCCATCGGCACGCCAGCTAGCGCCATTTCGCGTTCAAGATGTTCGACAAGCGGTTGGAAGCCTTGCGGGTGTCCAATATCGAAAAAGAACTCCTTCGGATCCCACAACATATTCGTTGCTACTTGCTTAATGCGGTCGAAGGGGAACAGCGCAGGATCAGGACTGGCTTGGGTAAAGCGGATGAGCTTTGCTGGATTGCGAGGCGGGGGCATCATGAAAAACTCGCTCTTGAAATCGAACGGTTCCCAGCGCATCGGCGGCAGTTCGCTTAATGGACCACCCATTTCCTCGCGGGTGCGCAGGTTTGTGCCCATCGCCACTGTCGGGTGCGCGGTGACAAAGGTGCCGCTGCCGTGGCGCGTCTCGATGATGTTTTCCGCCGCCAGCTCGTCGTAGGCCGTGCGGACGGTCTTCACCGAGACGCCGAGCTTGCGGGCCAAATCGCGCACGCTGGGCAGCCGTGTCCCCGCCGCCAGTAAGCCGTCCTCCACGAGCTGGCGCACTTGCTTCCTCAGCTGCTCGTAGGCAGGAACCTTGCTGTTTTTATCTATCTTCAGGTCCATTATCAGCCGGCCTTGTAGGTTGTCCCAGGTACAGTATTACACCAATGGCAGGTGCACACAAGGCACACTAGCCCAGGACTTTTAGGTACACGCTTTTCTGACCCAGTTCTGCCGGGTTAGGGATAGGCCGCATGCCGGGGAGTTGCCAGAAAAGCACTCGCCAACTGTGTTTGGGAAAGACACGCCATTGTGTGCCTTGGCGGATTTGTAATTTAGGGCTACACTTATCATGCCTTATCAAGGCTGCCTGGGTGTGTAATACCCCCCTGGAAACAGGCGGCTGGTTTAAGGCGCTCAACGGTTGCAGTTTTATGCAACGGGGGTAGCCGCTAAGCGGCTGCTCCCGTTCTGCTTTTTAGGGGCGGCAATCCTGCGATTTGAGGGAATTGAGGTGCAAAGCCCCATTCCGCCACGACCACTTACATCCACGCTGCGTGCGGTTGACCCAGCGCGTAAATCAATGCCGGTTGCACGCTGTTTTAAGCAACTGGCCTGAAGTCACCGAAACACTAGCCCACGGGACTAGGCTGCGGCGGCTTGCGCCTGCTTCGCTTCCACCACCGCAAAGTAGAGCAGCGGGATGATCAGCAGCGACAGCGGGGTAGACGCCGTGATGCCAAACAGCAAGGCCCAGCTCAGCCCGCTCCACACCGGGTCGGTAACCATCATCAGCATGCCGGCCATCGCGGCGATTGCCGTCAGGATGATGGGCCGGGTGCGGATTGCGCCGGCGAAGATCACGGCATCCTTCAGGCTCATGCCTTCCGCCACCGCGTCCTGGATGAACTCAATCAGAATCAATGAATTACGCACGACGATGCCCGCCAAGGCGATTACGCCAATCATGCCCGTGGCGCTGAAGTACACATCAAATAGACCGACAATCGCGAAGCCGGGGAGCACACCTAGCATCGTTAATGGGACCGGACCCATTAGTACGAGGGGCACAGTGAAGCTCTTGAACCGGCCCACCAGGAGCAGGTAGATCAACAGGATTGCCACACCCATGGCGATGCCCAAATCGCGGAAGACCTTAATCGTGAGGTCCCACTCCCCGGACCACTCCAAGCTATAGCCAGGTGGCAACGGTTCCTTTTTCTCACGCAGCAGCAATGAGATGTTGGCATAAACGCTGGAGCCGCGCGCCATTTCGCCGTAGACATAGCTTACCGGGCGCAGGTCCTTGCGATGAATTGGGCGGAAGGCCTCGGTTTCCTCCATATTTACGAGCTCGAGCAGCGGCACCGGGCCCAGCGGGCTGGGCAGCACAATGTGGCGCAGGTCGCTCACTGAACTACGATATTGCACCGGGAAACGCAAAACCACATCCACCTGGCCCTGCTCGCTGGGATCGTGGATTTGCGTGACGGGGTAACCCGCCAGCGCCGCGCGCAGTGACATCGCCACATCCGACGGCTTAAGCCCGGCGCGCATCGCCTTGGCGCTGTCCACCTGCAAGCGCAGTTCGTCCGGGACCGTGCTGACCGAATCGTCGACATCCGTCACGTTCGGCGTGGCGGCGAACCAGTCGCGCAGTGTTCCGACCAAATCGCGTTGCAATTGCCCGTAGGGGCCGTAAATCTCCGCCAGCATGGTGGCCTGCACCGGAGGGCCTGGCGGGTCCTCCACGAGTTTGATCACGGCGCCGTAGGGCTCGCCCAGTTCATGCAGCACCGGGCGCAGGCGGCGCACGATCTCCTCGTTCTTTTCCTTGCGCACTTGTTTATGCGTCAGGTTGACGCGCAGATCGGCCTGGTGCGGGTTGTTGCGGAAGCTGGTGCCGCGTAGGAGGCCGTTGAAGTCGATGACGGAGCCTGTACCGACGGTGGTAATCACCTGCCGTACATGCGGTTCCTGCAACAACACGTCCTCCAGCTCTCGCGCCAGCTTGTCCGTGTTGTTCAGCGAACTGCTGGCGGGCAGGTCGACCGTGACAAGGAACGTTTTGACGTTCGCCTTAGGCAGCATGCGGAACTTAACCCAGGTTAGCAGCGGAAAGCTGAAGCAGACCAGCAGCGCGATCGCCAGCACGGCAAACAACAAATTGCGCTTGCTGCGGTGCTCCATCAGCGGCGTCATGAGCCGCGTGAAAAACCGGACTAGCTTCGGATTCGCGCCTGCAGACAGGTCCGCGGGGTAAGCCTCGCCCTCGCCGTTGGCGGCGGGGCGACCTGCGTAGGCTTCTTTCAACTCGGGCTGTGTCCCGTGAGCGCCTGCGCCGATCGGCGGGACTTTCAACCAGCGGATGGAAAGGTAGGGGCTGATCTTGAATGCGACAAGGAGGCTGATCATCATCGCCACGG
>CAYXMN010000105.1:0-3704 GCA_964465955.1 uncultured Planctomycetales bacterium
ACCTGGTTTTCCGCAATCTCACCGCTGTTAATCCATAAACGGTTTTTCAGATCCTCATGCGTCAGGCGGGCGCCTGTATCCAATACTGCAACGACTACATCTGGATCACCCGTGGCGTAGTCCCAAGCCGCAGGCGCGTTTATGTTAAGCAGCCCCCACTGATTATTCTTGGCATAGGGATTCTGTAATCCCTCGGTAGTAGTAGACGCTCCATTGAGGAACAACGGATCGTTCATCACCTTCTCGCTGACGTGTTTAATCACATTCGGCGACGCTGTGAGAACGGTCTCGTCATTTTTCAAGCTGGCCAGCTTGGCATGGTAATCAATGTTCTCGGGAACTTGAACGATTTCATAGGTTCGATCGGTCAGGGGCAGCGTGCTCAAGCGCTTGACACCTAAATCCTTGCAGATGGCGCTGGCTGATTTGGCGGTGCGCGAATAGTCGAACTCCAGGAGGATTTCGCGATTGTGCACTTCACTTAGCGGGAGGTAGGTGTTGGATTTCGCCGTAACCTTATCCATCGGCTTTGC
The DNA here is from genome assembly GCA_964465955.1 of uncultured Planctomycetales bacterium. Classification (GTDB taxonomy): domain Bacteria; phylum 4484-113; class 4484-113; order 4484-113; family JAFGCY01; genus CAYXMN01. The sequence continues at coordinate 534 of CAYXMN010000105.1, forward strand.
CGCAGTGATGCTCATCAGCACCAAAAGTACCAGTGTCAGTGCCAGCGCGATACGCTTCATGTGTGCCGTCCTATCGGGTGTTGGAGTCATGCTGATTATACCCGCCGGACGTGTTTAATCCTTCTGTCTGTTCACTCGGCTAAGCGTTCAGCTTGCTTGATCTTCTCCCAGTTCACGAGCACTGAAGCGCTGTCGTCGGCCGTGATGTTGCCGTAGACATGCGGATGGCGGTGAATCAGTTTATCGACGATGGCGCGCGCCGCACGTTCAACGCCGCCCCGGCCCATCGCCTGCAGGATCTCGCCCAGGAAAACTGCTTGCAGCAGCAGGTCTCCCATTTCCTTAAACAAGTTGGCGTAGAGCTTGTCCAGCTCAGATGCGTCGGCTGTGGAATGAGAGCTGGGCAGCGGTGCTCCGGCGGCGGAGGCTGATGGATCAAATCCAGCATGATGGGGGTGGTGGGCGATACTAAGCCCCTTGGTGGCGGTTCGCGCTTTATCTTCTGCTTCAGGCGGTTCGGGATTCGCCGCGGGTATTCCGGCAGCTCGTCGAAGCTGGGCTTCCTTCTCCAGGATCGCGTCGATCGCCTGGCAGACCTCGCCGGCTTCCTCCATCACGTATTGGCGCAAGCTGGACAGGCTTTGCTCGCGGTCCCAAGGGCAGCCGGCCGGGCTGCGCAGGTCGGCCATCAGCCGCACCAAGTTGCCGAAAGCGCTGACTGCGGCGGCAGTCTGGTCCTCGCGCCCAGCGATCGCCTGCCGCCAGCGTGCTTCAATTTCTGGAGTAATCACGGCGGGGATACTAGCAGAGCGCGCGCCATGGCGCAATCATATACATCTGACGGAGCATGCCGAGTCAGTTAATCGCCTGCGTTCTGGCGCGATAGCATTTCGAGCATGCGGCTGATATAAGCCTGATAGGTCACCACACCCTGGGCATCGTTCATCTCTTGAGCGACCGCCAAGCCATCCTGGGCTGCCTGCAACGCAGCGCTGTAGCGCATGTCGTAGATCAAATCTTCCAACGCAGGATCCTCCCGCGGCACTAGCTTTAGTTGCTCCACCATCTCCATCTTGCGTTTTAAACCGCGCTGCTTCCGGTCGCTGAGTTTGTAGGTAAAGCCGTGAGCGCCGACCATAGTTTGGCGTTCTCGATTGAATTTAGCACGCTGTGCGCGTACCGCTTTAGCCTCCAGTTGGCGTTGCTGCTTGGCTTGGCGGCGTTCAACCTTGGATTGCCTGCGCTGCTCGCGGCGCGCGGTGAGCTCTGCCGGGCTCAACTTGGGTTTCAGTTCACGCTCGCGAGAGCGGCGGATCCACTCGCTGTAACCCTTGCCCTCCTCACGTTGCCCCAATGACTTGAGGCTGGCGAACAATGCTGCATTACGATTCGCCTTGTAAGCATCGTAGTCTGTCCATTCCTCCTCAGTCTCATCAAACGTCTGGTACTCAATCCGGTCGAATTCGACGAGCGGGCTGACGCGGTACAACAGGTAGACCACCCACCCGGCTAAGGGTAGCACCGCCACCAGTGCGGCCCACGGCGCGCCGCGCCGGTAGCGCTTAAGGGCATCCTTGAAAACCCAGAAGACGATATACAGGTGTAAGGCGAGCAGCAAAAGGTTGATTACCAGCGACCATGGCAGAAACGGGTTGTCCGAAGCGAAGAAGTACTTCGTCCAGTTGAACCAACCCTGCCAGCGCAGCATGCTCAGCATCTGCTAATGATAACCTGCGCTGGAGTTTAGCGAGCTGTGCGCCGTGCCCATGGCTAAAATATTGCCATGCGTGTATATCTGCCCCGGTTCTACGTGAGGGATTTCGCTGCCAATGCCGCCCGGTTGCGCGCTGATCTTGCTGATGCCGCGGAGCAAGGCTGTGCGTTAGCGGTGTTTCCCGAGTTGTTCCTGACCGGGTATCATGGCCCGGCCGAGCCAGGTGCTGTACGGAAACTCCTCCACGAGGCTTCGGCGGAGCAGCCAGGCTTGCTGTGCGTCTGGGGGGCGATCAGCGAAGATGGCGTCAACCGGCAGCTAATCTATCGCGCCGGACGCGAACTGGCGGCCTACGACAAGGTCCACCTATTCCTCCCTAACGGCGAGGGGGAGCTGTGGCGGCCCGGCAGCGCTTACTGCGCTTTGCGTACAGGAGAGTGGACCATTGGCCTGCTCACCTGTAATGATGTGCGTTTTCCTGAGCAGGCGCGAGCGCTAAAACTTATACACGGCGCCGACCTGCTGCTCTATCCTGCGCTGTGGCCCTGGTCACGCGACCACGTGCTGAGTGCGCTGCTCAAGGCGCGCGCCATCGAGAACGGCGTCTTTGTCATCGGTTGCTGCGTTGCCGGTATCGACAACGGCAGTGAGCTATTCGACGGAGCCGGCAATCATGTCTTTGATCCACTCGGCGAAGAACTGCATCCGGCTCAGCGAGTCTATGACCTCGACCGGGCGCGGTTGGGCAGCGTGTTGGTTGACACGCGGGCGCAGTATCGCGAAATCACTGATGTGCGCTTGTTTACGGAATAGGCCCGGCGGGCGGCGGCTCCGGCGCGTCCAGGTCCAGTTGCGGCTGCTTCTTATTCCTGACCGAGCCGACGACAATCATCACCGCCAGCGCGACAAGAATAATGGCGATCACCCACCAGTACCTGACTGCGACGTAGGTGATCCAGGTCATCAGACAGGCAATGAGGAACGCGACAAAAGTGTAGACAGCGCGAATCGCGCAGCCGATTTCCTTCACCGGTAGAATATTTAGCAAAATGAAAGCAGGGCCGATCATAAGGTTGAATGCCATAGTCCACACAATGACAGAGGCGAAGATCAGCGCCCAGCGGGAGGTTTCCTCCTCGGTATTCATCGTGGCGATAAGCTCTTCTTTGCTGCCTGGGTAGATCCGGTAAAAGTCCGGTTGGGTAACGACTTGGCCGTTTGCGAATTCGGCGGCGAGTAAGACTTGTACACCGCCCTTCACAACTTGGACCGTCTCTTTATACTTATCCACACCCTTGGTGTATTCGCTGCCATACGCGCTGATCCACGGGATGCCGATGTTGCATTTATCGGGGTTGATAGCGATGGTGCCGAGTTTTACGGTGGCCCATTTTGTATCTTCCTTTTTGACCACCCAGTCCGACACTTCCTCGGTCACTTGCTCTGTTACTTCGACA
>CAYXMN010000105.1:3714-9145 GCA_964465955.1 uncultured Planctomycetales bacterium
GGCCGTTCTGGACTTCAGTGTGGGTTTCCTCATGCGTCTCTGTCCACGTTTCCCAATGTTCCAGTTTATACGAATACGCCAGCACGCCTTTGCTGTCCTTCACCAACGGCACAGTCAGTTCCTGTTCCGGAGTGATTATGCCTTGCACGAGCGCTTTCCCTGAGAAGCCGGCTGCCTGTTCAGCTGTAATCACTTCGAGCCGGGAGACATCCTTGCTGTCCTTCTCAGTTGTCGCAGCATAATAGGGGAGGGCGAATGCTCCGAAGAATAGGATAACACCTATAAAGAAACCTGCGATGCTATCCCAACAGGTACGCTTGCTTTGCCGGCCCCAGCGCGCAACTGGATTGGCGGAACCAAGAACACGTTCGCTCACGACGCGACGGCCGATTTCTCTACGTGGCATCCAACACCCCGGTGTACAATTTGTTATGGCATTTTCGAGGATGAGAGTGAGAATTGCAAGTTTGTTCCTGGTAACGTGCTGCCTGGTTTGGCCTGGTATGGCTCTGGCCCAGCAATGGCTTGAGGAACATGAGGCAGGGGCTCCGTTCCAGCTCGCGGTATTGCGACAGATCGGAGTGCAAGTCTTGCCTTATGATTCTCAGGCTGGGTTCACGCTTGCCAGCGTACTGCCCCCTGAGACTATCGGTCTGGACGTGGTGCAGTTCAAATGGCCCAAAAGCGAGCTGACCTGCCAGCTTGGCGTGGGCCAGACGTCGCCAGGCTACGGCCAGCAGCTCGCGATGCCTTTGACTTACTTCGCGCTGCAAGCTGGGGCTGGAGCGCCGCGGTTGGTGCCGGGCACCGAGAACGGACTCGCAGGCGTGGTCGCGCGAGTTTGCGTCTGGGCGACGGCGTTAAACGGCGAAGCACAATTGGTCTTTCTCTATACCTGTTCTGAAGGTCCTGACGACAGCGAGGTGCGCGGATTCATTGTCAGTCCGGACGGCACGCTTACGACCTTAAACACAGGACATGCCGCGACGTTGTATGGCTGGTTTGAATGCGGGGATCTAAACGAAGATGGCGCTTACGAGCTTGTTACGAGCCGCAGCCTGGATGCCAGCCCCGGCGGCTTTTTCTATCATGCCGTCCGCACGTATGAACCGGCGCAGCAAGCCTATACGGCCCAGCCTGAAGCCTTCAAGGAATATTTCGCTGCGGAGCTTAAGTGGCTGGATTGGGTGCTGTCCACGCGCGAGGTGATTCAATCCGATCCTGCTCAGTACATGCATCAACAGGAGTACGGCCACATATATACCGCTGACTACGAGGGCATCACCTACGGTTTCGATTCGATCATTGAGTTGCCGGATACATTTACGCAGATTGCCAATGTCAACGAGTACAACAGCCAGCGGCGTGAATCTTTACGCCTGATCCGCGCTTACCGTGATGAACTGCGCGCCTGGTTAGACGGCACGGGAGCCTATCCTGCAGCCTGGAAACTGTCTCATGACTGATTTAGTCGACAAACTGACGGAGGACATGCGTTGGCGCTTGACGCGCGGGCGGAAGGAGTATATGCCAGCGCGCAAGGAACGCGAATCGTGGGGGGTGTTCCGCTTCCCGCCGTTGGCGTCCCTGCTCATCTGGCTCGGTGCTGTGCCGCTGGTAATCTGGATCGGGGAGGCAGTATTCTGGGACCTGCAGCCGTTGTTGGAGTTCATTGGAATTACGTTGGTTAGCCTCGGAGTAACCGTAGGCGTGCATGAGTTGAACAAGTATCTAATTACCCGGACCTACCGCAGGCTGCTTAACACGAATGAGCGCTTTACGCTGGTGGAATATGCTAAGTATCTAAAGCGCCAGATTAAACGGGCGCAGCTTGATCCGGCAATGGGCGGACCCGCTGAGGTGCGCCGCCTGCAAGCGGTGTACGGCAAGTTGAACCGGCTGTTGCAGCAAGGCGCGGGCAATGAGCTGTTTACGGTCGAAAGCCAGCTCAGCAAGGAAGCGGACTTGGCGGAAGCGGTGGTGGAGACCTATAACTTGCCTGAGCACGACGAGTTGGCGGAGTTGGACAGCAAATTACCAAGCGATATTCGGGAACGTTTGGCAGAATTGGAACTGGAAGCCGAACCGCTGACCATTCCAAAACGCGAACTTGAATAGCTGTTTAAAAAACACCGCGGAAAAACAAGTAGATGATCAGCAGCAGCGTGAACACGATGACCGCACTGAGGCAGCTCAAAAAGAGATAGTCCGCCCGTCCCACTTTATGCATGATCTTAGCCTGCTGGGCGGCGATGGTGGAGATCATGTCACGCTTGACGAGCGGGCGCAGGCAGCGCTTGCAGAACTCCGTCGCTTCGTCATTTTCCATCCCGCAATCGATGCAATAAATCACGCCGGGGATGATCGCGCCGATGACAGGCATGCCGCTGGCGAGCGGTGTGGCAAGTTTGTTGGCCAGGCTGGATCTAAGGTTGACGCCCGCGGGGTTTGCCGGATGCAACGCCGTGCCTGGCTTAGCCGCGACGGGCAGCTCCGCCGCACCATCGGGGTCTGGGTCGGAGGGCAGGGCGTTTAACACGGCCTCGGTGTCATCGCGGTAGTGCAAACTCTGCTCCAGCGAGCGCAGCGCGGTGGCAAATTCCTGGGCGGTGTTGAAGCGATCGTCGCGTTGTTTGGCCAGCGCTTTAAATACGATGTCGTCCAATTCGACTGGCAGGCTGCCGTTGTAGAAGCGCGGGCTGGGCGGGTGGATGTTGGCCACGTTGTACATGATCGCGGTCACATCCGGTCCTTCAAAAGGTTTATGCGCTGTGAGCAGCTCGTAGAACATCACTGCCGCGCTGAGAAGATCCGTGCGCGCGTCCACATCCTCGCCGCGGATCTGTTCCGGACTCATGTAGTTCGGAGTTCCAACGATGGTGCCTTTACGCGACAGCGTGGCGTCGGTGACAACACGCGCGATGCCGAAGTCGGTGAGTTTAATCACGCCGTCGGGCGCTTTAACTACATTGGCGGGCTTGACGTCGCGGTGGATAATGCCGGATTGGTGGCAAGCGGACAAGCCATCCAGCAGCTGCAACATGATATCGAAGGTCTCCGCCAAGGTGAAACGCGTGCCGAGGGTGAACAGGTCCTTGAGGTTATAGCCCTCAAGTTTCTCCATCACGATAAACTCGAGATTCTGTTCGGTGCCTACTTCAAGGATGTTGACAATGTTGCGGTGGCTGACTTGCGACAGCGCCGCGCCTTCGCGTTCGAACCGGTCGAGCAAGACGTTGGTTTCTTCCGGCGTGAGTTGGGTGTCCGGGTAAAACACCTTGATTGCGACGGATTTGCCACCCCCGTCGGGCCTGCCCTCATACACGACCCCCATCGAACCCTTGCCGAGCTCTTTAGCGATGTGATAGCGGCTGATCCGTTGAGGGGCCATCTTGACTCATTGTACGACTAAGCCGGCGCTACGGGGTTCGAAGAATCCCGCAACGCCGGCTTAATTTCAAGCACGAATTTGCATTACAAACGGAACTCGGTGCTTTCCTTCTCCGGTTCCAGATCGCCAAACACCTCTTCCTGGGCGTTTTCCGCCAGCATCGCGCTGATGCGGCCGGTGCCCACCGGGATCAGGCCGCCGATGATGACATTTTCTTTAAGGCCGTGCAGGTTGTCCACCTTGCCTTCGATCGCCGCTTCAGTAAAGACGCGGGTCGTCTCCTGGAACGACGCTGCCGCGAGGAAACTCTCGGTGCTCAGGCTGCTTTTGGAGATACCCTGGAGCAAACTGCGGCCTTGCGCTACTTTCTTGCCCTCAGCTTTCAGTTGCTGGCACAGGTGGTAGAACTCGTTACGATCGACCAGGTCGCCTTCAAAGAACTCGGTGTCGCCGGAGTCGGTGATTTCCACAAAGCGAATCATTTGCTTGGTCACCACTTCGATGTGTTTGGAGTTCGTATTAACGTTCTGGCTTTCGTAGATTTCCTGAATCTTGTTCGTAATGTATAGCTGCGTCGGCAGGTCGCCCATCAGGCTGTGAAACCTACGTAGGTCGAGGTCGCCTTCGCAGAGCTGTTCGCCCTTATGCACATGCGCGCCGGCCACCACCAGCGGGCGGCGGTTCTCGTGCGGCGTCTCATACTCATGCTCGCCGCCGTCTTTGCCGCGGATGGTGATGCGCCAGTAGGTCTTGTGCGAGTCAGTGAAGAGCTGGGTTACGATACCGTCGAGGTCCGAATGGATTTGCTCCTGTTTGTCGAGCGAGTCGCCCTTCTTCACATGGCTGCGATAGTGAATGCGCAGACGGTCCTCATATGGGTGGACAACTTCATACGTCTTTTCGCGATCGACGTCGGTGCTTTGGATCGTAACGCGGTCGTAGACCATTTCCTGAATCGACATTATTTCGCCGTCCTCTTCCGCGAGGATTGAGGGGCTCTTGATGCCGCGCACTTCAAACAGCGTTTCGACGTACGGCAAACCTTGGGTAATGTCGCGACCCTTAACACCGCCGGTGTGGAAGGTGCGCATGGTCAACTGCGTGCCCGGCTCACCGATGGACTGCGCCGCGACGACGCCGACCGGATCGCCGACTAGCGCCATCTTGCCGCTGGCGAGATCCCAGCCGTAGCATTTCGAGCACACGCCGCCCAGCGTCTTACAGGTCAGGACGCTGCGTACGCGAATATGCGTGATTCCGGCCTTGTACAGGTGGTCGATGTCATTGGACTGGATGTCCTCATTACGTGCAACAATCGTTTCGCCCGATTCTTCGTCCACCACGTCTTCAGCGGCCACGCGGCCCAGGATGGCTTTACGGATGCGTTTAACGGAGTCAGTCTTCTGCCAGTGCAGAATGATGGAATCGTCCGTGCCGCAATCGTGCTCAGTCACCGAGACATCCAACGCGACGTCGATCAAGCGCCGGGTCAAGTAGCCCGAGTCCGCCGTTTTCAGTGCGGTGTCGACCAAACCCTTGCGGCCGCCGTGCGTGGAGATGAAGTACTCGAAGACGCTTAGACCTTCGCGGAAGTTCGACTTAATCGGGAAATCGAGGACGCGGCCCGACGGGCCGACGAGCAAGCCGCGCATGGCGGCGAGCTGGCGCACCTGATCAATTTTGCCGCGAGCGCCGGACTCAGCCATCATGTACACGCTGTTGAGTTTGCCGAAGTTCAAGCGCATGGCCTTGGTCAGGTCCTTGGTTGCCTGGTCCCAAATGCGCGTGACTTCCATGTCCTTTTCGAACTCGGTAATGATGCCCTTCTTGCGCTTGCTCCAAATGTCGGCGGCCTTTTCCTCCGCTTTACCTAAGATGGAGTACTTCTCCTTCGGGATCAGGATATCGGCAACGGAAACTGTCAGTCCAGACTGGGTGGCCATTTCATAGCCGAGATCTTTGATGGTGTCAGCGAGACGCACGGTTAAATAATGGCCGCCGCGCTGGTACATTTCCGCGATGATATTGGTAGAAGCGCCA
>CAYXMN010000106.1:0-9134 GCA_964465955.1 uncultured Planctomycetales bacterium
AATGCCAATAATTACGATAACAACGAGTAGCTCAATGAGCGTAAAGCCCTTGCGCACTGTGGCACCTCCATCAGAATAATAATAAAAAGAGCTTTCACCGTTGTCCATAAATGGACTACGTTTGCAGCCTAACAATTGTCAAATTGCCAACATGTTATTGCTGGCGGATTGCCGTATTACTTCACTACTTCAACTAGGTTGAAGATTGGAAGATACAGCGAAATAACGATGATGCCGACCACCGCGCCAATGACTACGATCATCATCGGTTCAATCAACGAAGCCATCGCGCGGATCGTGGAGTCGATTTCATCATCATAATAATCCGAAATCTTGAACAGGATTTCCTCAAGGTTACCTGCTTCCTCGCCAACGCTGATAAGGTTGGTGACCAGCGGCGGGAACACCTTCGTACGCTTCATCGGCCCGTGAATCGTCTCGCCTTCGCGGATGCGCTCCCGGGTATACACGATCGCTCGCTTGATAACATCGTTCGATGCGGTATTTGTCGCAACTTCTAATGCTTCAAGTATCGGCACACCTGATTGGTTCAACGTACCGAAAGTCCGTGTGAAGCGGGTGATCGCTACTTTACGAGCCAGCGGACCGAAGATTGGGATTCGGAGAATAATCGGGTCCAGGACAGCGTGGCCCCATGGGCTATTGCGGAACTTCCAGAAGAGAATGATGAAAACAGGAATAATCAACAAGTAATACCAGTTAGCGACCAGCCAGTCCGAAATCTCAAGCATCTTGCGGGTCAGCCCGGGCAATTGCGCCTCACCGCCGGAAAAGTCGCTGTAGAACGCGGCAAATTGGGGCACGATGTACATTAACATGAACAAGCTGATGCCCAAGGCGAACACGACGACAACCGACGGATACACCATAGCGCTTTTAATCTTATTCTTCAGTTCCAGTTCGTTTTCATAGAACTGAGCTACACGCTCCAGAATGCTGTCCAGCGCACCGCCGATTTCACCGGAGTGCACCATGCTGATAAAGAAGTTCGAAAAGGCCCGGGGGTGCTTCTTCATTGATGCGGTCAAAGTGTTGCCGCTTTGGATATCAAGCTTCACTTTGTGCAAGATGTCGCGGAAGCTGTTGTTTTGCGTTTGCTCTTCAATGGTGTCAATCGCTTCCGACAGGGTTAAACCGGCATTGAGCAGCAAGGAGAACTGACGGGAGAAGATCGTTAGTTCTTTCAAGCCGACCTTGAATAAGCGCTCGATGAAAGCGAAGGGGTTAAGCGCGCGGCGCTTCTCGACAATGCGTGTGACGAAGAATCCTTCCTGGCGCAACGCTTCGATGACAGCTTTGGGGTTGTCCGCCTCGACCTGCGAGGACACGATTCTGCCGGTGCTGTCTTTAGCCGTATAAGTGAAGGTTTTCATGCGTTAGGTACACCACCACGCGGATATTACAGCGTGCCTTCCTGCAGCCGCCAAAACTAGCGGCCTTAATAATCCTTCGCAGTATAACAGATAACCTACATTTAATGAATGTTACAGGCTACTGGAATTTTCGCGAATTTTGCCGGAAAGGCCTGTTGCTGATTTATACCCGATCCCGCCTGACTGGAACCAGTGGACGCTATTTCGGCCCAGTCCTGTTGCCGAAGAACGGTGAGGTGATTTCGGCGGAATGAGGATATTCCAAGCTGATCCTCCCAAAGCGGCCATCCTGGAATGACTTAATCAGGGTCGTCGCTGCGCGATCAACCTCATTATCGCCCTTGATCCCGAAGCCTCGCCCCGCCGCTACAAGTTCCAACAAGGCAAGCCAGTCCGCGGGCTGCTCTGCTTCAGGTGGAGCTTTGAAAAAGCGCAGCAGCTTCTGCCAACCCCGTGCATCGAGAGTTTTCATCAATAGCATGATTGCTTCTTCGCGGAGTTTGAAGTCGTAAGGCATCAGGTTGAGCAGAAGCCAATAGGGCTTGCGGCGGTTCAATGCTTCAGGATCGCGCAACACGCCCGGAGTATCCAACACCTCAACATCATCAAACAACCGCACCCATTGCCGGCCCCGGGTGATCCCCGGCTTGTTGCCGGTGCGCAATCGTTTGCGCCCGATTAGCTGGTTTAAGAATGTGCTTTTACCAACATTCGGCACTCCCAGTGCGGCAAGGCGTAAAGTTGCGTGCAGGATGCCCCGTTCCGATGCCGCGGCAAGCTTCCGGTGGAGCAGCGTAGCTAGGTAATCCAATACATCACTGAAGCCCTTGCCTTCGGCAGAGTCGATGATGAAGCACGGATAACCATGTTGGTGGAAAAAAGACTCCCACTGCTCTGTCGTCCGCTTCTCGGCTTGAAGCGATTTTGTGAGCAGGATCAGCTCCTTGCCTTTAAGCAACCGATCGAAATAAAGCGTGGCGGCTGGGGCGCGCGCATCGAGCAAATAAGCTGCCACATCGATATATGGCGCGATCTGCGGCGGAAAAACTTGGTGTTGTGAGGCTTGCTGAACCACGGCGCTATTGTAAGCGACGTCGCAGTCCCGGCGCATGTGGCTCCCGGCGCGCTTGTTCCAGGAGCGAACCAAGTTCGTGGGCGAAGGCTGCCAATTCAACCGGGCGTTGCGGCACCGCGCCGGTCTCAAGGAATCTGGCAACCAACGGCCGCCCACCGCCGCTGCGAGCGCGCAGCCGGCCTAACACGTCGCGGAACGCTGCCTCGTCCAGTGTCGCCCCGTCGCGCAGCACAGCCTGGAGCGCCCGGCGGTAACTATCGAGGAGTCCGCGGCCAAGCAATCCGGTTACCCGCGCCCGCCGGTATAAATCCGCTTGCGCTAACACCATTTCCGTGGAATCGCGCCGCGGCGTAACCGGGCGGATGATGAACCGCGCCGGCTGCACTGCGCGCCCTGCCAGCAGCAACAGAATGCTGCCCAATCCAGCAAGGATCAACCAGCCGCCGGTAGTGGTGAACATCAGTTGCAACGTGTTTTTGTGAGGACGCGCATAGCCATGGACATGCTCGTCGAAATATAGCGGGCCATACTTGGAGGCATATGTCATCAACGTCCAAGCAAGTTGCGCGTTGTCAGATCGATCAAGCCAGTCGTTGGCGAGCACCTCCGGGCGCAGTAACCACAGCACCTCCCCTTCGCCCATGGAGAAATGCAAAACGATTGGCTCGGGAGGATTGGACACGGCGAGCAGAACGCTAGCGCTTGCGAGGTAACTTGCCCCAAAGCCGCCGGCCGTTTCGATAATTTCCGTATTCCGCCACAGCTCTGGGCGGTCATCCGACAACTCATACCTTTGCCCAGGCTGGAACGCCCGCAGTATCGCCTGGCTCTGCCCTCCCCGCCCGGCCTGCAGGAACTGCCCCACCACCCGCGGATCCGCAGTGAAGCTGCCGTATCCCTGCCCGTCGAGTTTCTCTTCCAGCAAGGAAGCGAGCATGCTTTGCGGTGGCGTTCCGATGATCAAGCAGTTACCTTCTTCCACCCAGTCTATAACAGCCGAGCAATCATAAGGATCGAAGAGCCATGCCCCGGATTCCATACCGTCTTCATGCAGGACAACCATGGCGCAATTGTTAGGATAGTCATACTCACTTTCGAAGAATTGCTCGGGAGCGAGCCCAAGCTCCTGGCAAAATAGCCATAAGGCTTTGGCCCCTTCCGGTTTGGGCGAATGGGTTGAATATGCTGGGTAACTCTCATAATCTGCTTGGATGCGTCCCAGCACCCAAACTGCAGCGACGGCAAACACCAGGAGCAGCGCAATCATTACCGGGAGTTCACGCCCCGCCGCCGCCGACCCTTGCTTAGAGGATTCCTGCCTCACGCAGCTTGCTCCTGGTTAAGCAATTTCTCGACAGCTTCGGCCACTTCACGTACAAAGTCATAAGTCTCCTGGGTACAGTCCTGCTGGCCATACCAAGCGTCCTCATATCCGGAGATCAGCCCTGTCAACGGCTTTTTGACTGTGGCATTGCGTTTGATGAGTTCGCGTTGTACCTGGAGGTTAGTCAGCATTTGGTTATCGGGCAAACCGGCCTGCTGCAGCACGTATAAGAATCTGAAACGCACCGCCTCCCGATATTTGCGGCTATGGGCTGCCAGCGTCGCTTGTTCAAGATAGTCGGATTGGCGCCCGTTGCTTTTACCAAAGGCGCTGCCTTGACCGGCCGCTTGCCGGCGCATACGGCCTGCCCAGGTTAGCCGGATGACAAGGTAGGTGATTAGACCGAGCAACGCCGCGAGCAGCAGGACCACCAGCCAATTCGCGCTGCCCATCGCCGGGATGCCGGGCAGGCTGCTCAGCCAGCGCAGGAGCCGTTCGATCAGGCTTTCTCCTTGAACGACTGATTCGGATTGGAACTCCGGGCGTGAGGTGATCTCTGCGGCTAACACCACAACGTCGTTGGTTGGAACCGGCGGCGCGAAATCCAATACCAGACTCCCATCAGGAGCAATGGCGTCCGCTGGTTCCAGAGGCATTTCGGTCAACGCTTCACCGGGATCGAGCCAGCTGCCACCGGAATCCACCTCCTGGCCATACCCCGGCAGCAACCAAAGGCCGATGAGCATCACGGCGGCCCAGCCGAAGCGCGCGCGTGTTGCCCTGGTTGCGGTCACGCATGAATTATAGCCAAGGCCCGCGCTCGGCGTGGAATCCGAGGAAAGCGCTTTGGGCGAACACCTGCCAGCGCAGCCGCTGGAGACCCGCGTAGTCTACCTGGTTGTTGATGAACATACCGGCAACGCGGTATTGCGCGCCGGCGCCGTAAGGTTTGCCCAGCCTGAGCAGCGAGGTCCCTGGCGCGTGCTGGAGAAATTTACCGACAAGTTCGCGGGCTACCGCAACCACATGAAGCGTCTTGCCCAAGATGGTGAAGTGGTACAAACACGCAAACGGCGGTAACGCCGCAAGCTTGCGCAGCTTGAATTCCAACTCCCACTGCTCGGCCGCTTGGACGCCTGTTAGTTGGCTGCCGAGTTGGCCTGCCAGCCGCGTGTTCACGAGGTGGGTGTTGGCCAGGGCGGGATTGGCGTATAAAGCATGCAACCGGGCGGCCATATCCAGCGCACTGGGCCAGTCATCCACCGCGCTCCGGCGGTCTTCCGCATGCAGGTACACCACCTCTTGCGGCCAGAATTCCGCCAGCGGCTCCAATAGGTGCGCCGTGCCCATCACCGAGTTTGTCTCAGGATGCACGCGCGCCGGCGCCGCGCCGGACACCAGCAAATCGCCTGGCCGCCGCACTACCGCCTCCAGGCCCGGCGACAGCGCCGCCAGGGTCGCCATGCCGCAGCGCGCGCAGCGCAAGTCCCGTCCGTGCCAGTCGCAACCGCTGCAAGCGTAAGCCTGCTGCGCCGAGCTATACCTCAGCGCTGCACTACCGCAACGTGGGCAATTAACCTGCGCTTCGCATTCGACGCACTTGACTCCGCGGGTTGAGCCAAGCCTGTTGAAATAGATCAGCCGGCGCACGCCTGGCTCGCGGAGTTTGAGCGGAAGCGGATCGTTGTCAACGTGCTTCACCCCAGGTAAAGGCGGCGGGGTAAAGGCTTCCCAAAGCTGGAGTGAGTTCAGATTGAATTTGCCGTCCCAAGCGGAAAGTCCTAGTTCAATGAGGTCCAGGCACGGATTATCTTTCCCCGCCAATACTGCCAGCAGCGCCGTGCGCGGATCCAAATAAGGCGCACGTTCTGGAGCATATTGCGGATGCGAGGGATCGATTAGGATTACGCGATCAAAGTCAACATAGGCCGCCAGCTTCCACGCGCCAGCGCCACCGGCAACCACCCGCCCCGGCTGATTGAGCTGTTCCAGAATCCAGGCGCACATGCCCGGCCCGGCACTCGCATGATAGCGCAGCACGCGCTCTGCCCAGGGAGCGAGGCGCGGCCACACGCGATCAAGCAGCCAGTTCTGTGGCGCAAGCACCAGCACGCGTTGGCCTGCTGCAAGGGCCCCGCCCAGCTCAGCGGCCAGCCCTGCCTCGCCCCGCAGCATTTGCCAGTCCGTTTGGACGCGGCGCACCTTGATGTCTTGAACCTTCGGCAGGCAGCGCGCAATGTCCCATGCTGCATCCCAAGCCAGCGGCTCCCAATCCAGCTTACTCGTGGCGGAGGGACCCGATGCCGCCGCCGCGAGGTCGCCGGACCGCGATCCCGGCGTAGCCGTCTGCCATTTGCTGTAATCCGGAGTATCGCGCAGGCCGGCGAGATAAGCTCCTGGCCAAGCGCCGATTTCCTTGCCCATCCCCAGCAATTGTGCGGTAGCTTTATCCGGCAGGTACCAGCGCCGCCAGGCATGATGCGCCCGCGTCACTCCAGGGAGTCCTGCCAGCTCAATGGTCAAGGCCAACGCGCCGGCTGCAGCCAGCTCGCACAGCCTCGGCCACGCCATTTCAGCCAGCAACTCACGGGCAGTTTTCGGCGAAAGACGGCCCGCCAATTGGCCTAGGAGCTTGCGTTCATCCGGGCAGGCAGCCTGAGGGTCGTCGAGCGCGAGGAGCAGTTTCATGCCTTGCCTGGGCGGCGCGAGCAGCAAGTGCCCTGCCACCTCTTCCGGCGCGCAGCAGTACAGTTCCGCCAGCGTGAGCAGCAGCGCTCCCCATTGCGAGTGCCCGGCGACGGCTGCCGGCAGGAGCGGCAACAACTCGCCGGAAGGAGGGGCATTGTCAGCGCCGAGCACTATACCCAGTTCAAGTTGGCGGCGGAAACTCACCACGCACAGCTGTCCGCGTGTCAGGCCTGCAGGTCCGGTGTAAGTGTAGGCGTATGCACCGCCGCCGCGCGTGAAGATGGCAACTTCATATGGAACCCGGGCCACGCAACCAGTATATTATGCTGGTGACAGACTGGTACGTCTATGCTTACACGGGCACGGCGGGTGAGCGCTGCGACGCGGCGATCACGCTTACGCTGCGCACACTGCCTGAGTTCACGGAACTGAGCCGCGCGCGGGTGCAGGCTTTGATCGACCAAGGCGGTGTGCTGCTCGACGGCCACGAAGCACCTCGCTCTCAGAAAAACCTGCGCCCCGGCATGCAAGTTTCGGTGAACCTCGATCTGCTGCGCGAGCTGATCCGCCCGCTCGCATCGGCGGACATCGTGCCGGTCGATATCCCGCTTGAGTTCTTGCACATCGACGAACACCTGGCCGTGGTGGTCAAACCCGCCGGGCTGACGGTGCACCCCGCACCGACGGAAGAAGGCCCCACGCTGACTGCCGCGCTGCTCTACCGCTTCGGCCAGCTCAGCGACGCGGGCGGTGCGGACCGTCCCGGCATCGTGCACCGGCTCGACAAGGAGACCAGCGGGCTGCTCGTCGTGGCGCGCGACAACCTGACGCACGCCGCCCTCAGCCGCCAGTTCGCGAACCGGATCGTGGAAAAGGAATACAACGCGCTCGTGCTTGATCCGCCGGAGCAAAACTGCGGCAGTATCGAACTGCCCATCGAGCGCCACCCCTACAACCGCCAGAAGATGTGGACCGACGGCCGCGGCCGTCCCGCGCACAGCGAGTACCGCCTGGCCGAGGACTGGGGCGCGCTGGCGTTGCTCGACGTGGCGATTCACACCGGGCGCACGCATCAAATTCGCGTGCACCTGCTCAGCGTCGGCTGCGCGATCCTGGGCGATGACAAGTATGGCGGCAGCCGCAACGGCAGCTTCCGCAAATTCTTGCGCGAGGGGACAGGCAGCGTGCGTAAGGGCTGGCGCGAATCGTTTTCGCGTGACGACGAGGACCGCCGGTACGCCTTGCTCGCGCTGCTGGAGGACTACCCCGGCATCTTCCTGCATGCCCAGCGCTTAGCGTTCACCCACCCTTCAAGCAACGAGCGCCTGGAGTTCACCTGCCCTTGGCCTGGCGAATGGAACAGCGTGGCAAAATTGTGCGGAAGGCCTGAAGAGGCGTTATAATACTCGCCCCATTGGGGAATGGTGTAACGGTAGCACAGCGGCCTTTGGAGCCGTTAGTCGTGGTTCGAATCCACGTTCCCCAGCCACCTAGAATATGAGGCGCGCTGCGCAAGCAGCGCGTAAGGCGGAATCCAGTCCCAGAGCACTTTCCGCGAATTCAGACTCCAGTTCGAACCAACCTCCGCGACTTTGTCGCGTAGTTTCAAGAGATCAGCACCCGCTGGCGCGTTTTTCAAGTCCCAGACTAGCTCCAGAGGCCGTCGCAAAGGTTCGAACATCCTAGAACCCCCATCCCCCGCGACTTGCTTGCGACGCTCCACATTCATGACCTTGCGGTCAATCAGGACGGCCTTGCGGGCGTTGTAGT
This sequence comes from uncultured Planctomycetales bacterium, assembly GCA_964465955.1. GTDB lineage: Bacteria > 4484-113 > 4484-113 > 4484-113 > JAFGCY01 > CAYXMN01. Next base: position 8,252 of record CAYXMN010000106.1, read on the forward strand.
CCGCCCGATCAATCTCACCCCCGACATACAAGTCCGCCAGCCGCGACAAGCGCGTCTGGATCGTTGAATACTCATCGTCAAGACGATGTAACTCGGCGCGCACGCGCGATTCAGAATCCGATTCAAGCTTGTCGATCTCTGCGAGCATGTGCTCGATCCACTTATCCGGCAGAGCAACCGAGTCCAGGACAGTTCGGAGCTGTACTACCAGCTCCTCTTCACGGACACTAGGCTGACCACAGTGCCGTTTACCGCGCTTTGTACAATGATAATAGGTATGCCCCTTCTGTATCTCAGCGGTAATCGCACGGCCACACTCGGCGCATACCATGAAGCCACGAAAAGCAAAGAACTTCTGTTCTTGCTTGAAGGTCTTGGGCTTTCCACGCTGGCGCATTTTGGCCTGCACCTTGTCCCATAACGCTTTTGACACGGCAGGCTGGTGCTTGCCAGCGTGTAGCTCGCCATCGTAGATGAATGCGCCGTAGTAGAAGGGGTCAGTTAGGGTTAGCTGGACTTGAGACGAAGAGAGCGGGTTCTTAGCGCCGTTGACCAATCCGAAGACATACATTCGCTTACCAAGTTCTTCGAGCGATACGTCGGTCTCGGCGTACTCGTGGAACATCCGCTGAATCACGGGGAACCACTCAGGGTCGGGGATTATCTCGTGGGTCTTCGGTTGGTTGTAATAACCGCGCTTGGCTCTACCCGGATAAGTGCCCTGCTGAATCCGCTGGCGGATTCCACGGCGGACGTTTTCGCTGAGATTGTCGGTGTAGTACTTACTTTGAGCAAAGGCCATGTACAACGCGAACTTGCCGTGGCTGTCATTGGTGAAGTGGTAGTTGACGAACGCTAAGTGCTTGAGTTGCTTGGTGTCCAG
>CAYXMN010000107.1:0-8968 GCA_964465955.1 uncultured Planctomycetales bacterium
ATCTTCGCGATCTCGCTCAACCTGATCCTAGGCTACAACGGCCAGTTCTCCCTCGGCCATGCCGGGTTCCTCGCCATCGGCGCCTACGCCAGTGGCGTTGTCACCACCCAGCTCATGCGCCTTGGCGGCGGGGGCGAACCGCAGTTGTGGCATCTGCTCGTAGGCGTTGCCACTGCGCTGGCGTTGTCCATCATCGGCGCGGTGGTCATCGGCTACCCCTGTTTACGCCTGCGCGGGGACTACCTCGCCATCGCTACCCTCGGCTTCGCGGAAATCATCCGCATTGTGCTGCTCGCGCTGCCCAAGGAAGTCTTCGGCGGGCCAACCGGCATGAAGGACGTGCCAGACCTGTCGAGCTACATCGCCCTCCCCTCGAACCTTAACGGTGTCGGCAACCTGGTTGCGACCGTTGTCTTTTGCCTCATTAGCCTCGGATTGCTTGCCTGGACCGCATGGGCGCTTGCCGGCTATTTAGCGCGCCTGTTTGGCAGGTGGGTGCGCTGGCCGCACCTGCGCTGGGTTGTGCTCGCCCTGGAAGCCATCGTGGTCGTCGCCTGCGGGCGCATCCTCGGCATGCGCTTCCTTGAAATATTCCAATTCAGTGAAGCGCTGTCCAAGCGCAGCTTCGGTTCGCACCAATGGGTGCTGTTCCTGGTGTTTGTTGCGCTCGTGACCTTAGTGACATGCCTGTGCCGCAATTACCTCAACAGCAAAGCGGGCCGCGCGGTAGTCGCCATCCGCGAGGATGAAATCGCAGCGACGAATCTCGGTATCAACTGCACCTGGCTCAAGCTGCAAAACTTCATGCTCGGTAGCGCGCTCGCCGGTTTAGCCGGCGCCATGCTGGCCCATACCGTGACGCTGTTCCGTCCCCTTGACTTTAACTTCTTTAAAAGCGTGGACGTGCTGTTAATGGTTGTGCTTGGAGGGATGGGCAGCCTTACCGGCAGCTTTGTCGGCGCCGGGATTATCACGTTCTTGCTGGAGCTGCTGCGCTGCCTTGGCCTGTGGCGGATGGTGATCTACTCGCTCTTGCTCGTGCTGTTCATGATATTCCGCCCCAGCGGCCTACTGGGCCAACGCGAATTGGCAAACCTGATGATGCCCCGATTTCTCGGCAAGCGAAGTGGCGCTTCAAGCCAGCGCGGAGGCCGCGATGCTTGAAGTGGACAACATCAGCGTGGTGTTCGGCGGCTTGACGGCAGTAGACTGCCTGAGTTTCACCGTCACACCGGGTCAGATCGTCGGCCTGATTGGCCCGAACGGCGCCGGCAAGACCACGGTGTTCAACGCCATCCTCGGGGTTTACCCGCCGGCCAGCGGCGAGGTACGCCTATCCGGCCGCCGCATCGATCGGTTGCCGACCCACCGCATCACGCGCTTGGGGCTCGGGCGTACGTTTCAGAATATCCGGTTGTTCCGCAACATGAGCGTGCTTGACAATGTGAAGGTGGCGCTGGGGCGGCAGTTCCGCTACACCCTGGTCGACGCGCTGTTGCGGACTCCGCGCTGCCGCCGGTTGGAACGCGAGTTGGATCACCAAGCTCGCGATGTCTGCGACTTCTTTGGACTGCTAGACGTGGCTAACGATATGGCGGGCTCGCTACCGTATGGCAAGCAGAAATTCCTCGAAATTGCCCGCGCTTATGCTACCAAGCCCTCGATTCTGCTGCTGGATGAGCCGGCGGCGGGCTTGAACGACAGCGAAACCGCCGGTCTGCTCGCCAAGGTGCGCGAAATCATGTCACTTACCGGTTGCGGTGTGCTGCTGATCGAGCATGATATGAAGCTGGTGATGGGTGTATGTCATAACATCGTTGCGATTGAGTATGGCGCGAAGATTGCCGAGGGCCCGCCTGAGGTGGTGCGCAGCGATCCGAAAGTGATTGAGGCTTACCTCGGCGTGCAGCAGGAGTGTGGTGCGTAATGGGGGAGCCACTGCTCAACGTCCGCGACCTCCGCGTAAACTATGGCGCGGTGCAAGCCATCCGCGGCGTCAGTTTCGACGTGCGCGCCGGGCAGATCGTCACGTTCATCGGAGCGAACGGCGCGGGTAAATCCACACTGCTCAATTCCATCATTGGCCTCGTCAAAAGCCACAGCGGCGAAGTGGAATTCGCCGGCAGGCGCATCACCAATCACGAGGCACATGGCATCGTCAACCAAGGCATCGCGCTGTCACCCGAGGGCCGGCGGCTGTTTTTGAACCTGACGGTGCGTGAGAATCTGGATTTAGGCGGGCTTGTCACCAACAATGCCAAGCGTAAACAGGTGTTACTGGAAGAGGTGTTCAACCTATTCCCGCGAGTCAAAGAACGCTTGCGCCAGGTGGCGGGCACGCTCAGTGGCGGTGAGCAGCAGATGCTGGCGATCAGCCGCGCGCTTATGCAGGACCCGAAGCTGCTATTGCTCGACGAACCGAGCCTGGGGCTTGCGCCGAACTTGGTGCAAGAAATCTTTGCGAAGATCCGGTTTTTAAACGGCGAGGGAAAAACGATCCTGCTCGTCGAGCAAAACGCGTTTCAAGCACTGCAGGTTTGCCACTTCGGATATGTGTTAGAGCAAGGCAAGGTCGTGCTAAGCGGCGCAGGCCAGAAGATCATTGATGATCCGAAGGTGCAGGCAGCGTATCTGGGCGGGTAAACAGATATTTAGGTGAAGTTAACCGGTTGCTATACATAGATGAAGTGGTGTGGCTTGAGAGAAGAAAAACCCAGTCCGGGAAACTGTGGCAGGCTCCGGAACCGCTAACCCACAATTTCCCGGACGCTTAATATATACCCGAAATCATCGAAAATATCCACAAACATCTCGATAAAATCCCGAAAACCACTTAAATCTAGCTATAATCACCACCCCATGGACTCGCAGATTGAGCCGGCCGCTGGTATTACCAGTGTGTCCACACCTACGATGATTTCAACAGCCCCGGCTGTGGGCGTCTTCGACAGCGGGGTTGGCGGTTTTACGGTCGCGCGCGCGATCCTCGCCCTGCGGCCGGACTTAAACCTGGTTTACTTCGGTGACAGCCTGAATCTGCCTTATGGCGGGCGCCAACCGGCACAGCTCGCGCGGTTTGCGCGCCACAGCATCGAATTCCTGCTCAGCCAGGGTATCGACCTGCTAGCGGTGGGCTGCAATGCATCAAATAGCGTGCTCGGCCAAGGCGAATTAAAGAGCTTCGGCTTACCGGTCTTCGACCTGGTCAGCAGCACGATTGAAGCGCTCCGCCAGCGCACGGAAACGCCATCCAAGCTCGGTATCGTTGCCACTGTGGCGACGATCAACACAGGCTACTGGCAGCGTAAACTAACTGACGCCTTCCCCGATCTGAAGATCGGCGAAGCCGCCGCGCCTGAATTCGTGCCGCTGGTGGAAGCCACCGAACAGAATCTTCCCGCCCAGCGCGCCGCTGTGCGCAAGTATTTAGTGCCTCTGGAACGTGAAGGTTATACAGAGATCCTCCATGGCTGCACGCATTACCCGCTATTGGAGGGCGTGATGCGTGAAGAAGTCCCCGGTTTGAACTTCCTCGACCCCGCGATGTGCCTGGCCCGGCAGCTGACGGGATCCATTACCCCCGCCACACCAGGCGCGAGCTTGGGGCACCTGCGTTTATTCAGTTCCCTGCCCACCGAGCGCTTTTACGCCATCGCTGAGCGCGCCCTCGGCCGACCGGTCCGGGAGTATACTAAGATGTACATCGTGAACCCCCACGAGGATTAACCACATGCCCAGGCTGGATGGCCGCAAAGCTGAGCAATTGCGCCCTGTCACCATCAAGGTAGACGAGTTTCGCAAACATGATGTCCTGATCAGCTACGGGGCCACCACCGTGTATTGCTACGCCAGCCTGGAAGAGCGGGTGCCGGGCTGGCTGGTCGGCGCCGGCTGCGGATGGGTCACCGCGGAATATAACATGATGCCGAGCTCCAGCGAACCGCGCCAGCAGCGGGAGCGTCAAAAGATTGGCGGGCGCACCTTCGAAATCCAGCGCTTGATCGGGCGCAGTTTGCGCGCCGCCCTAGATTTAAGTGCGCTGCCGCCGATGTCGATCACCGTCGATTGCGACGTCTTGGTGGCGGATGGCGGCACCCGCACCGCCAGCATCACCGGCGGAATGGTCGCCTTGGCCAACCTGCTCCACTCCGAGAGCCGCCGGTTTAACAGCGCGAACCATCCGCTGAAACGGTTGGTCGCCGCTGTGAGCTGCGGCATCGTGAAGAATGAGCCGGTCCTAGACTTGAACTATGTTGAAGATCGCGATGCGCAGGTTGACGCGAACATTGTCGGGCTGTCCAGCGGCGGTTTCGCCGAAGTTCAAGCGACGAATGAGCATGGCGCGTTTGATCGGGCACAGCTTGACCAGATGCTCTCGCTGGCGGAGCCGGCATTAGGCCAGCTCTACGAGTTGCAGCGCAAGCACGTTAAATTCAACTGGGTCTAACAGCACCTATACCGACCAGTTGCGGGCGGCGAAATCTTCCTCAATGATGTGGATCACAAACGGCCCGTTGCCCGGCACTCTTGCCCACAACCCGCTGCCTAGCTGGAGGTCGATCCAGAGGTGGGCATTAGCGCCGCGCTCGAGCGGGAGGTTCGCAACGTCCACGGCAATTTCAACCACCTCATCCGCCACACATTTAAAACCTTCCTTGGCCTGGCCGGTCGCTGTCGAAGTCTGCAGCGGCGCTTCCCAGCGGAGATCCTGGCCCCGCTGGCTAAGCACCAGGCCTACGCGTCCGCCGCTAGCCTGCCAGGCTGCCTGCCATTCCGGCGTGAAATCCAGGCGGAGGACAAGCTGCGTCTCCGTGAATCCGTAGTAACACGCCTCGAGCGGTTGCACCGCGCTCCGCGCCATGGACGACTGCCGCTCCAGCCCATTGAGTTTCACCGCGTTGCGCCACTCGAAGAAGTTGGTTACGCGCCCGTCCAGCACCACCTCGCATAAATCCTGCACTTCCGGCACAAGGTCGAGACGGCGATCGCTGATAATCGGCGTGTAACACTCGTCAGGCACGGGGCGTCTGGCTGCCCGGTAGGCCGCGATGATGTGGGAGCGGAACAGCTCATCGAACTGCCCCGCCTCCTCGGTGGTGAAATCGTCGCCATACCACCAGAACCAGTCGGAGCCTTCCGCGGCCAGCAGGTGGTCAAGCACTTCGCCCTGGCAGGCATCCACCAACTCGCGCCGCGCCCGGGCCAGCAACCGCCAAGCCTGTTTATCCTCGGCGTGAGCGCTCCAAATGTTGAAGTTGCCGCCAATCCACGAGCCGGCGTGAATCTGTTCCAATCCCGGCAAGGCAGGATCATTAATCAAATCGCCGGCAGTGCAGCAATCCATTCCAGGCTGCTTGGCGATGCGCTCAAACAACGCTGCGAGGAACAGCCGTCCGCCGTCCGGGTAAGTTTCCCAAGGATTCTCACCATCAAGGGCAACCGTGATCACCGGGTTGCCGCATTCACAGCGACGGCTCATGTCCAGCGCCATCTCCACTAAGTGATCCGCGGCGCGCGCCGGTTGCCAAGACGCATATTCAAAGCCGATGTTGTCGGCCAGGCGGGTATCGCGGAAGAACACCACAAGTTCAGAGCCGTTCTGCTTCCAGCGGTACGGCTTCAGATGCGGCAGCGGCCTATCCGGTTGCGGCGGCAGGTTCTGCTGGTCGGTCGCCGCCCAGCGCAATCCGCTCCCCGCCAGCCCGGCGAGCGCGGCGTCACTGACTGAGCCTTCCGCGGGCCAGGCTCCCAGCGGTGCGCACCCGAAGGCCTGCTGGTAAAACTGCATGCCACGCCGGATCTGCTCGTCGGCATCTTCGGCATACTTGAAGTCCGGCAACGGATCAAGCGGATCGCGCGTACCTACGCCTTCACAGTCGTACAGCAGCGGCAAGATAGGGTGCTGGTACGGGGTGAATGACAGTTCAATCCTGCCTTGTTCCTGCAGTTCACGGTAGCCTGCGAGCACTTGCCCGGCCAGCTCGCGATGGATCGCCAGCACGCGGCGCTGGTCGTCCCAGGTATAGCTATGGCGGCGCTTGACCAGTTCAAGCACATCGGCGCGCTGCCCGCCGGTAAAACCGATCCACGTCAAGTTGAACCAGACCATCAGGTCGGTCAGGTCCTGCTCCGACATCATTTCCGCCGCTTTCGCATAACCTTCTAAGCGCACCAGATCTTGCCGCTGGGCCAGCAATTCGCGGTAGCGCAGATGGGGGTTGATCATGTTGTTACGGTTGGCGGAAAAGAAATAGCGCACTACGAACTCGCGCTCTTCGGCGGACAGGTCAGCGGCGGCCTTCAGCGAGAGCTGTTCATACTTATCGACGGCCTTGCCCTGCTCGTATTCCAGCAGTTGCTCCAACAGGACGCCGGAAAAGTTCACCACGCTGCGCGACGACTCATATCGCCGCAACACGGTCAGCAAATCAAGGTAGCCCTTGGCTGCGTGCAACCGCACCCAAGGCAAGATGTACTCGCCGGTTAGGGCGTGGCGGTAGTTGGGCTGGTGCAGGTGCCAGAGGAACAGCAGGTTTGCCACTAGGCTTCCACCTCAATCTCGCGCAGGAACGCCGCGGCTTCCTCGGGGGCGGTCGCATTGATGTAATATCCCGTGCCCCACTCAAAGCCCGCCGTGCTGGTCAAGCGCGGGAACATTTCCAAGTGCCACAGGAAGTATGCGTCCAGATAGGGATATTGGTCGCGGATGCCGCTGAGCGGCGTGTCGTTTGGCGCGGTGTGGATTAGGAAGTTGTAGGGTACGTGGCCCAGCGCTCCGCGCCATTTCAGCAGGCAGACTTTCAATGCTTCAGCCATCGCGCGCAGTTCTTCATAATCCGCCCGGCGGAAATCGGCGTTAAACCGCTTGGGCAGGATGTGGATTTCGAACGGGAACGTGCTAGCGTAGGGGCAGTAAGCCAACATATGTTCGTTTTGGTAAACAATGCGCTCGCGCATGAGCAGCTCTTGGTCGATGATGTCTGAAAAGATGCTGCGGCGTTTGATCTTCCAGTGCTCCTGCGCTCCTTCCAAGCTCTCTATCACCCGCTTCGGTACAATCGGTGTAGCGATGAGCTGGCAGTGTGAATGGCGCAGCGAGGCCCCGGCGGGCTGGCCGTAGTTTTTAAACGGCAGCACATAGGCAAAGCGCTTATCGCGGGATAAGTCCTCCACACGCGTTCGCAGCGTCAGCAGCACATCGGAGATGTGCTCGACCGGTTGAAGGTGCAACGGAATGAACGGATCGGGCGATTCCACCACCACTTCATGGGCGCCGACACCGTTCATTTTGTCGTATATGCCGTAGCCGCGCGGGTCGATGTCACCTTCAATGCGGAGCGCCGGGTATTTATTCGGGATGACGCGCACTTTCCAGCCGGGCTGGTTCGGGCTTGAGCCATCCGGCCGGATCGCGAACACCTCCGGCGGGGTTAGCCGCTCGTTGCCGCCCGCAAACGGATCCTGCTTCGGATCGATCTGGGAGTGATCCTCCTCCTGAACAGCATAGTCCGAGGGCCTGAGGCTGCGGTCAGTGGCGATAATCACCCACCGGTTCAACACCGGGTCTTTGCGTAGCTCGCGCATTCCCTACCTCGTTTGCTCTGGGTTCCCACTGAGTATACAATGCTGCAGGTTAGGCGAGGAGGCACGGCATGGAAATACCTGCGATTAAGTTCGGCACGGATGGCTGGCGCGGGATCATCGCGGAAGACTTCACCTACAACAACATGGCCCTGGTTGGCAGCGCGGTCGCACAGTACCTGCAGGAGTCCGGCCAAGCTGGCAAGCCCTTGCTAATCGGCTATGACCGCCGGTTCGCCGCGGAAGACTTCGCCGGGCACCTGGCCGCTCATCTCACGAGCCTAGGCCAGGATGTCATCGTGCATGACACCCCCTGCCCTACTCCGGTAATCGCTTATGGCGTGACTTACCTCAAGACCGCCGGGGCGATTATGCTCACGGCAAGCCACAACCCTTATTACTACCAAGGCTTTAAATTCATACCGCATTTTGCCGGTCCAGCTATGCCCGAAGCTACCGATCGCATTACGGCGATCATCAAGGAGCTGGCAACAACTTTTAACCCGCCGGCCTTGGCCCAGCGCTGGCCCGGCGAACGCACTAATCTGCAAGAAGCGTACTTCAAGCACTTGGACACCGTGATCAACGCCCACAGCTTGGCGGGGCTGGCGATGCGCGTGCTGTACAACCCGATGCACGGAGTCGGTGCGGGCTATCTGGACGGCTACCTCAAACGCATCGGCGTCGACGCCACAGTCATCAACGACAAGCGCGACGTCTATTTCGGCACAAACCTGCCTGACCCGAGCGAGAAGAACCTCGCGCTATGCATACCAAAGCTGATTGAAGCAAATGCGCAACTCCTGCTCGCCAATGATGGCGACGCGGACCGCTTCGGCCTGATGGACCAGGACGGCCGTTACTTCGGCGCGAATCAAGCCCTTCCGCTCATCGCGGACTACCTTGTGCGCTACAAGAACGGCCAGGGGCCGCTGGTTCGTACGGTCTCGACCAGCCACCTGGTCGATAGCGTGGCCAAGAAACACGGCTTGGGGCTGATCGAGACCGCCGTGGGATTTAAATACGTCGGCGACAAATTACGGCAAGGTGCGCTAGCCGGCGGCGAGGAGTCCGGCGGCATCAGCATCAAGGGCCATATCCCCGAAAAGGACGGCATCCTGACCTGCCTGCTGCTGCTGGAGCTGTCCGCCACCATGGGCGGCAACCTCTTTGAGCTATACGAAACGCTGCAAAAGGAAGTCGGCCCGCGGGCATTTATCCGCGTCGATCAAGAACTGCATGAAGCCGAGAAGCTCGCGGTGCTTGGCGCGCTGCACAACTTCACCGGGCCTAAATTCGCGGGCAAGGCGATTGTCGAACGCAGCGAACTTGACGGCGTGCGCCTGACCTTTGAAGATGACAGCTGGATTCTCGTGCGCCCCAGCGG
>CAYXMN010000108.1:0-8928 GCA_964465955.1 uncultured Planctomycetales bacterium
ACGTGCTGTTGCCGTAGCTCATGACGCAGCTTGTGCCGGTAGTGGAGCTTGAGCTCACGTTCGGACGCCCCAGGTTCGGGCCAATCGAACCTCCACGCAGACGGTCGAAGCCGAAGACTGCGTTCGGGATCGATTCAACGCCGCTATAGAATCCATGGTAACCGGACGTACCGTCCATATACAAGTATCCGGACTGGAACGGCGTGATGTTCCTGAAGTTCGCCACGTTGTTGTAGTTCAAGCCATAGGAGCCAAGGCCCGCCAGGAACAAGGTCTTGCCGTTGTCATACACTTGGTGGTAGACCTCATTCAGGTTGGCGTTGCCCGGCCCATAGGTGAACCCATACGGCGCGGCCGGTGTGGAGCCGGTGTAGGTCACATCAGGCGCCCAGCAGATCAAGCTGTAACTGTCAAGGTCGCCTGTCGCCAGCGGCGTGCTCAGATCGATGACATCCACGTTGCCGGCGCCGAACAGAATGCCAAGGTCGGTCACCAGGTACTCGGTGGCATAGTCATAAACCGTGCCAGTGCTTTCCGACAGCGGGTCATACAGCACGCCGATATTGAGGACCTCCGCCAGCGTCACGTAGTTGCCGTAGAAGATCATGTCGGTATCGGCCGCGTTGTCCGTTACCCGCAACGCGAACAGGTAGACATCCGCGTAATCCGGTTGGTGGATCGGCTGCGTGATCGTGACATCGGTCGGGGCCCGCATGCCCATGACGGAGCTGCCGGACTCAACCACATACACCTGGGCCGGGTCGTTGTTGCCAAAGCCCGCCGCGGGGTCGTAATCCGCATCCAGTTCCACGGTGTACGGGCCAACGCCCCATTCAATACCATAGGCCAAGGTGACCTTGAAGTTATTCCCGCCAAGCCAAGCCACGGTCATCTCGGGATCCGGCTCGGCCGGGTCGTCGTAGATACTCAACTGGAAGTTGGGCAGGCCGTTGTCGACCACATAGGCGCCGCCTTCGATATAGCTGCCGTCATAGGCCAGCACGCCGCCGGCGGGTGCCGAACCTGGATCATACATATGGTTCGGCCAAACACCAGCAGCCGGCGGGTTGTCGGCCAGGTACAAGCGGCAGCGCACCGGGAACTTGTCGTTCAGGTCGAACGCGCCGTCACGGTTGAGATCGCCGTACCAGTCGTTGACCATGGCACGGAAGTCGAACTGCACGTAACGGCCGCCGTTTTCGGTGCTCAGGCTGTTGAAGACCGTGCGGTTGTACGGGCCTGAGCCACGGGCAGCGGGGTTGGTCAGTGGATCGATATCAAACCCGCCCTGGAAGTAGTCATAGGAATCAGCCCCAGGATTGGGGTAGTAGTCGCCGTTAACCACCACGTTGTGGCCCGGCAGCATTGACCACAGTAGCGTCGGCATGCCGTAGATATCCGCATCGACCCAGTGCGCGATCACCTCGGCGACCAGCGGATACTCATTGTCCCACGTAGTCAGGGACGGAGTGTCGGTGCCGTAATTGGCCTTGACCGCCGTGTCGAGGTTCGGATCGCCAATGACGTCGAAGTCAGTGACATAGTAGCCGCCGACAGCGCGCACCGACAGGGGATCCCAGCCCGCGACGTTCGCCAGGTCGTCGCCCCACTCCACCAGGCCGTTGTTGCGCTGCCAGATGACGTCAGGATCTTCAACCACCAAGCCGTTGTAGTCGACCAGCACTTCGTCGCCGCTGACCTGGGCCGGAGCGCTGCCGCCGTCCCAGCCATCGTTAATCATCGACAAGTCCGGGTCGTAGACAAAGCCGTACCAGGGGAACTGGAAGTCAACGTCGTTACCGTTGACCCAGTCGTTGTTCACACTGCTGGTCACGACGTAACTGCCCATGCCGGGATCGGTCGTGCGGTACACGTTCGTGCCGGTCTGGTCGGGGTACGAACCGCCGCTGTAACCGGCCGGGGCGGAGTAGGTCGTGGTCGTCGCGCCCTTGACCAGCGCGCCGCTGTCGTTGTAATACATCGGCGTCACACCGATGATCTCCGGCTGCGCCGCGTACTCAAAGAACTCCGCACTGCCGCCGCCGCCGCCGAACGCGTTCGCCGACAGGCTGGCGATGATGTTGCGCAACACTTCCCAGCGCGCCGGCGTCGAGGGCGAACCCGCCGTCGGGTTGAACCGCACCCACGGGTATGTCACCACATACTGCAGCTTGCCCGTCGTCGTGTTGCCCCAGCTCATCGTCACGCCGTCGCCGGACGAGCCCATGATGATGCCGTGCTGCAAACCAGCCATCGTCACCGGCTGGTTGTAGCCCGAACATTGATACCCGCTGGTCGGCGTGACCGTCACCGCCGTCGGCAGCTTGCCGCTCGAGTTCGCGCCCGTGAAGCGCTCGCCCAGCGTCGTCGAACCCAGCACCGAGAACGAGGTGTAACCGCCGGAAGCAATTCCCGATATCGGGTGGTAGCCGCCCCAGTTGTCGGTTACCAGCGGCCAGCCCATCGCCGCCGTCCAGGTGCTCATGGTGTAGCCCACCGGCATCGACGGCGCCACAAAGCTTTCGAACTGCCAGCCGTCAAACCAGTCCGCCTGGCTGCTGACGCCCGCGTTCTGCGCGAACAGCAGCAACGGCGTGTTGTTGCCCAGCACGCCGATCAGCTTCGAAGCCTCGCCTGAGGTAATCTTCCGCGCGTCGGGCGAACCGGATGTCCCCGGACCGCCCCGGTACCACAACACCAGGTCGTAATTCGCCAGGTTCACACTGTCGCTGTAGTTCACCTTGGAATAGTTGAAGCCGACTCCCGCCGCCACCAACTGATCCAAGTCCGCCACCAGCGCATTGTAGTTGTCTGTATACGTGCCGTCGTCGTTGCGCAGCAGCACCGTGCCGCCGCCGCCCACCGAACCGTGCCCCAGCACGATCGGATACGAGTCGCCGTACGCCCGCACCTCGCCGGCGCTGTGGCCCAGGTCGAACTGCGCGTCCGTCACCTGCACCCGCACCACGTACACCCCTTCCAGGTTCGTGCTCGTGCTGCCGTAGGTGTGCGTCACATACCGGTTGCTGTCACTGTACGCCGGGCCCGCCGCCTGGATCGTGCCGTCGCGGTACGCCCACACGTAATACTTGTACCGGCCGTTGGCGTCGGTCTCGCCCCCGTACGCCTGCGCGTGCAGCGCCAGCGTCACCGTGTCCAAACCTTCGTTCTCCAACGGAATCTCGTAGCGGTTCGTCGAGGTGTTGAACGGCACCGGCGTCCAGGGATCCGTCCCCACATAACGCATGCCGTCCACACTCACGCCCGCCCGCAGCGCGCCGCCGCCGCCGTAATACAACGTCCCCAGCTTCTCGTACACGCCGTCCTTGCAGTAGACGTTGCTGCCGGTGTATAAATACGCCTGCGCCTCGTCCGGCGTCGCCGGATTCGTGGTCTGGTTGTAGTCGATCCACCAGATAAATCCGCGCTCAAACCACATCCCCCACGCGTAATACGAACCCTTGGCCGTGATCGTCGCCCCAGGCGTCATGACGCTCGGACCAAACACCGGCCAGCCAAACGCACTCTCCCACCCGCCGGCCATCCCCGGCAGCGCCGCGTCTTGCCAGCGCGCCAGCAGCACGCCGTATAGCGGGTTGTAGAAGAAGGTCGACCCTTCCGCCGTCGCCATCACATTCTGCCAGTTGGCGCACCCGCCTTCCGTCGACTTTAAGCCCACAATCCAGGCGCCCTTGTATAACCCGCCCTGGTTGCCCAGGTAAAACTCCTGGTAGCTCGCCGTCGTCTCGCCGCTCGAGATAAATTCCTCGCTCTCATCCGAGCTCGGCGCAATGAATACATTGAATAGCGCCGTCACCCCCGAATTGGGCAGCGCGTCGAAATTACCGCAGAAACGCTTCCAGTACAAATCGCCAACCTGGAACGCCTGCGCCTCCGGACACGCACCGTCAGGCGCGCCCGGCTGGTGCGTGCCGGGATCCAGCGCCTTGTCCGCCCGGTAGCCCAGCTCCGCAAAGTCCGCCGTCGAATTCTCATCCAGCGGATCAGCTTCCTCGGATGAGGAGAATAACTGATACACGCAGTTCGCCGCGTTGTTGCCCGCAGCTGAACCCGTCACAAAATGGTTGTTGCTCGCATTCTCACGGCGCACAAAGCTGATGCGCTGCGGCGGGCCGAAATATTCATACGCCACAATCGCATCCTCACTGCCCTTGCCCCGTGAGTTGTAGTCGTTGTCCGTGTTGACGTTGCAGCCGAAGGGCGGCGTCCCCGAGCCAGTGTATGTCTCGTATTCGCCGATCTGGACGCTCATCCCAGGCTCGAAATTCCCCTGCTTGTTCCAGCTCACGCCCTTCACATCCGCCGTGGCCTCGGCGCTGCGCGGGTTGATCGACTCCCCGGCCGCCAGCTTGCTCTCGGTTAGCTCCCACAGCAGCTCGTCCGTCGGCGCCGGTACCGGCGTCCCCGCCTCCGGCTCAATGTATGGCTGGTTCCAGCCCGAATCGCTTAACAGCTCCTGCTGCCAGGCCGGCAGGCTCGGAATCTCAGACTCGGTCACTAAAACGCCAGCGCTCTTTGTCGCCGCACTCGCGCTCGAACCTGACCCGCCGTTCGCCGGGTCCATGCTGAGAGATCCTCCACCTTGGCCGCAGCCGAATACCGCTAATAACACTGCGAGCGCTATGAGCACCGCCCACGCCCTCGCGTACCAGTTAGCACTAATCATGTTAAAGACTCCAAAAAACACAGAATGAACATTTGAAAGACGAAGGGTACAAAAATGTGTATGCGCAGGCGCCGCAGGATTAACCGCCAGGCACGCCTATCGCTTCACCTCCTTTTCCGATGGGCTTACGTAAGGCATGATGCTTATAAGCCTCATGTCTCTAAGCCGCCAGACTACTTGTCCCAGATATCACTCTTTCAGCCAGAAGAGAATGAACTACGTTAATTGTATCATCGCTTCGCCCGAGAACGTAGTTTACAAATATCGGGGAAACTCGAGAATTGACATCCGAGCTGCTGGGGGTGGCAAGAACAACCACACAGCAAATTCACGCCAATAATAGTTTACCTTCATGTTCGACTAATTCCAAGGTTTTGTGTAAGTCTGATCGCGCGGTCCATGGAGGCGAGCGGTGAGGAGGTTCAGCTATCGCTGACGCTTGTCTTCAGAGGTCCGCTGGGCGGCGGCGCAGGCGTCAGACGGCGACGGCGGACGGTTTGACATAGCCCGCAACGCGGTCATCCCTTCCAAGCTCAAGCAAGCGTTTCGCGGAACAAGGAATAACCAATACGACACCCTCTGGGGGCGTTGGGCTCTGGGGGCGGGTAATCACTTCAGGCGATCAGGCGCGAGGTTTGGCGCCGTTCCGGAAGCGACCAGGTGGCATTGGTCTTAGATTTGCCTAATACAACAATTCTGCGGCACTAGATGGGTGCTGCCTAGCGGGAGCCAAGTCGCCGGGGCAAATGACCTGCCCCCCGGCTTAGGTCCAATCCAGGTGTCACGATAAACATGCCATCGTCTGCTGGACCCGCATGGCGGCTGAGCCGCAAGCCGCCCGGACGCTATGCGGCGGGTGGCGCTGGAGTGCTCTGCGTAACTGGTTGCACCGCTAAAGTCGAGTTACATCAGCATCGCAGTGCGCAGCATTCCAACACGGATCTGCAGAAACACCGGCCAGCTCCCGGTTGACAGCGTAATGATTGGACGCTAAACTGGCATTTCATTTGAGATGCGGTCGCATTACCACACAATCTGCCGTGGTTGTCGCTTACACCCCTGGCTGGCGGGCATAGCGCTGTTGGCGTTGCTCAACTCGTTAGCGCTGCCCATCGAGCGGGTGTGGTGCGACGAATCCGGGGCGGGGCGACCTCAGCTCGAGTTGGGGCTCAACGGAAATTGCCTTCGTCAATTCGACAGCTGCTGCACCGCGGCCAAGACTGCCTTGGCGGCGGCTGGGGTTATGCCGGCCCAGGTCGCGCCTGGTCATGATCACTGCAATGATTGCACCGATGTCGCGGCAGGCAAACCCGACTGCCGGAGGCAGACAACCGGCCAGTTGCGGATTACGCCGCGACTGCCGTTGCAATTCGAGTTAGCCTGGGCTCCCAGCCAGGCAGCAGGCGTCGCCTGGGTTGTAGGGAGTGCCCGAGTTCGCACGGCGCCTCAACCGCCTGACCTGGCTTGGTTGCAGGTGACTACCATCGTGCTGCGCGTCTAACAGCTTCCTCCACTTGCCTTGCGCCGCAATACTTGCAGCGCTTACAGCGACAGCGTGCGCCTGGAGGAAGGCATGTCTTTTTCACCCACCAACCACCGCTGGGCCAGTGCGGTTGCCATGTGCTGGCTGCTGGCTCGGGCTCTGCCCGCAGCCGCATCAGAGGCCATCGAGATCGCGCTTGAACAACCAGCGCCACCACTGCCCGTGATCGACATCCGCCCGGACAGCGCGGCACCGCCGGTGGCAGCCGATCCGGAGGCTGGAGCAGTGCCGGGGGAAGCGCCAGCGCAGCTCCCGCTGTTGACCTTGGATGAGGCCTGCCGGCGGACGCTAGGTGCACATCCGCAACTCGCCTGGCTGGAGAAGGAGTATTTGGCGCGGGATAATGAGGCCTGGCAGGCCGGCCGCCGCCCGAATCCCGAATTGGAGTTGGAGCTAGACAATTTCCTGGGTACCGCCGACGCCATCTGGCTGCGCGAAATGACCGCGTCGCTCACCTATTCTCAATTGCTTGAGCGCGGCGGTAAGCGCGCTAAGCGGGAGACCGCCGCGGCCCTGGAACGCGAACTGGTGCTGTGGGATATCGAGGAACTCACATACAGCCTGCGGGCGCAAGTCCGGCTGGCCTACAGCGAGGTGCAGAATGCGCAGCAAGCCCTCGCGGCGCTTCACGCTTACCGTGCGTTGCTGGACCAAATCCACGCCACGGTGTCCCTCCAGGTGCAGGCTGGGCGCAGCGCGCGCCTCGAACTGGAGCGGCTCGAGGTGGAGCTGGCCAAGCTGGAGCTTGAGCAGACTTCGGCGGAGCGCACGCTGGAGCTGGCGCGCCAGCAGCTGGCCGGCCTGTGGGGCGGCGAATCCGCTGACTTCTCAGTGGCCGCCACAGCCGAGCCGGCCTCATCCGGCGTGCCGACCTTGGACAGGCTGTTCGCCGCGCTGGAGCTGATCCCCGCTTTGGAGCGGCTGGAGGCGGAGTATCAAGTGTTGTGCGCGCAGGTCGACCTGGAGCAGGCCAACGGCAGGCCGGACACCTCGGTGTTCGGCGGGCTGACGCGCGTCAACGGCGCCGATGAGACGGTCTTTAAGGTTGGTGTGGCGGTGGAACTGCCCGTGCACGACCGCAACGAAGGCACGATCAGTGCCACCAACCAGCGCCTGGCGCAGGTCGCCGACCGCCGGGCCGCACTGCGGCGCGAACTGGAGGCCCAGTTATCAGTGCTGCAACTTAGCGCCAGCCACGCCTGGCAAACCTACAGCGCCTACGAGCTGGAAGCGAGTCAGGATTGAGCATAGGCTCGAAGGCTGGATTTCTATTCAAGTGATAGCTCGACGGCTAGGACGTAAAGCACGCACGATCAGCCGTGAAAGCAGGTGCAACCGCAACGCCGATGGCGAATACAGCTCAACCGGCGCGCGCACTGCCGCGCGGCGCCGTCAACGTCCTGGGGAAGGGCCGCAAGGTGCGCACGGTAGCCTTGCCGGCCTACGCCTGCATTGCGGTCCAGGGCTACCTGCGCTGGATCCGGCCGCACCTTTTGCGCGAAAGCTCGCCGGCGCTTACGCTGCTTTCCGACCAGGGCTGCGCCTACGACCTGCGCGTACTGCGCCGACAATTGCAGCTCGCGGCGGACCGCTGCCAGCTGCCGGAGATCGCGCGGCCGGTGCACCTGCTGCGCCACGCCTGCGCCACCCACCTGCGCGAAGCTGGCGCCGACCTGCGCCTGATCCAGCAGCAGCTGGGGCACAGCAGCATCGCGATCACCCAGCGCTACCTGGCCGTCACCCTGGGCGAGCTGTCCACCGGCATGGACCGCTTCCACCCTTGGGGCGGAGCGGTGGCGGCTGAACAGAGGAGGACCAGCTAATGGGAAAGCGCGAGATACCGCGCGGGCTGCGCGATGTCGCCGACCTGCTCAAGCATCCGGCGATCAGTCAGGAGGTAAAGCAGCAGTTGCTCGCGCAGCTTTCGGCTGAAGACTTGGTGCTGATCGGGTACAAGCCGCCCAAGCTTGCGCCACCTGCGCTAGCTGCACAGCAGGCTGCACACGTCGAACCGCTGCAGGCAACAACACCGCCGCCGTTGAAGCTGGTCACTTCATGGCCGGTGGAGATCCTCGAGCTCGATCCTGATCCCTGCGAGGATGAGGAGCTCGAGGAGGAGGAGGTCACTGCTGTAGTCTCGGACCGGATCCCGCTGGAGTGCTCGTCGGCGCCGGTCAGCTGTGGAAGTCAGGCTGCCGTCGAAGTGATGCTGCTCTGGCCTTGGGCTGTCACCACTGCAGCTGTGTTGCTGGTCCTGTCGATCGCGATCCGCCTGCTGAGCGCAAGCAGTTAACCTGCATCCCGAAGCGCATCCCTTAGCTTCCTCTTCATCGCTGGTGCTAATTCCTCCAGGTGCTCCAGCAGCTGCTCCGCCGCTCTGCTCGCTGCCACTTGCTTGCGCTCGGCCGCGGCGCGCTCGCAGGCATCGAGGAATAGGCTGATCCCGGCCTTGGCCACCGTCACCAGCGCCACCCTGCGCCGCCGCGTGCTGAACTGCTCCGCCGCCTGGCTCAAGCGATCATACTCATCTGCCTGCAGCGAAAGCGTGATGAACCTGCGGCCGCGCTCGCTCTTCTCTGCTACGCCCTGGGCCTGCATCAGCGCCACCTCCACCCGTTCATAGTCAGTCTCCACCCGCGGCAGCTCACCGAACTGCCGGCCAACTGCCAGCAGGCGTGTAAGGCGGGTGTTATCCGGT
>CAYXMN010000109.1:0-8813 GCA_964465955.1 uncultured Planctomycetales bacterium
GCGCGTGCAGCTCCGGCCCGGCACCGATATAGATCGTGTCATCCTGCCCCAGCAGCGCCGCATCTTGGAATCCGAAGCCGGGGCCGGTGGAGCGGAACGTCCACTCCAGCGTTGCGGTCTGCGGGCCGTTATATGCGCTGCGCCGTGTGTGTTGGCGATCATGCCCGAAACACCACCAGTCGCTTGGCCCCGGCACGGCATCCGCAGAAACCCTTAATCTGTTAAGCACCGCGCTGTCTGTTCCCGTCAGCGCGACGACCACCAGCAGGATGCCTGACTCGCTTACATAATCCGTGAAGTTGGCCGGTGAGAATTCATTGACGTTGCTTACTACGTGCCAAGCCCAGCGATCCTTCTCCCAGTCTGGCAGCGCCAGCCAGAGCGCCGACGCCGCCGGAAGTGTCTCTGGCGCGGTGCCGTCCCACTCCAGTATGAGCTGTGGCTCCGGATTAACAGCAGTCGCTAGGCTCAGCTCGTACACGGCATACGCCATCTCCGCCAATTTAGGCACGCTGGTAGTAATAGGCGAGTACTTCCCCGCCGTGCCAGCCGCGATCACATTCGCGCTCGGCATGCTTGCCATGTACTCCGCGCCGTACGCAACAACATTGCCCGTGCCGCTGGCGAGCTTGAGCAGCGCGGACGGGCTGGGGAGGCTGTCCGCGCCGGGTCCAGTCCGCAAGGAAGCCTGGCCGCCGCCGCAGGCGCACAGGGCAATGAACATCAGGATGCAGAGAGTTGTAGATAGGAGACGCCGGCTAATCATGCCAACCACCAAAAGCAATGTACCGGCGGTAAGTCTATACCGCGCAAAACGGAGCGTCAAGCCCTAACTACGGATATTCCTATGCTAAGCCGCTAGGCGAGCTATGAGTTTCAGTGAGCTGATCCGCAAAGACTCCTGGTTGTCACTCACATAAAGGTCCCGGTGCGGTAGCGGCCCCTCCATCCGAGCCGTTAGTTAAATCAGCAATGAAGTTTAAATATTTCCTTTGAGCTTCAGTAGGATCTGAACTCGTCGCTAAACAGCTACGGCACGTGTCTTGGTCGATGGATACATTGTCGCCTGCCCAACCGTAAATAGAATCAGGCGCGCGCAGGCCTGGTTGCAAAAGTATTTCGCCATCCGCTAACGGACCGGGATCATCGCATGGAACATGACGCCTTAGAACATACCAGGTATGAATATACATCGTGCTATTAACAGTGAAGGTAACGGCGCAGGTATCACCATTATCGCAAACATCCTCGAACGTTTGTTGAAATGTCTGCTCCGCGCTTATAAGCCCCATATAATGCTCTTCAAGCCGCTTGAACACACAACATTGATTGCTTGTATCGTCATCACTAGCGGATTTGCCAGCAGGGCTAGCTTGATACGTCGGATGACGATTGATCGCTGGTATTTGTAAGCTGTAATCGAATTTATTCTTCGCCGCGCAGCAAGCAAAACTCATCAAATCGTAGTACTGATAATCGCCCAACCCTGGGCGTTCTTGCATGAGTTCGCCACTGAGCGGGTTGATCCAAAACTCTGCGATCCGCTTACTAGCTAATTCTTTCGCGGTAATATCATGTTGTTGCTCAACTTCAAAGAAGTAACATCGATGGAACCACTGTAAAATATCATCCTTCGCCCGGAGCAAATACTCCTGTTCATCCAACTTCAGCATATTAGGGTTCACCGAATCAGTAGTTAACTGGGCCACGTCCAACGGGTTTGTATGAAAGCGAAGATCGTAATTCATGTCAGCGGGAAATAAATCATAAGGCCAGAAACCGGCGGCGACTATTTCACCGACACTTACATCAAAATCGAGTGTGTACATCGCGTAATATTCCGCGGCAATCTGAAAGGCCCTTCCGCCATCGTAATTCCAATACTCAAACGGCTCGCCTTGATCATCGTACTGCATGTACTTAATCATCATTATTGGCGGAGCGAGGTTTTCCACAATGTGTTGCTTGACAATGGCGATTTTCTGATCGACCGGCGTAGAGCTATACTGCGCACTCGTGCTGCATTGTGCGTCTACGTTTTGTTGGCTTGACGGAGTCCCATTACACCCGAAGATAACGGCGGTTACGATCAAAGCGAAGCTGGCGAACATCATTAGATTCTTCATCCTGCACCCCAGTTGCAAGCTAGAGGAATAGTAACGTGGAGGACCGATGTTGTCAAGAATTACATTGAAGTTTCCGCTATAATCCTTCCTGTGGGACTAGACTACATCCGCACCCGCGAGCTGCTGGAGGCGCAGGAGGAGCGCGTGCTCGCGCCATATGCCGTGGCCTCCAGCCGCGCCAACGGCGCGGCGGGCCGCGAGCACGATGAACCCGCGCCGCGCGACCGCACACACTTCCAGCGCGACTGGCACCGCATCACGCACAGCCGCGCCTTCCGTAAGCTGGAATATAAGACGCAGGTGATCGTCTTTGGCGAAGGCGGCGAGATGGGCGACGTGATCCGCAACCGCCTGACCCACACATTGGAAGTCAGCCAAATTGCCACCAGCCTAGCGCGCAGCCTCGGGCTCAATGAGGACCTCGCTTCGGCTATCGCGCTAGCCCACGACCTGGGGCACACGCCCTACGGCCACAGCGGCGAGGAGCAACTGCGCCAGCTCGTCGCCAGCTTCAACCACAACGATCACAGCCTGAAGATCGTGCGCCAGCTTGAACACCGCTACCCCGGCTTTCCCGGATTAAACCTGACGCTCGATACGCTGTCCGGGATCGAGAAGCACGACACGCCTTATGACAAAACCCTGACCAACATGTTCCAGCCCGGACAGGGGCCCAGCCTTGAAGCGCAGGTGGCGTCCATCGCCGACCAGATCGCCTACCGCAGCCACGACGTGGAGGACTCCATCACCGCGGGCATCCTCTCCCCGCAGGATTACCACGCGTCCGGGGTGGCGCTGTGGCGCGAGGTGTGGGCGGAGATGGGCGAAATCCGCGACGAGCGCGTGCGCCTGCCGCAGGTGACGCGGCGGCTGATCAACCGCATGGTCAGCGACGTGCTGAGTGAGACCGCGCGGCGCTTAAGCGCGCACGGCATCGCGACGCTAGACGACGTGTACAACGCACAGGCGGACCTTGTCGGGTTTTCAGCCGGATTCACCCCGCTCAACGAAGCGCTGGGGCGGTTTTTGTTCGACGCGTTCTACAAGGACTACCGCGTGCTGCGCGGCACGGTGAAAGGCCAGGGCATCATCGAGCGCCTGTTTACCCACTTCCGCGCGCATCCGCAGCTGCTGCCACCCGTCTGGCAGGAAGATTACACGGCCGCGTTGGGCAAAGGCGCGGACCGGCTCGGGCGTGAGCCGCTGCGCATCCTCGCGGATTTCCTCGCCGGCATGACCGACCGCGAGGCGTACAGCCTCTATGTAAGGCTGTTCGAAATTGGGCACGGGTAAGCGCAGGGCAGTTCAGGCAATGATAGCTTGGGGCTAATCGTCCGGGTCGCGCTCATAATCGCAAGCTGGGCAGACGAGCCAGCCGCCCTCGCATATCATTCCGCGCATCGGACGGATCCACCTACCGTTCACGGTCCTCGCCAGTCCCGGCATCGTGCTGCGATCCTCGGGGTTAGTAATTCCACGGCCCAATCCCGCCAGGGCGGACCGCGCCGCCCAAGCTAGTTCTGGCTTGACCTGGGTATAATCTGCGGTAATTGCATGCGTGCAGGCAATGCTACATATTCTGTTTACTGATTACTAAAGCCTGGGAGATGGTTATGCGGTTGTTGATTGGGTTAACCTGCGTGTTGGTGCTGCTTTGCCTGGCTGGCTGTGGTGGGGGTGCGGCTAGCCCCGCGCCTGAGGCGAGCGGCAAACCGTCTTTAGGCCCCGTTGTATCACTGCCAGTTCCCTCAGAATTTTCAAAGGAAGCTTCAGCCCCCGATCCGCGTTTTGCCACTGGTTCAGCCTATTTGGGAGGTTACGCGCAAAACATCACGGATGTAATGACGGCGGCGGCGTTTGCCGCGTCCTGGGAACCTGGGCACATGAATGCGACGGATACTGCTTACGCGGTCTACCAGCTGGACCTCAGCGGCTACGATGGCCTGGATTCCGCGTATTTAGCTTGGGACGCAGCTCCGGCGGAAGGACTGGTGTACTTAGGTCTCGCTGATTTCCCCCGCGACCGCTGGGAATGGCATGCCATGCCCAGCAGCGCTCATTTAAGCTTTGTCCCCACTACCCACATCTCGGGTTCCGGCATGTTTTTACTTGCCGTAGTCTCGCTGGATACCGTAACGCGCCAGTTAAATTTCGTGCGCATCGGTGATGACTTGAAACCGCAACCGGCACTGGCCGCGGATGTCCGGTCCGGCATCGCGCCGCTGGCGGTCAACCTGTCGGCAGCGGGCAGTATGGACCTGGACGGCGCCATTGTTAAATATGAGTTCGATCCGCTGGGTGATGGCTCCTGGGTGGATCACGGCAGCAACCCAGACTACGCCTGGACTTACACAACCTACGGCGCGTACACTGCTGGAGTACGGGTCACGGATGACAACGGCAATACCGCGACCGCCGACATACAGATCGGGGCGGGCTGGGAACACAGTTGGGGTGGTACAGGCTATGAGGAAGGCCTTGCGATGGCGGCGGATGCTGACGGCAACATCCATGTCCTAGGTCTGACCACCAGCTTCGGCCAAGGCGCGAACGAAGTGCTTTTATTGAAGTACGATCCTGCCGGCAATTTGCTTTGGCAGAAAACCTTCGGCACCGTCAACGGCGACTCCCCGTGCGGGCTGGTGCTCGATACTGACAGTAACATCTACATCGCAGGTTCCCGGCTGGAACCGGCCACATTCGATTTTAAGCCGTTCATCTGCAGTTTGTCTCCCGCGGGGACCTTGCGCTGGCAGAAATACTGGGAGATGCCCTCCGACACCGAGGCGCGCGGAATGGCGTATGACGGTTCAACCGGCATCTATCTGACGATGATGCACCAGTTCCCCGCGCCAACAGAGCCGCAGGTGTTGTACCTGAAAGTCTCCACCGCCGATGGCTCCCAGCAGTGGGCCTTCGATTGGGGCGGCGATAAAATGGAGTTACCGTTTGATCTAGCTGTGGATGAAGCGGGCAACGGCTACCTCGCCTTGACCAGTACGTCCTTCAGCGGAGACGGCTCGAATAATTGCGTGGTGCTGTCGTTCGACTCCGCAGGCACTGTCAGCAGCAGCTTCGCCTTCGGCTTGGGGGAGCTCGAACAGCCGCAGGCGATTAGCGTGGCGAACGGTTTGATTTACCTCGCAACCCAGGAACTACTGGCATGTATCACCACGGCTGGCTCGGTCGAATGGCAATACCAGCCAGCGTTCGCCAGCCTCTACGGGATTCAGGACTTAGTCGCGAGTGCCGACGGCTGTTTTGCCGTGGGGTCATTCCAAAATCCAGGGTTCGCCGATGGCTTCGTGCTGGATTTCGATCCAGCGGGCGTGCTCCTGGACTCGAAACAAATAGTATATGCGGATCAACACTGCACCTGTTACGGACTGGCTTCCGGTCCGGCGGGCGGGGTGTATTTCACCGGCCGCACTCCAGATGCCACTGCCGGCTGGGAGGATCTCGCACTCGGCGAACTGGCAAGTCCAGCCTGCACGGTGACAGGTGTTTCCGCCACGGCCACGGCCAGCGGCATCAGCAATCATGATTTTTCCGGCGTGCTGGCGGATGTGCCGGGCGGCACGCCTGTGCTGGATACCGGCGGCGGGACTGATGACGCGCTTGTCGGATTCTGCTTCCCGTGGTAAAGCCGGCTTAGCTGGCTAGGGCTGCTTTTACCAGCGCGGGGATCTCCATGGTCAGGTTGGCCAGCGGGATCCCCGCTTCGGTAAAGGCCTTAACCTTGGAGTCCGCGGTGCCCTTGCCGCCGGAGACGATCGCACCGGCGTGTCCCATGCGCTTGCCTGGAGGAGCGGTGCGGCCGCTGATGAAGCCGACGACCTTGGTGGTCATTTCCTTGATGTATTCCGCGGCCTCTTCCTCGTCGCTGCCGCCGATCTCGCCGACCAGCACCACGCACTCCGTTTCGGGGTCTTCCTCGAACTCCACCAGCAGGTCGAGGAAGGTCGAGCCGATCACAGGGTCGCCGCCGATGCCGATGCAGGTGGTTTGGCCGATGCCGGCTTGGGTCAGCGCGTTAACCACTTCGTAGGTCAGCGTGCCGGAGCGGCTCATCAGCCCCACCGGTCCGGGCGAGAAGATGCGCGCGGGCATGATGCCCACCTTGCACTGACCGGCGGTGACCAAGCCGGGGGAGTTCGGGCCGATCATCACGGCGCCGCGCTCGGTGATGAAGTTGTACTGGCGCAAGGCGTCCAGCACGGGGATCCCCTCGGTGATGTTGACGATCACGTCGATGCCCGCAGCAGCGGCTTCCATGGCGGAGTCGCTGGCGAAAGACGGCGGCACGAAAATACAGGAGGTGTCGGCGCCCTCGTTTTCGACTGCCTCGGCGACAGTGTTATAGACCGGGACCTTTTGACCGTCAAAGTCCACAGACCGCCCGCCTTTACCAGGGGTGACTCCGGCCACTACATTAGTGCCATATTCAAGCATGGCTTTGGTGTGGAAGGTGCCTTCGTGGCCGGTCATGCCCTGCACGACAATGCGGCTGTTGCGGTCAACGAGAATCGCCATGATACCTGCCTCGCTTTTGAGCTTGTGCTGGCGGCCATTTTACCATTTACTCGGCGGCCGCACCTGGTGCTGGAAAATGCCGCAAAATCGCCCGGTAAATTACTAATCAATCAAGACTAGTTTTCAACAAGTTGCCCCGTACTAAGTTATAATATGGAAGCAAACTGGTACCGGGTGGAACAGCAAGGGCTCATCGCCCGTCGTAGCAGTGGGCGAAACCGGTTGAACTGGCAGGTTTACGTGCGGCTAAATGGCAACAATTGGGGCGCAGGCACTCGGTGTGCCGCGGCCTGGAAACATGATGGGTTCACGCTCATTGAACTCGTCGTTGCCATTCTTATCATCGGAATACTTGCCGCGATCGCCTTGCCAAACTACACCAAGATTAAAGACAAGGCCAAGGAAGCCGAATCCAAGGCCGCGCTCCACAACATCCAGCTTACCCTGGAAGCCTTTGCCGTTGACAGCAATGGTAATTACCCCGAGTTCTTGGTTGGCGGCGACAATGCCGCCAAGCAGTTGAAATACGCGCAGGATTACATCGGAGCGGCGCAATACATCGAGACCAAGCAGGAATTATCGCCCGATATATTAATCCGCAAGGGCTATCTCGAAGCTTATCCCGAAAACCCGTTCCTGGCCAGTACAACTGCGGTGCAGCAGCTGCAGTCTAGCCAGGGTGATCCACTGCGTTCGTCGCGTATCGACGGCCGGCTGATGGGCACGCGGTTTGGGCCGGATTGTGACTTGATGGGGCAGGTGCTGTGCGATACGCGCTGGCCAACCCGCATCTACCACGACCCAGACGACGGGACACCCGTCACGCTGGATAACTGGACCAACATCCAATATGAATTCTATGATGTTTGGCTGGGGAGGATGCAACGGCCGTACCTGCCGGGCAGTTTCTTCTATAAATCAGTTGGCGATATCTTGCCGCATGGCAATCAGCGTAGTGAAGAAACCACGGTGGACGTGAACGGGCAAACGACCCTGATTCCACGCGATATCCGCACCACGGCGGTGCTCCCGGTGACAACCTCGGATTACATGCTCGGTGTCTGGGGCGGGTTCCGGACCAAGGGCCAGGATCTACTTGGCGAAGAGCCGCTGGTCATCTACGCCTGGAAGCAGCAACGGTCCCACTCGAATTCCGATCCCTTGGTTTATAACCCGGAAACCGGCATCTACGAGTTGCCGCCCGCGCCGGTGGTAACAACTTACTCGTTGCTGGGTGTGCCGCCGTGGACCCGCAGCGTGAATAAAGCGCACGTCGGCCCGCTCTGGGGCAGCCCGTACGGGCCCGCCGATTCCGACGAGGAGCAGCTTAATTATGGCAATCCCAACGGGATTAAAGACGCCATTATTCTGGTGCTCACCGCGGGCCGCCGTGACTAAGCCATGCGAGGGAGGGTGGGATGACCATCCGGGTTATTATTTACGGCAAAGCTGGGGATGGGAACGCCTTCTCCACCCAGGCGCAAATCCGTGCGTTGATTAACGAATTGCGGGTGGATGCCAGCGTGCAGATTATCACCGACCCGTCGCAATTGCGAATGGCGGCGATTGAGGATAACGACACGCCGCTTGTCACGATTGACTCTGTCACTGTTTCGCGGGGTTACGTGCCAAGCCGCGGCGAAATTCAGCGGTCCATTGAGCAACGTCTAGGCCAATTGCGCCAGTCCGAAACGCCGCTCGAATAGCGGCAACGTAGACGCCAACCTTGCTGATCGCTTAGGCGTCCGCTACATCCGTTATACTAATCAGCTATTCCCAAACCAGAGAGTATCAAAGGTAGTGCGATGAACAGCGACGGCAGGTATTACACGACCACGCCCATTTACTATGTCAACTTCAAGCCGCATGTCGGCACGAGCTACACCACGATCCTTGCCGACGCGATGTGCCGCTACCACCGCTTGCGCGGATTGGATACCTTGCTGGTCACGGGCAGTGATGAACATAGCCAAAACATTGCGGATCTGGCGGCCCAGGCGGGTAAAACTCCACTGGCTTATTGCGATGAAATGACGCCCAAGTTCCATCAGCTCTGGCACGATTTGGACGTGCTGCAATACGGCTTCATCCGCACCAGCTCGGGGGAGCATCACGCCTTGGTGCAACGGTTCTGGCAGCGCATCTTCACTAAAG
>CAYXMN010000110.1:0-1879 GCA_964465955.1 uncultured Planctomycetales bacterium
CTTTTGGTTCACCAGCGGGTAGCGGTTCCACTCCAGCCACACGCCGTTCTCATCAACCGCCGCGATCTTGGCCACGAACAGTTCCGCGGGCAGGCCGAACGGCTCCGCCCAGCGCTTGTCGCGAATCCTGAAAAACACCTGCTTACCAATGTAACGACTTAAATGTGTCAACGGTCCACCTCACCTAACACAATATCTATCGATCCAATCACCGCTACCACATCCGCGATCAGCCCGCCTACCACCATCTCCGGCAGCGCCGACAGGTTCACGAAGCTGGGCCCGCGCACCTTCACGCGCACCGGCTTGGCCGAGCCGTCGCTAACGACGAAGAAGCCCAGCTCGCCCTTGCTGCTCTCGATCGCGGCATATGCTTCGCCCGCCGGGGGCTTGATGCCCTCCGTCCAGTACTTGAAATGGTGGATGTTGCGCTCGATATCGGCATAAATCTCCGGGCGCTTGGGCGGGGCGAAATGCTCGTCCTCCCACATATACGTGCCCGGTTTGGTTGCGTTGATTTTATCCAGAGCCTGGAGGATCAGCTTGAGGCTTTGCCGCATCTCCTCCATGCGCACTTCATACCGCGCGAAAACGTCGCCATCCTCGCGCAGCGCCACCTCAAAGTCGAACTCCTCGAAGCGGCAGTACGGCGTGTCCTTGCGCAGATCCTCGGCCACGCCCACGGCGCGCAGCACCGGGCCCATCAAGCCGTAGCTGATGGAGCGCTCGCGGCTCATATAGCCCACGCCGACGGTGCGGTTGCGCCAAATCGGGTTCTTGGTCAGCAGGTTGTCGATAATCGCCAGCTTCTTGGGGAACTCCTTAGCCCACTTGCGGACGTAGGGCTCGAATTCCTCCGGCACATCCTCGTGCACACCGCCGACGCGGATGTAGCTGGTCATCATCCGCTGGCCACCGACCAGCTCATAAAGATCAAGCAGTTCCTCGCGCATCGCCAGCCCGTAGAACACGATGGTCGCCGCGCCGAGATCCATCGCGTGCGTGCCGATCCACAGCAAGTGGCTCATAATGCGCGTCGCCTCATGCATCGCCACGCGGATATAGTCCGCCCGCGCCGGCACATCCTTACCGATGATCTTCTCCACCGCCAGGCAGTAGGCCAGTTCGTTGTTCATCGGCGCCAGATAATCCATCCGGCAGTAGTGCGTGATGTTTTGGATGTAGTTGTGGTGCTCGCTGAGCTTCTCAA
Organism: uncultured Planctomycetales bacterium; assembly: GCA_964465955.1. GTDB lineage: Bacteria > 4484-113 > 4484-113 > 4484-113 > JAFGCY01 > CAYXMN01. The sequence goes on from CAYXMN010000110.1 coordinate 1,211, forward strand.
TCCCGGTATGCAGGTAGCCGATATGCGGCACGCAGCGGATCACGCGCTCGCCGTCCAACTCCAGCACCAGGCGCAGCACGCCATGGGTGCTCGGGTGCTGCGGACCCATGTTGAGGATCATTCGCTTGCCCGGCGTGTGTTCTTCCACATATACAGAGGATAGGTCCATGCTTATAACCCCAGGTTCTCAGTCGCGCTGCCCGCTTCGGCCACCGAGCAGCCGAGTTTCCAGACACGCTTGCCGTCAAAGGGATACTCTTTGCGCAATGGGTGGCCGTCCCAGCCGTCGGCCAGCAGGATGCGGCGCAAATCAAGGTGTCCGTTGAAGGCTATGCCTACCAAGTCGTAGGTTTCGCGCTCGTGCCAGTTAGCCGTGGCATAGATATCATGCACGCTCGGAATCTCAGGCAGCTTCTCTTCGCTGCCGGTATCCGCCATTGTGCATTTAACGCGCACCCGGTGGTGGAAGGCAAGCGAGTACAGCTCGTACACTACCTCGAAGCGCGGCTCGCGCGGCGTGTAATCCACCGCGGTGATGTAAGTCAGGATGTCGAGTTTCAGGCGAGCGTCGTCACGCAGTTTGACCAATACTTCGCGGATCGACTTCGACGGGACATACACGCGCAGTTCGCCGTTGGCAACTTCCATCAGTTCGACGAGCCCGCCCAG
>CAYXMN010000110.1:1889-8564 GCA_964465955.1 uncultured Planctomycetales bacterium
TGTTTGCGCTCTTCCAATGGCAACATAGCTATTTACCGTCCATCCGGCCTGAAGGCTCGGCCATGGGATTTTTCGCTTCGTTACTACGAATCTTGTTTTGCAGCTTGATCAACGCATCCAGCAGCGCTTCAGCCCGCGGCGGGCAGCCGGGTATGTAGATGTCCACCGGCACAATTTGATCCACGCCGTTGACGATGCTGTACGTTTGGAACACCCCGCCGCAGCTGGCGCACGCGCCCATGCTGATGCACCATTTGCGGTGCGGCATCTGCTCCCACAATTCGCGAATCACCGGCGCCATTTTCCAGGACAAGCGGCCGGCAACGATCATTATGTCAGCCTGGCGCGGAGTGGCGCGGTAGACCTCCGCGCCGAAACGCGAGATATCCCAGCGGCTCGTCCCAACAGTGAGCATCTCAATGGCGCAGCAGGCCAGGCCGAAAGTCAGCGGCCAGATGCTGTTGGTCTGTGCCAGGCGGATCGCTTTATCCACCGTAGTGACAAACGCCCCGCCACGTCCCGGCTCCCAACCGTCCACATATGGCCGGTAGTCGTCCATGCTTGGAGCGTTGATCAGTCTTTTGGCAGGATCGCTCATGCTTACTTCCTTGAACGGCCGGATACGCCCTGGCCGCTGTGCCCCCAATCGAAGATCCCGCTGGCGGAATCGTAAATGTAGCCGATAACCAGCAGAAAGAAGAACGGCAGCATGACAAGGAACCAGTGCGTTGCTCCCCCATCAAGTGCTTTGAAGTTATTGCCGACCACCGCCCACGGCACCAGGAAAACGGTTTCGACATCAAAAACCACGAACATGATGCCGACTAGGTAATAGTGAACTGGGAAACGATCCATTTCCAGGCCGGGGGTTTCCAAACCGCACTCGTAAGGCTTAGTCCAGTCGTACTTGTCGGTGCGCACACGCGATTGAAGGGCGTGGCTCAGACCAATAAACACTAACCCAGCCAACACCATCAAACCGAAGTATAAGAATACTCCTGTATATTCGGCGAGCACGATTACCTCCTCCTCAGCCGTAGCAGCGTTTCCTCTGCCACTAGGCACCCAGGCACGCCACACCACGGCCCACACCTGGCCCACACCTGGCCCACACCTGGCCTCACTAGCAGGAACTGTGGCTCCAGGTGATTATAAGCGTTAGGCGGGTTAGACGCAAATCCTAATCATGGTGCCGCGCTGAGTCGCGTGAAAGCGCTTCCTGTTCCACCCGTGAAAATGCATAAACTAGGCCGCACGCCAGCAGCGTGATCACGATGCTCGTGCCGCCATATGAAAAGAAGGGCATGGTTAGGCCAGATAACGGCAGGCTGCCGGTTGTTGTCCCCACATTTACTAATGCCTGCAGGCACATGGTAAGACCAAGCGCAGAGACCACAGTGCGCCGGAAAGGATCCTGACAGTGCTGACCTAGTTTTAGCGCACACAGGCCGAGAAACACGAAAAGGCCGATAATCAGCGTCCCGCCCGCGTATCCAAACTCCTCCACCATCACCGGAAAGATGAAATCCGACGTGCTTAATGGCAGGCGGTTCATCTTCTGTTCGCTCTTCAAGTAACCGCGGCCAAACAATCCGCCTGCCGCAAGTGCACCACGCGACTGGGTGATCTGGTACGCAGCACCGTCCTCGTTTTGCGCAGGGCGAAATACGCTGGTGCGGTAAGTTTCAATACGCTTGGTGGCATAGCTGAAGTGGCCTGGGAACAACGCGACCGCGATCACCACAAGGAGCAGTACGCCGGCTAGCCAAACCAATAGCTGGCGCAGGTCGATACCGGCCAATATGAAGGTGATCGTGCTCGCGCCGAGAATGATCCCCGTGGTGCCGAGGTCAGGCTGGATCACAGTAAAGAATAATGTCCCCAGTAGGATGATCATGCAGCGCTTGGGCAGCTCCGGACAAACCGGGCGTCCGCTGCGGAACTGCCACATTTGCCTGAACCAGCCCCAGCCTGTACGCGCGTCCTCCTCGCCCGCCTTGGCATGTTCCGGTTTGGGCAAGCGCCACCAACACAGCAGCACTGCGTAATACAACACCGCCGCAATCTTGAGCAGTTCTGACGGCTGGAACGTGATAAATCCTAGATTCAGCCCGCGCGTGGCGCCTAGCCAGGTCACGCCGAAGGGCGAGAACTTGACCATGATCACAAGGATGAGCGCGGCAAAATAGAAGAGCGTGATGATCCTGCTCAGCACTTTCCGGCTGGGTTTGACTTTGGTGATGAATAAAACTGCCACTCCAGCTAAAACCAAACCAATCGCGAGAAACACCAGGTGGTGAATGAACGCGCTGTAGGCTGGCCGGTCTTGTGCAATGCGCAAGAACACCGTGGAGGAAAAACTCGCCAAGATGCCGCCGAGCATGAGTAATCCAACGGTGAGACAGAATCGCTTCAACCAGCATTGTAAGCCGGCGGCGTGGTTCAAAGCGCGGATGCGTTCGCGCGCAACTAATTGGCTTGGTGCCGCAATGCTCCCCATATTCACCTCAAACCCTCAGTCAGCGGTCACAACCCTCACGAACCGCACCGACATTATACATTATTTATTAGCGCAACATATTCCGTTAATGGCATATTAAGCCCCCTTCGGATACAGGCCTGGGATGCTTGAGGATTCCACTTTCTTACCCCGGTAAAACTAGAGCTTTCACCAGCTCTTTGAAATGTTCGCCGCGGGCTTCAAAGCTATTGTATTGATCAAAGCTCGCGCAGGCTGGCGAGAGCAGCACCGTGCCTTTGCCGTCACCTAACAGCTTCATGGCGGCTGGGATGGCTTCAGGCATCGCTGGTGCGAAAACATAATTGGAAAAACCGGATTCCTGTAGTGCTTTCCCAAACCGCTCCGCCGCCTCGCCGATCAACACCGCTCCGATGCACTTGCGTTTGATCCACGCGCACATTTCATCCAGCGGGGTCATTTTGTCGCGTCCGCCTAAGATGATCGCCATCGGAGAATCCATCGCCTTTATTGCAGTGATCGTGGCCTCAGGATTTGTCGCTTTAGAGTCATTGTAGAAACGCAGGTTACCTGCGCGGCGGCACAGCTCCAAACGATGTTCATAACCTGTGAAACTGCTAAGGCGTTCCACAATTATCTCCGGCGCAGCTCCGACAAGCAGTGCGGCAATAATCACCGCCAATGCGTTCTCCAGGTTGTGATCACCTGGAAGCTTGATGCAAGACTGCGGCAGCTCATATTGCTCATGCCCAAGATCGACATAAATCGTGCCATTGGCCACCCACGCTCCGTGCAGGCGGTTGCCTGGCGTGCAGCGGTACTGCAGGAAGGTGGGTTGTTGATTGGCAAACTGCTCTGGGCTGAACTCCGGCGCTAAGGCATTTACGATCACGAAACCATCCGCGCACATCCGGTCCACCATGCTGCGTTTGACGCGCGCATACTCTGCCAGCGATCCGTGGCGATCCAGGTGATCCGGCGTAAGATTGGTATAAATCGCCACGCGCGGGGCAAACCGTGTCGCGGTTTCGAGCTGATAGCTGGATACTTCCAAGGAAACAAAGTCGCCTTCACCGATCTCGTCCAGGCTAGCAAGCAGCGGTACGCCGATGTTGCCCAGCACATGCGTCGGCCCCAATGCTTCCAAGACATGCCCGAGAAGTTTTGTCGTGGTGGACTTTCCGTTGGTGCCAGTGATGGCCAGGATATAGCCGGGACAGTTAAGCGCGGCAAGTTCCAACTCGGACACCACGGGAATGCCCCGGGCTACTGCGCGCTGCACATTCGGGCTCTTTAGCGGCACACCTGGGGAGAGAATGAGCGAATCTAGGTTATCAATTTCAGCGGGAATCGCCTCGCCGATCACCAGCTCAAAGCGGCCATTACTTTCAGCCGTCAACGCCGCCTGTTGTTCCGGGGTGGCTTTATCCGTTAGCACCACCGGTTTGACAAGGCGCGGCACTAGGTAGTCAACGCTCGCCCGGCCGGTTTTACCATAACCGTATACGCCAACACGCTGGCCCAGCCAGTTCACGATTTCGGTATCGCGCATGTTAATCCCTACAGGGTGAATGCCCAGACTGATTTAATGCCCTAGTTAATCGCGTACCCGGCGGTGGTAGATTAACAATAGCACCGCCAAAGTTCCTATCACCAGCGTCGTACCGGCCAGACCCCACAGCACACCATGCCGCAGCCAGATGAACGCCGCAACGCAGCCCATGAGCTGGAGCAGCGAGAACACCAGCACGATGCGGCGCTCCCCCCAACCGGCCAGCTCGAAATGATGGTGCAGCGGGCTCATCAGCAGCACACGTTTGCCGGTCAGTTTCACAGATAACACCTGCGTCATGACTGACAGCACATTAACTACCCAAACAAAAACGCAGAGGCCTAAAAACAGCCACCAGCCCTTGGCCAGGAACAGCCCGGCCACTAATGCTCCGACCGCCAGCGAACCGGAGTCGCCGACGTATAACTTGGCCGGTTTCCAGTTGAAAATCAAATACGCGGCCAATACGCCAAAACCCACTGCGGCAGGCACGCTAAGCGGCTCGTCACCATCGAGTAAGGCGTAGAACGCCCCGGCAATAACGATGAGCGTCGTGCTGGCCAGCAAGCCATCGAGCCCGTCGGTGAAGTTTGCTCCGTTCAACGCGCCAAGCCAGATAAACAAACCAACGGGATAGAAGATCCACCATGGTGTATACGCGGGCCACGGCTGGGCCATCGCGCCTGCTTGGCCGGTCATCGCCTGGAAGTAAGTGTGTATCAAGTACAGCAGCAGCCCGCCCACCAGCAGCATGACAGGGAACTTATAGCGGGCTTTCAGGCCCGAACTGCCGTTGACAACCTTGCGACCGTCATCCACCAGGCCGAGTAGTCCCATTAAAGCAGCAGCCCAGCAAACATAGATCGCGATCCGGTAGTCTGGTGCGCCGGTCTCGACGAACGGCCAGAGCAGTATTCCCGCCACCATCAGTGAAATGATGAGCACAATTCCCGCACCAGTCGGCACCCGGCCCTTTTTTAAGTGGTGCGCCGGTCCATCCTTGCGGAACGCCTGCGCCATGCGGGGTCCGAGCAGCCAGCGATACGCCGCGAACAAGACGACCGCCGCGAGGCCGCTAACCAGCGCGATGAACCACGAACAGTGCCACACTTTATAAGCCTGTCCCGTCTAATAAATCATTCACGACGCGCTCTAGATGGAGCGAGCGCGAACCTTTCACCAGCACTACCGTTGGCCGCTCCTCCTGATTGATGATGTTTAGCAGCAAGGCGGACAGCTTGCCGGCCGCCCGATCATCCAGGATTTCCGTGTTGTTCGTGCCGCGCCATTGACGGCCTTCGGCTCCACCGAAACGTGTTTCTTCAGTCGGGGCATCGAAAGCGACGTCGCTATGCCCTTCAATGTAGAACAGCTCTATGTTCTCATCGGCCTCCACTTCATTCATGGCATTCATGCGTGGGCCGACCGCGAATACCGCGTCCAGGGGCATGTTTAACGCAGCTTGAGCCACCTGCCGGTGCAGCAGAGTTTCATACTTGCCTAATTCGAGCATATCCCCAACCACTAGCAGCTTGCGGAATTTCCGGTCAATGCTGTAGAGCAGTTCCAGGCTGTCGCGCACGGATGCAGGCGAGCTGTTATAGCAGTCATCAATTAAAAACAATCCGTCGCGTAGCTCGAACAGGTTAAGCCGTTGTGGCGCCGGTAGCAGGGTTGGTGTGCAAGCGGCAATTTCAGCAAGCGACATCCCCTGCTCCACCGCCACGGCGGCAGCCGCGGTCAGATTTTCGATAGCACCGCGGCCCATTAGCGGAAACTGCACCTTGGCCCGGTCATCCTTGGTGCATAAGTCGAACTCGGCGCCGCTTAGCCCTAAATGCCTGACATTCTCAACCCAAACATCTGCAGCGGGGAGTTCCAGCGTTGCCGATGTTTCCACATTGGGGGAGATGAAGGGGGCGAGGCCGCAATTCATGTATGCCTGTGATGCGTCAAAATACTTAAACTTGATCTCAGTATTGGGCTTGCGCGCTTTGATCTCCTCCTGCATTGCTGGAAGATTCGGATCATTCAAGTTGAGTACCATCATCCCGCCGTCTTCCAATCCGTCAGCGATCTCGCACTTGGCTTTGTAAACCTCATCGAACGATCCTAGCCGCCCAACATGACTGCCTGACGTGTTGGTGACCATCGCCAAATTCGGATGCGCGATTCGAGATAACAAGCTGATTTCGCCGCGAGCCCGCATCGCCATTTCCACGATGGTCATCTTGGTCCGTGGCGTGATCTTGGACAGCGCAAGCGGTACGCCTATTTCATTATTGAAGTTTTTCTCCGTTCCCACCGTGGGGAACTTGGTGCTCAGGAGCTGGATCAAAATCTCCTTGGTCCCTGTTTTTCCAACCGATCCGGTCACACCTAGCACGCTTGTGTCAAATTGCATCCGGAACCATTCAGCAAGCTTTTGTAGCGCTACCAGCGTATGCCGGACTTCGATGATGCATGCTTGCGGTTCGCGGCCCCGCGGCGTGCGGTCTTGCAGCCAATTGACGATCTCGTGGATCTGATGGTGACCAGAGCGGACAATCGCGCACACGGCGCCTTTGTTAATGGCGTCAATGACGAATTGGTGGCCGTCGCGGCTTTGACCCATTAATGGTACGAAGATGGTCTGGTTATCGAC
>CAYXMN010000111.1:0-2193 GCA_964465955.1 uncultured Planctomycetales bacterium
GCAAAACTAAGTTTACTGACGGTGAGCCGCTTGCTGTTAAGTTAAAGAGCATTAAGGATGGTTATGTCTGGGTCTTCAACCTGGACATGAATGGCGAAATCCGGATGTTGTACCCAAATGCGTGGGAACAGAATAATCGAGTCAAGGGCAACCAGTGGTATTACTTCCCGGCGAGTGATCAAGCAGATTTTACTTGGAGAGCAGAGGCCAGACAGCGTGGGGTGGAATACATCTTCGCGGTGTTTTCCACAAGAGAGGATGATTACTTGGAGGCTATTGATTCGTTGACTGGCACAACTCTACCCGTAATTACACAGGATAGCAGTGATTTCCTACAAGGACATACAAAGGCATTCATTACTGAGAAGAAGGATGCTGAGTTAGGTTTCGGCTACTCCAAGGTTTACTTGGTTCCGTAATGTGTACGGTAAGGGTACTAAACCCCATTAGCTCCTATTTAAGTGGAATTTGGAGATGATTATGAAAACGAGATGGCTAATCGCAACAGTCTTAATCATATCACTGGGATGCATGAATGCCCCAGCGCATGAGAACGGGAGCAATGCAAATGAGTCTGCAGCACAAGAAGTTGCGGTGAGTACAACGCAGGATACTAAGCCATTCAATCCAGAGCCTCGGGAAGTGGAAGCTAACACTTATGCGGCACTCATTCCAGCCTGCACTTTCAAGCTTGGGGGATATCCTGCGGTGGAGGGAGCCAGCGCGAGCGAGGAACGCACAGTGTCCGCGTTCTACCTGGCACGGCATGAGGTGACAGTCGCCGAATACCGGGCATTTATTGAGGATGGCGGATACTGCAATCCGCAGTACTGGTCGGAAGAAGGCTGGCAGTGGCGCTATGCTGCACAAAACACCTCTCCGATGGATTGGGAGTCGCAGGAGGTTGCGGCACTGCCAGTGCGATGCGTCTCCTATTATGAAGCAGAAGCGTATGCTGCATGGATAGGAGGGCGTCTGCCCACCGAGTTGGAATGGGAGGCCGCGCTCAAAGGCGCAGAAAACCGTGAGTTTCCATGGGGCGGCGAATGGAGTACTAGCCGGGCGAACTTTAACTACGACGGCCAACCCAGGTTAAAACCGGTGGGAGAAGACTCTGCAACCCCCGAAGGGGTGTGCGATTTGCTAGGCAGTGTGCGTGAGTGGACAACCAACCCTATTATTGACTATCCAGCTTACGCCACACCGGTGGATCCGGGCCAACAGTACGGTGTAGTGCGTGGAGGCTCATACCTGATGAGCAGCCCGCCGGGAACCGATGTTCTGCAAAGTGTACGAATCATCGCGAGATGCGATACCGTGCGCGAGGACTATGGAATCAGGGTGGCCTTCAATGCCTGTGATTATGAGGATCGAAAATTGGACAGCAGGCAGTAGGATGTATTCTATTGGCTATTCGAGCAATTCCCAGGTGGCGGGAAAGGTGAGCCACAAGTTCATGGGAGAGGAGTGGACGATGCGTAGCTTGGCGAGCTTGATGCTAATGATAGTACTGATTGCTACTGTGGCGGTTGCTTTGGCATGGCCGCAACGAGCCTTCGCCCAAGGAGCGAAGAAATATGCAGTGTGTGTCGGTGTGCGCGACTATCCCACGATTGTGGCGGGTAACCAACAGCACAACATGGATTGCCATGTCACTGACAAAGACGCCGAGGTGATTGCTGCCATGCTACGCCAGCAAGGCTATACCGAAGTAGTGCTCCTCACTAACCGCCAAGCTACGCTGAGCAGCGTGCGCAGTGCGATTCAGAAAACTGGGGCGAAGTGTGGTAGTGCTGACACATTTGCTTTTTTCTTCTCAGGCCACGGCCAGCAAGTACCAGATCGCAATGGTGATGAAGGCAACGATACTGACCAAACAGTCGGCGTCGATGAAGCGCTGGTTTTGTCTCATGCGAGCAGTTCGATCGATGCGAATAGGGTAATGGATCTGTTGTACATCGACGACATGTTCAATGAAGATATTTCGCGTATCAAAGCTGGGACTATTCTGCTATTGCTGGACAGCTGCTATTCAGGCGGGGCAGCAAAGACGATCAATCTGTTCCCGAAAAGCAACCCAGTCGCATTCTCCCAAGAATCTTTCACGCAGGAGTATTACAAAGCAGTGCGCGATCGCGCACCGGGGCTGGTACGCAGCGATGCCAGTAATGCCCAGCCACCGTCAGCCCGTGC
>CAYXMN010000111.1:2203-8532 GCA_964465955.1 uncultured Planctomycetales bacterium
GTAGTAGGTGCTTTCCTCGGCCACCAAGCGGGTGCCGAGTGGTTTGCAGAAGATTTCGGCGCGGATGTGTCATCCAATAGCCATGTGGTGTGCTTCACCGCTTCACGTTATGACGAATACAGCTGGGAAGGTGAGACACTGAGTATGTTCAGCGCAGCGCTGGCGCAAGTTTTCAGCACCTGCTGTGCGGAAGCTGATTCAAACAAGGATATGTTCGTTAGCTTCAAGGAAGGCGGAGCATTCATCCAAAACACGGTACAGCGGCTAACCGGCAACGCCCAGCATCCGACGTTCCATATCGGCAGCGATGTTAGCGGCACAACATGGTTCAAGATACCCGCGCCTGAAACGTGGTCCCGGGGGGATATGCAAAACCTGATCCGCGACCTGGAATGCAATGGCCAAACCGGCAGCCCGAAGTACCAGCTCAAGGCCACGATTGATAAATCTGCCTACTCGGTGGGCGACGCCATCAACTTGAATGTCGCAATAGATAAACAGGCTTATCTATATTTACTGGCATTCTGGGGAGATAAGAGCGCGAGCATTCTGATTCCGTATGAGGGCATGAGCTCTAACAAGTTCGCTAGTGGTAAATACACTGTCCCTGACCTTACAGATGGAGCCCGGCTCGAATTACTCCAGGGCACCAAGCCGGGAACGGAATACCTCATTGTGATCGCTTCACCAGTGAAGCTCGCATTTAAAGACGCGCTTGCGCAGAGCAAGGTTGCGACACCGGGCCAGATGAAAGGTGACTACGCGGATCTTCAATACGGCGTGCAGGGCTTGAGCTCGTTATTACTAGGAGGGATGCCAGCTGGTCTCGTGCGCGATGAGCAGAAGCAGCCTAGCCTAGCGGCGGTATTGCTGGAGTATAAGGCGCAATAGGTGGTGTTTTATAAGACACAGAACTCCCAAGCACAGGCTTGTGGTGTACGCATGACAAGACGATGCTTTGCACAAATTTGCTGGCGTCATGTTCCTATTAATGACGGTACCAACATGTAGCTAGAAACCAGCACAAACGACAGGCAATACTGAGAACCGGGCTGCCGGGCTGGTTAGGGAAGCAGAGTACAGACGGGTGTTTTGCCTTGTTGAAGCCCAGATTTCAGGTGTTTCAGGAAGAGTGAAGTCCGGTAGGTTGGCGGGTGAGAATACAGCGCTAGTGTAGCGAGAGCTTTGTTGGTGCGGGCTCTAGGAAGGTCTGTGTTCAATACGTATTCCAGTAGATTACTGCTCTGTCCTGCTTCGACATGGGACTTGATGTGGAGGTGGCGGGAATCGAACCCGCGTCCGCAATGGGATTCACGCTAGCGTCTACGCCCATATCCGGTGGGATTAGCTTACGGCCCCGCTCCGCAACCACCGTCAACCGGTGGCGGGGCCGGCAACCCTATTTCTCGCTGTGCCTCCGGGTCAGAATGCACAGCCAGCCCGGTTCGTTTACGCTACGCCGCCGCCCCGGAGCCGGGCAGCGGCTTCACGGGCCGCTGGATTAAGCAGCAGCCAGTTGAAAACGGTCGTTCGCACTTATTGTGCTTAGGCCAGTTGGTACGCGGTTAGCCTAGCCGCGGGACGCAGCAGGCGCTGCAGCCACCACGTCGAAACCATTGCACCCCCATGTCAAGGAACCCGTGCGCATGGCACTCTTACTTAGAACGTGCTTAATGCTCAACTAATGATACCAGCCCGTTGCCGCTAAACGCCTAACCAGGCTGGAGCGCGGGAGGATTCGCGCGCTCCCAAGCTACTGTCGCCGCTAGCGCTTCCTCAATGGACGTTTGCTCGCAGTAGTCCAATTCAGCCCTGATCGCGCGCGAGTCAATGGATAGGTGCTGCAACGGATAAAGCCCCTCAGGTGCCGCAGTCGTTTCGTCCGGTACGACACGTCCTTGCCAGCCCGCGGCTTGGCCGATGAGCGCGGCCCACTCGCCCTCGGTGTAGTTCACCGGCTCGCCGACGTGGTAGGTCCGCCCGGCCGCGCGCTCGTCCACCGCGCAGAGCGCCAGCGCGTGCGCCATATCGACCGCGTAGCCGCGGCAATCGCGCCAAGTGTAAAGCGCCGGGTTAAGTTTGATCTCCAGTTTGCCGGCGTCCATCTGCTTCAGATACTCGTGCAGCCGGTGCTGGTAGTCGCGCGGGCCGAACACCATCGGCAAACGCACGACGGTGCCTTGCAGGGCCGGGTGGTTTAGCACTGCCTGCTCACAGGGGATCTTGTCGTAATCATCGTAAACCTTCGCCGGATCGCCGTCCGCGCGCGGCTGCTCCAGGCGGTAAGGGTAGAGCTTGCCGCGCAGGGGCGAGCTTTCCGTCAGCGGCGTTGGAAGAGGTCCATCCACCTGCGGTTCGATACCGATCAGTACTCCGTACGCTTTATAGACATCGCAACTGCTTGCCAGCACAATCCGGCGCGCCGTCCCGGCAAACACGTCGAGTAATGTGTCCGCATGGGCCGCAGTGATGCACATCATGTCCACCACCACTTCAGGCTGGAAGTCGAGCAACGCTGCGGCGTGATTGTGGAGCTGGTTGCGATCACCAGTCAGGCGCAGAACGCCGGGTGGCAAGGTGGCGCTGCTTTTGCCGCGATTGAACACGGCGACGGTGTGCTCTTGCTCGACTAATTGGCGCACAAGATGCGGCCCCATGAAACGGGTGCCGCCAATAACCAGTACACGGCGCGGACGCGGTTTTCCCATGCTTGCAGTATAGCGCTAGCGGCGCCGTGGCCTGTCGCGGGGCTATCCGGCTGGCGCTGGCGCTGGGCTGCCCGGTCGCTTAAGTTCGGGCTTCAGGCGATCATCAGCTCGGATGATATTCATTCCCGTCAGCACGAGCTTTGGTTGCCAGCCGTCGGGAAGCGGCTCGCTCATCATGCGTTCGAATTCATCACGGTTGATATGCTCTTTCTCGATCAAGCGCTCGGCAAGAAAGTCCACGCGCTGGCGCAGGCTGGCAAGCGTATCCTTCGCCTTGTCGAAGCATTCGGTGATGATGCGCTTCACTTCCTGGTCGATGCGAAAGGCAATCTCGTCGGAGTAGTTGCGATCTTCCGTCATCGAGCGGCCGAGGAACGGGTTTTCGTGCTGGTTGCCGAATTGGATCGGGCCAAGTTCTTCGCTCATGCCGTACTTCGTGACCATGTTGCGGACCATTTCAGTCGCGCGTTGCAGATCGTTCTGCGCTCCGGTGGTGATGTCGCCGAAGACAAGTTCCTCAGCCGCGCGACCCCCGAGCGTCATGCTGATGCGGTTGAGAATCTGCTGCTTGCTGATTAGGAAACGGTCTTCACTGGGGAAGTTGAGCGTATACCCGAGGGCTTGGCCGCGCGGCAGGATGCTAACTTTATGCACCGGATCGTCAGGCATTAATACGTGGCCGACGACGGCGTGGCCGAGTTCGTGGTAGGCAATGACTTGTTTCTCGCGATCGCTAATGATCCGGCTTTTACGTTCTGGACCGGCGACCACGCGGTCGATCGCTTCGAACATATGGCTTTCTTCGATCTTCTTCTCACCCTCGCGCGCAGCGAGCAGCGCCGCCTCGTTGACGACGTTCTTGAGATCCGCACCGGAGAAGCCGGGTGTGCGCTGGGCCAGTTCCTCGAGCACGATGCTGGCGTCAATCGGCTTGTTGCGGGTGTAAATGCTTAGAATGCTCGCGCGGCCTTGCAGATCCGGCAAGTCCACCACGATGCGCCGGTCGAAACGGCCCGGGCGGAGCAGGGCGGGATCGAGCACATCGGGGCGGTTCGTGGCCGCCAGCACGATGATGCCGCTATTGGGTTCGAATCCGTCCATCTCAACGAGCATTTGGTTGAGGGTCTGCTCCCGTTCATCATGTGTGCCACCGATGCCAGTCCCGCGGTGGCGGCCCACGGCATCGAGCTCATCTATGAAGACCAGGCATGGGGCGCGGCGTTTGGCTTGGTCGAACAAGTCGCGCACGCGGCTCGCGCCGACACCCACGAACATTTCGACGAAATCGGAACCGCTGATATAAAAGAAAGGCACGTTCGCCTCGCCGGCGACAGCCTTGGCCAGGTGGGTTTTACCGCAACCCGGCGGGCCTACGAGCAGCACGCCTTTCGGAATCTCTGCGCCAAGCGCTTCATACTTTTTCGGATCGCGCAGGAAGTCAACCACTTCGCGCAATTCCTCAACCGCTTCGTCCACACCAGCCACATCCACAAACGTAATCCGGCGTTTCCCGTCCGCGGCTAGGCGCGCCCGTGATTTGCCGAAGTTCATCGCCTGGCTGTTGCCGCTGTTTTGCATCTGCCGGTTCATCAGCCAGAAGATAAAGATAATCGGCAGGGCGAACAACGCCACGAGCAGCAAAGTTTGAGCGCTGAACAAGCTTTCCCACAGCGACGGATTGACCGTCTCATACTTCACATCGTGCTGTTTCATCAGCCCAATGAGATTGGGAGCGTAGGACTCATCGTAGGCGGCGGAGAAAAACGTAGTGTCATTCGCTGAGACGGCCTCGGAGCCTGGCATAAACTCGCCGCGCGCTTCTCCGGCTGATTTGATCAGCTTTACTTGCTTGACGTCGCCGTTCTCAATGTAACCTTCCAGTTCGCTGAGCGCGATGCGTTTCACATCGGGCTGCATGAAATACTGCACGATGAGCAGCAGCCCTAGCAGCACAACGATCATCAAGAAAATCTGCGAGATTCTACTTGTTTGCATAATTCAGTGTTAGTTTCCAGGTGCATTGCGGGAAGAACCCACATGAACATTCAATAGTAACATACCGGCCTAGACGCCAGTTGATCTCAGTTCTTCAAATAATCCCGGCGGGTTGCACTGAACGGACCGGGTATAATATCGTCAAGCGACTGAGAGTAGATTAATTGGAAGTGGCAAGGATGCAGCGCCGTCTGGCGCTTGGAGTTGGGCGCTGGTTGGTTGGAGCTGTGTTAGCTCTGGTGCTGTTTCAGATGAGCGGCTGCTCCTCTGCAATCCTGGGCTATCTAGTCTACGATTACCTTAACGATTCCGCTCCGAAACTCTGGTGGCGCGGCACCGTGACCGATGGAATCGGCGAACCCGTTGCCGGACTGCGTGTCCAAGTACGCGCAGAGGTACTTGGTGAAGACGATGTGCTAGCCTTCAGTGAGAATACTAACGAAGCTGGCGACTACGACATCAAGTTCCGCTGGTCGAGCGAGGTGGTGTATTCTCTTCGCGTTTATGACGGGGACACCGTGCTGAAAGATGTCTATGTGGGGAAAGTGAATAAGGAAGAACAACTCACAGACATCACCATCGAAGGGATTTACAACGCTGAAATCTCCGGGGTGGTTACCTCCAGCACCGGGGACACGCTGCAAAACGTCGTCATCTTAGCCGCTTTAACAGACGACATCAATACTGCGCCAACGCTCCTGCGCGACTCCGAGAACGAACTCATCTATGATGAGACCAACGAAGGCGGCGTCTATGACATCCAAGGCCGCTTGCTGGATTACGCAGTGGTCTGCGCCTACCATCCGGACTATGGCTTCGCCTATGCCTACGCGGAGGATGCGGATCATGACGGCAGCATTGGCCTAAACCTCGTGATGGGCGCGGCAGGCGAACATGATGTCGATATCCAAGTCGTCGATGCCTTGGCGCAACCTATCGCAAACCAAGTCCTAGGCGCCGATCAGCAGTTCCGGCTTGAAATGAGCCAGCGTTGGGATTTCAGCAGCGAAATGGATGAGGCCGTGGTCGATAACGGTTTATTCCCTGGCCGGAATGTTACCCCGAGCGACCAGCATCCCACCACTGTAGTTATCGCGGTACAAGCCACCGATGCTAACGGCGTCTGCCCTGGTGCGGACGATGTAGCGGGTGGCACTTACGATTTGCGGCTGTTGCGCATTGGCGATGACCAATTGGCCACCGCGTTGGTCACCAGCGCCAATCCGCTCGCTCTGGCCGAGGACACGGTCGTTGTCGTGCGTGTGAATTAGCCGCCGCGGGTGAACTAACTTCTTGTTGTATTTCTGAAAGGCAGCATGGAATAGCTGACGCCTGCTATCATACACACCTAATCATTTACCGGACACCTGGTAAGTTAGAGGCGGAGGCATAGCATGCGGTTTGTCAGCTCGTTGTTCGTTATTCTGGCGATTTCCTTGTCCACGGCGTGGGCTTATACGCCTAATGTAGGCGACCGTGCCGCAGACATTTACGGCCGTGATGTAATTTCAAATCAAGTAGTCCACTTGGAAGATTACGCCGGCAAATGGGTCTTCATCGATTTCTGGGCGAGCTGGTGTGGTCCGTGCATGCGCGAGCTGCCGAATCTGTTGGCCCAGACTAAGG
>CAYXMN010000112.1:0-4697 GCA_964465955.1 uncultured Planctomycetales bacterium
CCATCTCGAACCAGTTGATCAGCGACCTGGTGGCTGAAGCGCTCAACGTGTTCGCGGCGAGTAAGCCGGATGCCGCGGTGCAGGGTGGGGCCGCAGCTGACAAATCCGGCGGGCTCGATGATCGTGAGACAGTCGAACGCTTGAAAAACAGCCCGGTTGATCTGTCGGCGCAACTGAAGACTCCTGAGCGGCTGATCGGCAATTGGCGCAGCATCGCTGAGATTAAAGACAGCGCCATGGTGAACCATGACGATTCTTACTACGATCTCCTGACCTTCGCCGACCGCGAAAAGGGGTCGTACACCACCTTCCGTGAAGGCAAGCAAGCTTCCCACCGCACCTTCACCTACACCTTCGACACCCGCAGCGGCCGGCTGCTGATCCGCTTTGAAGATGGCGACGCCTGGACTATTCTGCTGCAGCAGCCGGTGGACAACGCATATGAACTCCGGCTCAACAAGCTGAGCGAGGGCCTGACCACCGTCTTCCGGATGATGTAACCAGCGCTCCTCTGACCAATCGCGCTTGCTCTGATCAATTGCGACTTGTTCTCAGTTGCGGTATAATTGCTGGTCAACGATGCAGGGGTTACTGACTTTCCTGCTATTGGAAGCATTCTAGGATTATGCGGAGCAAGCGATGTCCCAAGGTTGGTGGCGCTGGCCGGCGTTAACGCTGGCGGCTTTTGGTGGAGCGGTCTGCGTGGGTTGCGGTGGCGGTCAGGTTGCGCTCCCCGGCCCAAGCGGCGCGCATCCCGCGATTTCCGGCGCAGAGCTTGCCGGGTTGCCGGACCTGCCGGGCTACGTGCCACACCTCCCGCGCAAGGCGAGCTACGCCAAAACCGTATTTTATTTCGGCAATGGCATCTACAGCGGCTCGCCCGATTGTTTCGCCGCCGGCGAGGGCCTGGTGATTCCCGGCGGCGCTACGAACCTGTCCTATGCCATCTACGCATTCAACAGCGATGGCTACCAGCCGGTCGTGCTGGACGTGGGGCTGAGCACCGGCAATGCGGCCCCGGCCTGGATTGCGGTCGCGAACTACCAGCGCGCTACTTGGCAATTCTTCGGCCCGTATAGCGAGGATGCAAGCATCACCTTGCTGCCCGCCGCGTACTTGTCCGGCGCAGGCCAATTCTTCGCCGCGGTGCTGGCCATGCCGCAGGCGACGATTACTTGCGACTGGATCTCGCTGACCTACGTTAACACGCAAGTCGCGGACTTCAGCATCAGCGGCACGATTCTGGATGAGCACGGCGCACCGGTCCAAGGCCTGGCAGTCGAAGCCACCCCGGATTTCGCCGAGGCGTACACGAATGCTTACGGCGAGTATTTCATTCCCCGCACCAGCGCTGATACATACACTGTCACGCCTTCGACCGGCTCCGGCTATGCCTTCACGCCGGTTGATCAAAGCGTGGTGGTTGACGGCGCTGAAACCGGCATCGATTTCACCGGCGAGCGCGTGGATGTGACCGGCGTGATTACCACGGCGAGCGGCGCGGCGCTGCCGGGCGTGCTGGTTAGCCTGAATCCGGCAGGCAGCACGGCCAAGACCGGCGCCGACGGCCGGTTCACCTTCAATGATGTGGCGGCGGGGAACGCCACGGTCGAGCCGCTGCTGGCCGGTTATACCTTCGAACCGATGGGGCGCAACATCTTGATTGGCAGCTCGGACATCACCGATGCGGACTTCACCGCGACGGGCGGTGCGCCGACGTATTCCGTGCGCGGGCAAATTCTGGAAAGCGGATCACCGCTGGCCGGTGTGACGGTACACCTCAGCCCCGGCTACCTGATGACGCAGACTGATGGCAGCGGGAACTTCGCCTTTTACGGCCTGGGTAACGCGGCCTATACCGTGAAACCGGTGTTAGGGTTCTACACCTTCGCTCCGGCCCAGCGCAGCGCCATGGTGGATAACGCAAACGTGGTCGGCGCGGACTTCGCCGCCACGCCGCCGCCGCCGCTGTACCCCATCACGGGTAAAATCACCGACACGGACTACGGCGATGGCGTGCCGGTCGTGCAGGTGCAACTAAGGAAATATGGCGATCTGCTCGCAACGGACTACACTTCCGCCGGCGGTGACTACTCGTTTATGGCGGCAGACGGCACATATCAAATCCAAGCCACGAAGTACGGTTACCAGGTTGCCAGCTTGTCCGTGACGATCAACGGCGGCGGGCAAGTGGCAAATCTGACGGCCACGCTGGCCGGCGGTCCCACCTGGGAAAACTTCGTCAACTCGTATGTCAGCAATTACTGCTTGCAGTGCCACCGCTCCGACGCGGACAATCCGGTCTCGCCGTACTTGACGGATTATG
Source organism: uncultured Planctomycetales bacterium (assembly GCA_964465955.1). GTDB lineage: Bacteria > 4484-113 > 4484-113 > 4484-113 > JAFGCY01 > CAYXMN01. The sequence continues at coordinate 2,327 of CAYXMN010000112.1, forward strand.
ACGCGAACAAGTCGTGGGGCAGCGCCAGTAATGCGCGCATCCAGGCAGACACGATGCCGCCGGCCGGCAACAACCTGCCGCTGTACCAGAAATACTTCCAGGAATGGCGGAACTCCGGGTATCCGGAAAGCTAGACCAGTCTAGCCTGTGCTATGAGCGTCCAACTCGCCTTCCGCCAGTTCAATGCGCAGCTGCGCGCCGCTTGGCGCATCCGCCGGCCGTCGCACGAGCTTGCCGTCCGCACCCCACACCAGCGCGAACCCGAGCTTTTTAGGCGCGCGCGGGTCCAGCCCCTTAAGCTGCGCCGCCAGCGCGCTAAGGTGCCGCGAGCAGTCCGCGCTGCCCTGGCGCCCGGCGCGCAGCACGTCATCGCGCAGCAGCGGCAGCACATGGGCCGCATGCTCCAGCCTTCGCGCCACCGGCCGGGCCAGGCGTTCCGCGTAATCTCCGAGGACGAGCTCACTGCCCAGCTCCGTCGCGGTAACGGCCCAGCGCGCCAGCCCGTCCGCCGCGCCGTCCACGCCCTGGCCGGCCTGCTCCAGCTCGCCCAGCGCATCGCGGATCAGCCGCCGGTCGAACAGCCGCGCCAGGCTTTCATGCGCGGTATCGAGTTGCGTGAGGCAGGCGCGGGTGAGTTCGAACACCAGCCCGGCCACGCCGGCGCTCAAGTCAGCTGCATCCGGCGCCGCCAGTTCCGCCGCCGCCGACGGTGTGGGTGCGCGTTGGTCGGCGATAAAGTCAGCGATGGTGAAGTCGATCTCGTGGCCCACGCCGGTGATGACCGGCCGCTCTATCCCGGCCAGCGCGCGCGCTAGATTCTCGTCATTGAAGCACCAGAGGTCTTCAATGCTGCCGCCGCCGCGAACCAGCAGGATCAGTTCGATGCCGGGGCAAGCGTCGGCGGCCTTCAACGCTTCGATTAGCTCGCCCGCCGCCTTTTCCCCCTGCACGCTGGCGGGGAAGACGGTGACCGCCAAGTACGGCGCGCGCCGGGCGAGCACGTTGAGCACATCTTGCAGCGCTGCCGTGGCAAGGCCGGTGACAATCGCGATGTTGCGTGGCACCGCCGGGAGCGGGACTTTGCGTTCCGCCGCGAACAATCCTTCCGCAAACAACTGCTTCTTCAGCGCTTCGAAGCGCGCGGCCAGGCCGCCACGCCCCGCCGGGATCAGGTCGTCCGCCACAAGCTGGTACGCCCCGCGCGGCTCATACACACGCACGTCGCCGTGCACCAGGAGCAGTTCGCCTTCCGCGGGGGCTTGGCGCTTGGCGCGCCCGGCGCTGTAGGCGAAATAGGCCGCCGCGAGCTGGCTGCCCTCATCCTTCAGCGTGAAATACAGATGGCCGCTGCCCGCCAGGCGCACGTTGCTGGCCTCGCCTTTGACCCACACGCCGCGCAGTTGAGGGTCGCCTTCCAGCAGCTGGCGGATGCAGCGCGTCAGCTCGCTGACGGTCAGCTCCTGCGCGGCGGGCGGCTGGGAGGCGGTATCCACGCAGCGATTATAGCGGGCGCGCCTTTAACGCCCGGCCTGCTACAATCATCGGTTCATGGGCACAAAGCAGGATTTACACGAAGCGTTGGCGCGCATCCGCGAAATGACCTACCCGCCCAGCACGCTGCTGCTGGAACCGGCCAAAGCGCTGGGCTACCGTTTGGCCAAACCGGTCATCGCGCGCGGCAACCAGCCGAGCCGGCCGGTGGCGCTCACCGACGGCCTCGCGCTGGCGCTCGCCGGGCTCAGCGCGGAGGCGGCCGAGGGCGAGGGCGAAGATGCGGAGACCGCGGCGTCCTATGACGAAGCGCCGGATCCGGATGCGCCGATTCAATTCAAGCGCAAGGACAGCGCGCCGGCGAGCGCGAGCATGCCGGAGCAACTCGCGGGCGGCGGCTGGCGCCTGAGCCTGCGCAGTGCGCCGCAAAGCAACCGCAAGGAGGACGCGCTGGGCGCCGGACAGGCGATCTCGGTCCGCACTGGCAGCGAAGTGCCGCGCGGAGGCGAGGCGGTCTATCCCTTCGCCGCCTTGCTGCCTGCCGAAGCGCTGGCGGCGGCGGAAGCTGTGGCGCTGCCGGCGCATGCCACACCTGATCCATTGCCGGAGCCTGAGCCGGCCGAAGGTGAAGAACCTGCCGAAGAAGACGACGCTTTGCCGGTGGCTGAGCCGCCGCGGGATTGGGACTTGCCCGCACGTTATTTGAGCGGCTCGGTGGAGCTCACTGCGCTCGAACTCAAGCGCAACGCCGGGATGGTGCCCATCGGCGGTTGGGCGCGCAACCGTGATGTGCTGGTGGCGGAGCGCTGCGTGCTGCGCGGCACTGAGGTGGCCCTGCTACAAGCGCTTGGCGTGGAAGAGGTCGAGGTATACCGCCGCC
>CAYXMN010000112.1:4707-8500 GCA_964465955.1 uncultured Planctomycetales bacterium
GGCCCCGCTTTTCCCCCGCGCGCAGCGCAGCCCCAAGGAGGTGGCCGACCCGAGCGCATGCCCGCTCACCAGCGCCGTGTTGAACATCATGCGTTATGCGGGTGTGGCCGCCCTGCCCCTGGGCTATGCGCCGCAGGGCTTCCGCGCCTTAAAGAAGAGCGTGGAGCGCTGGGTGCAGCAAGTGGACATCCTCGTGATCGTCGGCGGCAGCCATCTTGGCCCGCGCTGCCTGGGCTTGGATGTCCTGGCTTCCATCGGCGAAGTGCAAGCCAGCGGACTGGACCTGGAGCCCGGCTCCGCCATCTCGGCGGGATCGGTCAAAGGCTGGCCGGTGATTGTCGCCCCCGGCGGCTTGCCCGAGGCGCTCATCGCCACGGTGCTGGCGGTGCGTCCGCTCGCGCACAAATATGTCACACCGTTGCACTTCACCGGGGAAATCGACCTGCGCTTGGAGCAAGGCAGCAGATTGAGCGGTGCGGAGTCACGCGCGGTACCGGTGCGCTTCGGTTGGGATGAGGCGGCGGGGTGTTACAGCACGCGTTTTGGCGGGCAGATCCGCGAGCCGTGGCTGGACTTTATCCACGGGCAAGCGCTGGTGCTGCTGGAAGGCGGACGGGCGTACGCGGACGGCGAGCTGGTGCCCGCGTACCTATACTAAGGACAGGGGCGGCACCGGCATGGGTACCGGCTCGCCCGCGGGATTAGTGCTGGCCATGGCGGCGAGGCGGGATCGGCGAATCCTGTTCGTCCTTTTGCTCCGGCTCCCATTCCGCCGCGAGCTCTGTGCAACGCTGCATCACCTCGTCCCACTTCAGGATTTCGCCGCTTAAATCGGCTTGGGCGGCCTTGGCGTGTTCCGCATTCGCGAACGCGAAGAAATACGGTTCATGGCTGCGCTCGGCGTCGCCGTCCGCGCTAAACAAGAACACCGCCTGCTCCGCATTGAGTTGCTGCACGAAATCGTCGTTGATCGTGGCGTAGTCGATCACACTGTATGTTTCCGGCTCGGACTTATAGTCCTCGAGCTGTTCAAACAGGCAGAACAAGCTGCACGCCGCGATAGTTTTCGGATGCCTTCCACCCAGCAGGATGAACGCGGAGCAGGCTTGGGGGCTTTTATCGATATAGCGGCGGCAGACCTGGCAGATCGGGCGCGGGTTGATGGCCTCGGCTACCAGCGGCAGCAGCACCAGCGCGGTGATCAATAACACTCTGACGATGAACCTGAGCTTCATGCATATTACCCCGGGTGGTGTAATTATGACTGCCGGAGGCCGGTCATGTTCGTGGATCCAGCCATTAATCGAGATGCAGATTACAGCTCATCCGTTATAATCGACAGTTTGCCGGTGCGCCGGCCATCTGAGGAGCAATCGATGGAAGAAGTCGAACTGGAGATCGTACTTAATAGCCTGCCGGACGTGCCGCAGGCCGTGGAAGGGCTCGCGGGGTTTCTAAAGCTCAAGCCCGAAAGCCTGGGGATGACCAGCACTCACGACCGTTTCGTCGATACCGACGACATGGTGCTGTTAAGCCAGGAACACTCGCTGCGTGTGCGCCAAAAGGTGGAGAATGTTTTTGCCGGCAACCAGGTGCGCCTGACCTACAAGTTCCCGCTGGAGCAGCACCCAAAGCTGTTCATCCGCCGTGAGCGCAAGCTCACGCTGATCGAACCGGACTACGAGCGCGTGCTGGCGGTGCTGTCCAGCCTGGCCCAAGGCGTGGGCGGGCAGGAACTGACCACGGTGATGCTGGTGGACGAACTGGCGCGCGAGGCCAACCTGGGCGCAAAAGGCGCGCAGCTGAACGTTAGTGTGGATCAGTGCAGCTACAGCCTGCCCGATGGCAGCCGCCGGGCCGAGGAAGTGGTGTTCGAGCTGGAAAGCCACGGCATCTCGCGCGAGCGCGTGCTCGAAGCCGGGGAGTGGGTGCTGAACAACATCGGCGGGCGCATCGCCAAGCAGCCGAAGTACGCCCGCGGGTTGAGGCTGCTGGGGCAGTTGTAGGGGAGAGGTAAGTAGCAAGTTATAAGCTGTAAGCAAGGGAGCACGGTGCCTGCGGGTCTATGACGCGCAGAATGCAGCGGGGCGGGCCGCCATGCCCGCCCGGTAGCGGCGGCTTCCAAACTACCGCGAATCACCGCGGCTTGGGAGCCGCGGCTACCAGCGCTTTCCTCCCATATAATCGCTGCTTTTCGGGAGGAATGAATGCGTACAACAGCCTACGACGTGTTCTCTATAGCGATTACGCTCCTGAGCCTGGTTGTCGTCACCTTAGCAGAAACCTCGGTGGCACAGCAGCGCATTGCAGCGGTACCGATGCTCACGATCCTGGTCGCTCTCGATACACTGGCATGCGGATTCTTCATCGCTGAGTGGCTGGTCGAACTGAAACGCGCAGATAAAAAAGGTACTTACATTGCCAGCAACCTCATCTACCTGCTAGGCGCCATCCCATTCCTGGGGACGCTGCGCTGGCTGCGCGTCTTGCGACTGGTGCGCCTGATCAGGTTGGTACGACTTGGCCTGCAGCTCATGCGGCTTTGGCAATCTTGGACACTACAGCTGGTGCGCAATCCTTTCACTACTTTAGGTGCACCAGCGCTGGTTATACTTGTCCTGACCGCAGCGGCGTTCTATGAATTGGAGCGCTACGCTAACCCGCAGCTTCACCATTATGGGGATGCGGTTTGGTGGTCCTGCGTGACGATGACGACCATCGGCTATGGCGATATATATCCAGTGACACTGGGTGGGCGTATTATGGCAATCATTACGATGCTGCTCGGCATCGGCCTGATCGGCAGCTTCACCGCGGCGGTTGCGTCCAACATCCTGCGCGGACCAGACCCGGAGGGGCCGGACCTCCAGGATGTGCTGCGCAAGCTTGACGCGTTGGAGCAGCAGCAGGCGAGTTTGCTGAAAACGATCCGCCGTGGATCGTGACAGCGGGCGACGCAGGCGCGGCCCCACTTGGCAATCCCCACTTACTCCCCGCAGTATCGGAAGTGCCCCATGATCGGCCAGCTGAACAGCCGGTCCTCGCTTTGAGGCCCTTTGCCGATGTTGTGCACGACATTGCGCCGCGGCGAGCCGGGGCGGTAGTCGTCCACCACGATGCCGCAGTGCAGCCGCCGGTTATACATGCGCCAAGCCACCACGTCGCCGGGCCGGTAGTCGCCCGGGTCATCTGTCACCGGCAGGATTTGCCCGCGCCGCCGAAAGAAGATGACGAGGTTTTGCACGCGGCGGTGGTCGATGTTCGTGTCGGTCTGCGCGTTGAACCAGATGTGCGGGTAGGCCTCGAAATCGCGCTCCATGTCCTCGTGCACGAGCTGCTGCAAGTCGATGCCCTGCGTGCGGTAGGCGCGCACCACCACGTCCGCGCAGACGCCGATCTCCGGCGGCACATCGCCCAGGGGGTAGGGAATCTCGATGTATGAGGAGTCGTAGCGCACCTGATGCCGCGACTGCTCCAGCGCGGCGCCAGCCAGCCCCTCCAGCACGGCGCGGCGCGGCGGCGTGTCGGGCAGGTCGCCCACCTCCGCCAGGCGCTGGTCATACTCGCGGTACCAGTGGAACAGGAACCCGGCGCGCGTGTAGTCGGTGTAGTAGTAGAGCACGAACCACGCGGCGAACACGGCCAGTGCGATCCCGCCGAGGATAAACAAGCGCTGGCGCCAGCGCGCAGGCAGCCGCCGTTTCTGGCTGGGCTTGGTAGTTTCCTCCCGCATGGCAGTAGGACGCACCGTGGGCTGCCTAAGTTCGCGGCATGCGGGGATGTAGCATGCCCA
>CAYXMN010000113.1:0-3617 GCA_964465955.1 uncultured Planctomycetales bacterium
GCCCGGCGCCCGCGATCCTTGCCGCAAAGCACAACGACCTGGTCACCTTTCTTGACTTTAGGGGCCGCCCCCGGCTGGGGCGCGGGCTTAAACTTGCGCCTTGCCATTACAGCACCTCCGGGGCCAGCGAGATAATCTTCATAAAGCCCTTGTCGCGCAGTTCACGCGCCACCGGCCCAAACACGCGCGTGCCAATCGGGTTGAAGTTCAGCTTGTCGATAATCACGGCGGCGTTGTCATCAAAGCGCACCGTGCTCCCGTCGCGCCGCCGCAGCGGGTAAGTCTGGCGCACGACCACCGCCCGCACAACCTGGCCCTTCTTGGCGGTGCCGCGCGGCGTGGCTTGCTTGACTGTGGCGACAATGATGTCGCCGATGGCGGCAAACCTCTTGCGGCCGCGACCCATCACCCGGATCACCAAGATTTCCTTGGCTCCGGTGTTGTCCGCTACGTTTAAGCGCGTTTCTTGGCAAATCATCGCTTGCTCCTGCTAGTCCTAGCTGCGCCCGGGAGCTTCCCGGATAACCTCGAGCAGCACCCAGCACTTGTTCTTGCTGAGAGGGCGCGACTCTTCGATCCGCACAAAGTCGCCGATGTGGGCGCGCTCCTGCTCATCATGCGCCATGAACTTCTTGCTGACGCGAATGTATTTCTTGTAGAGCGGATGCTTCTTGGTCCGGGTCACCTCAACCACGATGGACTTTGTCATCTTGTCGCTCACGACGACACCGGTCTTAGTCTTACTCGGCATGCGACTTGCCCTCCTTCTTAGAGGTCAACTGCTTTTCCCGCAGAATCGTCAGCACCGCGGCCAGCCGCTTGCGGGTTTGGGGCATCACACGGTAATTTTCAAGCTTGCCCACCGCCCGCTGAAAACGGTTGGCGAACAGGGAGGCGCGTAGTTCCGTGGCGCGCGCTTCCAGCTCCTTCACCGGCAAATCCCTAAGTTTTTGTTCTTTAATCCACTTGGTTGGCATGCTCGTCTCCGCGCTAGTCCAGTTCCAGTTTCTTCACGATCTTCCAGCGCACCGGCAGTTTATGCCCCGCACGGGTTAGCGCATCACGCGCCATGGTTTCATCCTGCGCCACGATCTCAAACAACACCTGGCCTGGGCAGATGACTGCGACGTAACCTTCCGGGTTACCCTTACCCTTACCCTGGCGGGTTTCCGCCGGTTTCTTGGTGTAAGGGCGATCCGGGAAAATACGAATCCACTGCTGGCCGTACTTCTTGATCACGCGGTTGATGGCAATACGCGCAGATTCAATCTGGTTGGCGGTGATCCACTTCGGTTCCATCGTGATCAAACCGAAGTCCCCGTACAGCACGCGGCAGTTGTGGTAAGCCTTGCCCTTCATCCGGCGGCGCTGTACCTTGCGATAGCGTACTCGGCTCGGTGTTAGCATTATTCAGCTCCTTCAGCCCGGCGCCGCGGGATTACATCGCCGGTATAGATCCACACCTTCACGCCGATCGCGCCGTAAATCGTGCGCGCCATGCCGGAGGTGTAGTCGATCTTCGCGCGCATGGTGTGCAGGGGGATCCGGCCCCGGCGGTACCATTCGGTGCGGCTCATTTCCGCGCCGTTGAGGCGGCCCGCCACCATCAGCTTGACGCCCTTGGCGCCTGCCTGCAGGCAGCGTTTCATCGTCTGGCGCAGCACGCGGCGGAAGTTGATGCGCTTCTCGATTTGCGTGATGACATTACCCATCACCACTTCCGCGGCCAGGTCCGGCTTGGTCTCTTCGTAGAAGTCGAGGTGGACGTCCTTGGCCGAGCGCAAAACCTTCTTGATCAGGTAGCGACGCAGTTCCTCGCGGCGCGCGCCTTGCTTGCCGACGGCGATCCCGAGGCGCACCACGTAGCAGTTGATGATGATCTTGCCGACATACCGGTTGATCTCAATCCGGCTACACTGCGCGGTGAACAGCTCCTTCTCTAGGTACTTGCGGATCTTGATGTCTTCAATCAGGTAGCTGCCGTAACGATCCTTATCGGCGTACCAGGTGCTATCCCAAGTCTCGGTCAGGCCGAGGCGGAAACCTTTTGGATGAGTCTTCTGGCCCACGCGTTACTCCTTTCCTTCCTGAGCGGCCTTGCTACTGCGCTTGGGGGCGGCCTTCGCCGCCGGCTTATCAGAGGTCTTGTCCGCGGCGCCAGTCCGGCGCTTGCGCCCGACCTTCTCTGCTTCGGCGGCCTTCAGCGATTCCAGCGTCAAGCCCGGCTTGAGATCAAGCTCGATAGTGACATGGCTCGACCGCTTGAGGATGCGGTAGGCCCGGCCGCGCGCCCGCGGGCGGATGCGTTTCATAACCGGCCCTTGGTCCACAAACACATTGCTGACAATCAAGTTCTCCGCAGCCAAACCGTTGTTGTTCTCAGCGTTGGCGATCGCGGAGCGCAAGAGCTTGTACAGGGATTGGCAGGTTGGACTGTTCTGCACCGCGAGGATACCCAGCGCGTTAGCCACCTGCTCGCCTTTGATCGTGCTCGCAAAGCGCCGCACCTTCAGCGGCGGCACACCAAAATCGCTCAGCTTCGCGCGCACCTTGCTGCTTGGCCCAGTGGTTTTCATCGCTTGGCCTTCCTTTCATCCTTAATGTGGCTGCGGAATGCGCGCGTCGGAGAAAACTCGCCGAAGCGGTGGCCGACATGGTCTTCCGTCACGAACAGCGGAAACCACTTCTTGCCGTTGTAAATCTCGAAGTTGTGGCCGATGAACTCCGGCACGATCACCGAAGCCCGTTTCCACAACCGGATAACCTTGCGCTCGCCAGTCTCGTTGAGCTGCTCAACCTTGGCCAGCAAGCTGTGGTATACAAACGGCCCTTTTTTAGTTGATCTACTCATCTATTCACTTTGCTCCTGCTTGCACTCAGCTCCTGCAATGCTTTACTTGACGCGGCGGTCCTTCACCAGATGCCGCTTGCTCTTGCTCTTGCTCCGGGTGCGGTAGCCCTTGGCCATCACGCCGGTGGGCGAGCACGGGGCGCGGCCGGAGTTGCTCTTGCCTTCACCGCCGCCGTGCGGGTGGTCGCATGGGTTCATCACGGTCCCGCGGTTGTGCGGGCGGCGGCCCAAATGGCGCGTGCGGCCCGCTTTACCGAGCTTGACGTTGTTGTTGTCGACATTGCTAACCTGGCCCACGGTGGCGCGGCAGGTGCGCGGCACGCGCCGCATTTCGCCGCTCGGCAGGCGGATGATCGCATCCTTGCCTTCCTTGGCCATCAACTGAGCTGACGCGCCGGCGGCGCGTACCAAACGGGCCTTCTGGCCGGGGATCAGTTCGATATTGTGAATCACCGTGCCGTCGGGGATATTGTGCAGCGGCAGGGTGTTGCCGGGGCGGATGACGCAGTCGGTGCCCGAAGACACCACATCGCCAACCTTCAAACCCTCAGGGGCGAGAATATAGCTGAGCTGCCCACTCGCGTACTGCACCAGCGCGATAAACGCTGTGCGGTTCGGGTCATACTGGATGCCGCGCACCGTCGCGGGTTCGCTGTCCCGGCGGCGGCGGAAATCCACCAGGCGGTAATGCTGGCGCGAACCGCCGCCGATGAACCGTGCGGTGGTACGGCCTAGATTGTTACGGCCGCCGGTCTTCTTTTTCACT
>CAYXMN010000113.1:3627-8479 GCA_964465955.1 uncultured Planctomycetales bacterium
CAGGCTGCCGGGGGTCAGGACCGCTTTATAATCGATCACCGACATGCCCCGGCGGGACGGCGTATAAGGTTTGTACTTCTTAATCGGCATATGACACCCCTCGGGTTAGACCGCCTGGCTCAGCTCAGGGATACCCTGGCCATCCATCAGCGTCACGATGGCCTTGCGCCGTTTTTCCGTCTGGAACCGGCGCATGCCAATCCGCTTGGGCTTGCGAGGCAGATTGACGATGTTGACTTGCTTGACCTGCACGTTGAACCGTTCGGCCACCGCGCGCTTAATGTCCGTCTTGGTCGCCTTAGCGGAGACGGTGAAAACGTACTTGTTCTCCTCGATCATCAGGTCGTTGCTTTTCTCGCTGATGACCGGCTCGACCAAGATGTTTGCGAAATGGAAGCCGGACATTACTCGTCACCTCCAGGGCCGCCCTCGGCAATCACCTCAACCTCCAGCTCCTCGATCGGGATGGACTGCTCTTTGAGCATCTCACGGTATTCGTCCAAGGCGCTGGCGCTGAACACCAAGAAGTCGGTCTCCACCAGGTCGCGCACATTGAGGTGCTGCGGCGTCATCTGGCGCACCATCAGCAGGTTCCGGCTGGAACGCCACACGGGGGCGTCCTGCGGGATGACCAGCGTGATGCTGCCGGCCAGTTCGGTGAGCTGCGCCGCGACTTCCTTCGTCTTGGCGATCTGCTCGAAGTCCTTGCTCTCGATAACAAAACAGCTTTCGTCCTTGATGTGCGCCAGCACCGCGCTGCGCAGCGCGCTAACGCGGATTTGCTTGTTTAAGTGCTTGCGCGGGGCGCGCGGGGTTGGCGGGAAAGCCAAACCGCCGCCGTACATGTGCGGGTTGGTTTGCTCGCCCTGGCGGGCGCGGCCAGTGCCTTTCTGGCGGAACCACTTCGCGCCAGTCGCTTCAACTTCGGCCTTGCTCTTTTTCTTGGCGGTAAGCGGCCGGTCATGCGTCATCTGGCGGAGATAGCTCTCCTGGATGTGAAACATGTTGGGCTCGCTGATCAGTAGCTCCGGCAGTTCAGTCAGCTTGGTTGCCTTAGCCATTGGTTTGGCCCTCCTCAGCCGCTCCCGGAGCGCGCTCGTCAACCATTGTGAGGAACAGCATCCCGCCGATGGGGCCAGGTACGCTGCCGTTTAATACTAAAAGGTTCAACTCGGGGTCGTAATCGAACACGCTCACGCCTTTCAGCGTGACTTGGACGTTGCCCATCCGGCCGGGACGGCGGCTGCCCTTGAACACCCGCGCCGGATCGGTCGCATTGGCGGCCATCGGCCGGCGGTTATCGGGATCTCCGTGCGTCCGGGTTTGGCCCTTAAAGCCCCAACGCTTCATGCCGCCGGCAAAACCCTTTCCCTTGCTCTTGCCGGTGACCTTAACTGAATTCCAGCGGTTCAGGAATTCACGGGGTTTACAAGTCATTCCTACTTCGAATTCCGCGAGTTGGTCGGGATCAACCTTGGACTCGTAGAGGTAGCGGTAGGTCTCTTGGACGCCGGCCTTCTTCAGCAAGCCCTGGTGGCACTTGTTCACCCGCTTCGGCAACGTCTGGCCAAAAGCAAGCTGGATCGCCGCGTAGCCATGGGTTTCCGGACGCTTAATCTGGGTTACCACGACATCGAACGGCTGGACTAACGTGACAGGCAAGGTGGTACCCGCTCCGTCAAAGGCCGATGACATGCCGATTTTTTTAACTGGAATTCGATTAACCATTTGCTTGGCCCCGTACACCTTGCTCCGCCCGCAGGCGGGGCTGGGACTGACGTTACACCTTCAGCTCAACATCCACGCCACTCGGCAGATCCAGTGAGCTCAGGTGCTCAACGGTCTGGCTCGTGGGATTGAGGATGTCGATAATCCGCTTATGCGTGCGCATCTCGAACTGCTCGCGCGACTTCTTGTCAACGTGCGGGCTGCGCAGCACGCAGAAAATGCGCTTCTCAGTGGGCAGGGGAATCGGCCCGACCACTCGCGCTCCGCTGCGCTCAGCCGTGCTGATGATGCGTTCGACGCTCTGATCCAGGATCTTATGGTCGAAGCTCTTTAGCCTGATTCTGATTCGCTGTGCCATACTTCCAGCCTCGCTGCCTAGGCCAGTCTGGTTGCCAGACTGGTTACGCAAGAAAGGCCGTCCTGGGAGGAGGCCTTTCTTCCAATTGCTCCATCGCGTACCTTAAGCACTTTCCATTGAGGCGGAGTTGCCCAAACCACGCGACACCCTACCAAAGTGGGGACTGCGGAGTGTAACACACATCCTTAGCGGTGGCAAGACTTTATCCGTACTTAATTTACGTTTCGACCACAATCCCGACAGGATAGGGTAGAGTTCTAAGTTAGGGAAAACAATCATATGAGATATGGTTCACTGCCTGTTCAAGTGGGAGCCGTGGATTTATGCCAACTGCTGGTACAGATTTTACCCGACCCCGCGATTTTGATTTCCGCAGAGGGCAAGATCCAGGCTCATAACCCCCAAGCTGCCGCCTTATTAGAATACCTGCCCGAAGAGATGGCCAGTCTCAATATTGAGCGAGTTCTTACCCGCAGCCAACTCAACACGGTGCCTCTCTCCGTCTTGCAGTTGACGCATCAAGTATTGACCGATGAACCAAACCGGCCGATTCCAATCACATGCCGGGCAAAGCGATCGGGATTGTTGAATCTGCATGTGAACGGCATCCTCCTGCCGGAAACAAACCATATCATACTGATACTCTGCCGTATCAACGATAGCCAAGACGAATCGGCGATACAACTAAGGCATGTAATAGACAATTCTGAAGATGCGATTATTCTCGTTGGAAGCGACCTGGGTATCCGCACTTGGAACCGCGGTGCGCGGGAGATGTACTTCTACCGGGCAACTGAAGTTTTCGGGCGTTCGATCCTTGACCTTTTCCCACAGGAAAACCGCAAACAGGCGGCAGGGTTGTTCGAGAGTGTCGAGAAAGGTTTCGCCATAAACCAGTATGAATGTGAGCAGATGCGCAATAGCAATCTGCCGTTTATCGCTTCCATATGTATCGCTCCGCTCAAGGGCACCTTGGCAAATGCTGGTTACAGCTTTCAAGCACGTGACATCTCACTAAAACGCCAGGCTGAAGATCGCTTGCAAGCAAGTGAGGAGCAATTCCGGCAGTTGGCCGAAAACATTAAAGAGGTGTTTTGGCTGCGGACGGCGAATGAGATGCTTTATATCAGCCCTGCATATGAACAGGTATTCGGACGAAGCTGCGCAAGTCTGTACAACGATCCGGGTTCCTTTATTGATGTAGTGCATGCTGAAGACCGAGTCAGAGTGCTCGGAGTCTTGGAGCGTGAAGTTCGCAATCCATTCAGCCGGCTTGATCTGGAATTCCGCATCACCCGGCCTGATGGACTAATTCGCTGGATCCGTGCCAGAACCTTCCCGGTGGAAGGCCATCATTCCGAACCGCGCAATACAGGTATCGCCGAAGACATCACAGTGCGGAAAGAAGCTGAATTTGCATTAAAGATTAGTGAGGCGAACCTTGCCCGGGCGCAGCAGATTGCAGGCTTAGGCTACTGGCGCTGGGATATGAAGGCCAACCATATCAGTTGGTCTGATGAACTCTACCGGTTTATCAACCGCGATCCGCGAGACTTCCATCCGGATTTTGACAGCTTCTTGCAGCACGTTCATCCTACCGATCGGGAAAGAACAAACCGCGAGTTTCAAGACGCTCTGAAGTCAGGCCACGCAATGGTTTCATCCTTCCGCGTTGTTTCGACGACTGGTCAGGTTCGCTTCATTAAAGCAAGCGGAGAGGTTTCATTGGATCAGTCAGGCAACCCAGAGCAGATGTTCGGCATCGCGGTAGATGTCACGGAGCAGTACTTTAGTGAAATGGCTTTGCGCGAAAGTGAGGAGCGCTTCCGCAGGATTTTCGAGCAAAGCACCTTAGGTATGGCGATCCTGCACTTGGATGGCAACATCGAACGGGTTAACCCGATTTTGTGCGATATGCTCGGTTACGGCGAGTTAGAACTGCTCAAACTCACCTTTGACCAGCTATCAACCCCAGAAAGCCAAGCTTTGGGATTTGAGCAAGTGCAGCAAATGATTGAGGGCAAGGCCGGCGGCTGCCTGTGCGAATCGGAGTACTTGCGGAAGGATGGCACCAAGCTTTCAGTCCTGGTTAATGCCAGCTGCTTACTTGACGCGAACGCTGCGCCATTCCGTATCGTCATGCAGATTCAAGACATCAGCGAGTTGCAGCATACCCAGGCATTACTGCAACGCAGCCAGGAAGCGCTGTCCATCGCGGAGCAACTCACCCATCTCGGTAATTGGTATTGGGATCTGGAAACCGATTCTGTATTCTGGTCCGCGGAGACTTACCGGATCTTCGGATTCGAACCTGGCATTGCCGTCCCTGGATTCGACGACTGGACCGCCCGAATCGTGCAGGAAGACCGCGAGCGGTTTAGACACTCACTGAAACAGGCAATCGACGAGCTGCAGACCTGGGAGCTGGAATTCCGGATCCGGCGGCAGGACGGATCCATCAGGGTGGTGCATACGATTGGCACCCTCATGCACAATCATGGCCACGACCGCCGCTTGGTCGGTTCGGTGATGGACATCACGGAGCGCCGGCGGATTGAGGACGAATTGCGGTTCAGCGAAGAGCGGCTGCGCCTATTGTCGGATGCGGCCAGCGAAGGTGTGGTGATCCATGAACTGGGCTCAATCACAGACTGCAATCAAGCCTTGGCCCGGATGTTCAATCTTAAGGAGGCGGAGTTAATTGGCAGCGATGTTCTCAATCTAATCCATCCGGACGACCGCCATGTTTCGCTTGATCGCATCCAT
>CAYXMN010000114.1:0-1331 GCA_964465955.1 uncultured Planctomycetales bacterium
AATGCCAATAATTACGATAACAACGAGTAGCTCAATGAGCGTAAAGCCCTTGCGCTGTTTCCCCAGATCGAGCATACAGTGCTCCTTGAATTTCCGCGCAAGTGCGCGGGTGACGTGGACGCACCACGGTTTTGTTTTGCCGGGATTGGCGGGCGGGTCAACGCGCGAAAGCAATAATGAATGATGAAATGAATGCGCTGGAATTAAAGCCTGCCTGCCGCCGCCAGCGTTGTTTATAAACAGCTTGCCAGGCTTAACGGGTGCAAGCGCCGCCCGGTATGGCCAGACACCTCCTGCCCGGCCAGCAAACCCATACAGCGCTTATTGAGACTCCGCCGCCGTGGAATTGTTGCGCGCCTCGGCAAATTTTCACCAATCCGTTTCAACACCGCTGGCGCGGTGGATAATGGTAGTGTGCCGATCAATTACCACCATTTAGCCGAGTACTACCACTTGCTGTTTCCGGCGCGCGAGGCCCAGCTCGAATTCATCGTAGCGCAGGCGGGCGCTCCGCCGGGGCGGCTGCTGGACGTGGCGGCGGGCACTGGTGCGTACATGGCGGCGCTCCGCGCGCGCGGCTACCGGCTCGACGGCGTGGAGATCGACACGGCGATGTGCGCCGCGGGGCTGCGGTACCATCCCGAACTGGCGGGCAACGGCGCCAACGCCAGCCGCCTGATTAACGGTGACATGATCGAGCTGGCCACGCTGGTGCGCGGCGGCTACAACCTGGTGTACTGCATCGGCGGGGGGCTCAGCCACGCCGAGACCGAAGAGGAAGCCGGCCATGTGCTGCAGCAAATGTGGGAGCTGGTGCGCCCGCGGGGGAAAGTGATCGTGCAGCTCGTCAACTTCGATCAAGTGCTGGCCCAGGCCGCGGACAACGACGGCGTGGCCGAGCGGCCGATCTTGACCGCGACCACGGCGGACGGCGGGCTGATTGCATTCGCGCGCTGGTTTGAAGTGCCGGCGCGGCGGGAAGACGATAAGCCGGGGCGGATGCCGCTCAAGCTAACCTTCCGCCACGCGATGCGCATCGGCGACCAGGTCACGCTGTCCGGCGGCGAGGTGCTGGTGCTGACGCGCAAACGCCTGGAACGGCTCGTGCCCAAGGACGCGCAGGCGCAATGGTTCGGCGACTTCAAACACGCGGCGTGGTCGCCCGCCAGCATGGCCACCATCGCCGTGCTCAGCGCGAAAGGGCCGGGCGCGGGTTAATCCCCGGCCGGCACCACGCCTAGCTGCTCAATCATCAGCACCACGGAGCGTTCCGGCGAGCGCCGGCCGTCGCGGCTTAACCCGCCGGCACGGTGGGCACGTGCTGGTAGAGG
>CAYXMN010000114.1:1341-8413 GCA_964465955.1 uncultured Planctomycetales bacterium
CGCATGTCTCGCAGCATGGTGGTATTCTCCAGCGGATTCCTCGCCGTGGGTCTGGCTGTGGCAGGTGTTGCAGAATGCCCGCGTGGGTTCAGGCGCAACGCCGTGCTGGGGCTGGTCATGGCAGGCCAGGCATTGATCGTGCAGGCCCGGCGCGTCATCCCACGTCAGCGCAGGCTGCTCGGGCGGCGCCAGGTGGCAGCCCTCGCAATTGAGCTGGGTGAGATCCGCCACCGGCAGGTGGCTGTTGAAGTGGCAGTCCAGGCAGGTGGTCAGCCCGCCGCCGTGGCTCGCCTCCAGTTTGTCGCTGTGGCAAGTCGCGCAGACGCTGTTCGGCTCGGTGAGCGCGAAGCCGTGCTGGGTGTGGCAGGACAGGCACTGGCTGTGCATCCCCGGCGCATCAGCCCAGGCGGCGGTGCTGTCTTCCGGCGGCGTGGCGTGGCAAGCGTCGCACAGCCCGGCCGTTCCGCGGAAGGCGTAGGTGGCGACGTTATGGCACAGCTCGCAGCTTTGCGCTTGGTGGGCGCCGAGCGCCAGCGGCATGATCGCCGCTAAGCCTTCGGTCGCGCCATCGAAGGCCACCACTTTAACCCACCCGGACATGCCCGCCGGGATTTCCGGCAGGTCGAAATCCAGGCTATAGCGGCTGACCTCGCCGGTGGCCTGGCTGCGGTTATACGCCAGGGTGCAGCCCACGCCGTCGCCGTCGCCCGCGAGATACGCCGGCGACCAGGCGATGCTGTCCTGGCCGGCGCCTGTCCCGGTATACACACGCCAGCCGACCGTGCGGTGCAAGAAGTTCACCGCGATGGGCACGATGTCGGCGCTGTTGACTTCGGTGTTGCTGTCGCCGTCGCAGTGGGCAATCAGCTCGTTGGCCCCGCTGGCCAGGGGCAGGCCGTCCGCGTCGAACTGCGGCATTTGCTGGAAGTAGACCGCGAGCGGCACCAGATCCGCCGCGCTGACTTCGCTGTTGAGATCGTAGTCGGCCACTTGGCGTCCGCTGAACCGTAGCGTCACCACGTTCGCCGCCGAGATCCGCGCTTGCAGGCACCAGGCCTGGTTCATCTCCGCGCGGGACAGCGCGCTGGCCTGGCGGGCCTGCGCCTCCGCGCCGGGGCCGTAGAGCTTGGCCAAGGCTTCCGCCAAGGCGCGTTGCATCTCCCTAAACAATGCGGCGTCCACTCCCGGCGGCGGTGCTTGCGCGCTGACCTCGGCCAGCGCGGCGTCGAGATCGATCGCCGGCAGCGCCGCCGCGGAACCGTCAGCGGTTATCAGCCCGGCGGGCCGGTGGCCGCCGCCGCAACCCGGCAGCCCGAACGCAAAAATGATCGTCACGAGCCAGAGTAAAAACATACGCACCATGCTTCTCACCACCTAAGCAGTCCGGCTCTTCTCATATGCCGTAGACTGTATATAAAGCATACAGCATTTTTTTTAAATTGCAGGAGACAGGCGCTTAAAATATTACAAAAACACTTGCGGCAACATAGATATAGCGATATTCAACATATGTTGAATTAATTATGTTAGATATTTTTTATGAGAGTTGTTCTCAATTGATCCGCTGCAAGCATGCGTTGACCGCGATTCCTGGGCTTGTCAGAAGGATTAAATCCGCTTCAAAAGGTTTCTCTCAACGCGGTTTGTTGATAATGTGGATAGGCATCAACATCTGTGCAATAATATAAAGTCCACTGGTCACAACCGGTGGATAACCTCAGGGGCATATTGCAGATGGCGGCGGAACGACGGATGGAGCTGGGCACAGGCGGCATTATGTCGCGCCTGCGCTTGCGCAAAGACCAGATGGAAGCGCTGGTTCCCATCTTCATCCTTGTCGCCGTGATGATGCTGGTGGTGCCCCTCGCTCCCGCGGCCATCGACCTCTTCGTCATCTTCTCGCTGATCACCGGCGTGGTGATCATCCTGACGACGATGTACGTGCAGCAGCCCCTGGACTTCAGCATCTTCCCCACGGTGATCCTCTTCACCACGCTGTTCCGCCTGTTTCTCAACGTCGCCACCACGCGCTCGATTCTCTCCTCCGCGGAAGCGGGGCACGTCATCGAGACCTTCGCCACCTTCGTGACCGGCAACAACCCGGTGGTCGGTGTCGTGGTGTTCATCATCATCATCGTGATCAACTTCGTCGTCATCACCCACGGCGCCCAGCGCATCGGCGAGGTGGCGGCGCGGTTCACCTTGGACGCGATGCCGGGCAAGCAGATTGCGATTGACGCCGACCTTAACGCGGGCATCATCAACGAGGAGCAGGCGCGCAACCGGCGGCGCCAATTGGAGCGCGAGGCGGACTATTTCGGTGCGATGGACGGCGCCTCGCGCTTCGTCCAGCGCGACGCGATGGCCGGCATCATCCTGATCATCGTCAACATCGGCGCGGGCTTCGTGGTCGGTATGGTGCAACTGGGCATGACCGCCGGCGACGCGCTGGCGCGCTTTACCCAGCTCACCGTCGGCGACGGCCTGGTGGCGAACATCCCGGCGCTGTTGATCTCCACCGCGACCGGCGTCATGGTGACCAAGGCCGCCACGGACGAGTCAGTCGGCATCAGCGTGTTGAGCCAGCTCACCACCCAGTGGAAAGCGCTGATAATCAGCTCGGTGTTCATCTTCGCGATGAGCCTGGTGCCAGGCATGCCCAAGCTGTTCATGTGGGGTTCGGCGGCGGTGCTGGGCTATATCGCGTGGGTGCAGTACAAGGCGCAGGCCGCTCCGCTCACCGGCGGCGTGCCGGATGGAGGCGGGGCCAGGCCGCCGGGAGCCAAGCCCGGCGAGGGCGAGGCAGCCGAAGCGGCCACTCCGGAGGAAGCGGCGCGGCGCAACCTGGAAAAGCTGTTGTCGGTGGATGAGCTAGAGCTGGAGATCGGTTACGGACTTATTCCCCTGGTGGACACCAACCAGGGCGGCGACCTCTTGGAACGTGTGAACAACCTGCGCAAGCAGATCGCGCTAAGCCTGGGCTTCTTGGTGCCGCCGATGCGCATTCGCGACAACATCGTGCTCAAGCCCGGCGAGTACAACATCAAAATCAAAGGTTCGGTGGTGGCGCGCGGCGAATTGCTGCTGGATCGCTACCTGGCGATGAACCCGTTAAGCCAGCAAGTCTCCTTCGACGGCATCGAGACCAAGGAGCCGGCCTTCGGCCTGAGCGCGTACTGGATCAATCCGGAAGATCGCACCTTGGCCGAAACCGAGGGCTTCACCGTCGTCGACCCGGCGACGGTGCTGGCCACGCATTTGACCGAAGTGATTCGCAATAACTCGGCGGACCTGCTGGGCCGCCAGGCGGTGCAGGAGCTGATCGACCTCGCCAAGCAGAAATTCCCGGCGGTGGTGTCGGATCTGATTCCCGACCGCATGGGCGTGGGCGAGGTGCAGCGCGTGCTGCAGCTCTTGCTGCGCGAGAAGGTGAGCATCCGCAACCTGCCGGTGATCCTGGAAAGCCTGGGCGACCACGCTTCCACCACCAAGGACCCGGAGGTGCTGACGGAGTATACGCGCATCGCGCTGGGCCGCCAAATCGTGGCGGACTACGTGGACGAACAGGGCAAGCTGACCGTGCTAACCATTGATCCGCGCGTGGAAGAGCGCGTGGCGGGCAGCCTGCAGACCACCACCACCGGCACCATTCCCGTACTGCCGCCGCAGTATTTGCGCGCGTTTATCGATAACTGCACAAAGAAGGTACAACTGCTCGTCAGCCAGGGTTTCAGCCCGGTTTTCCTAGTCAGCCCGCGGGTGCGGCCATACCTGCGCAAAGTGCTGGAGAAGATCTTCCCTGGGGTCGTGCTGCTCAGCTACGCTGAAATCATCGGCGAGGTTGAGATTAAGACGTTTGGCATGGTCGAGAACCCGGAGGCGAGTTAGGGGTAGGCCGCTATGGCAACACGCATTAAACGCTATGAGGAACGCCGGGAGCGGATGCCGGAACTACTGGCGCGCATCGAGAAGGAAATGGGGCCGGACGCGCAGATTGAGCAGAAGTACTTCAAGCGCGGCGCCTGGCTGGGGCTCATCGGCGGCTTGAGCATGGTCGAGGTCGTCGCCACCGTGGAAGTCAGCGACGAGCAACTGCGCATCGGCAACTACCACCGCCGCGCCGGGGACGAGCCCAACGGCGCGAACGCGATCAACACCGCCAGCATTGCCCAAGAGAACATCGCCGCGGCCGCCGCGCCAAGTGGCGTGAAACGGCCGGCGCCGCCGCGCATGGTGCCCCTGCCCAGCGAGCTGGCGGCCAGGTCCGCACCGGGGCGGGTGGATCTGCGCGCCGACGAGCAGCCCAAGGTCTCGCTGGCCAGCGGCGTTTTAGATCTCGCGGCGGATTCCCTGGCCAGTGAAACGCCGGCGGCCAAGCCCGCGGTGGGCGCGCGACCGGCAGCTAAACCAACCAACCAAGTTAAACCGCAGTTCGCCAGCTCGCAGCCGAGTTCCGTGTCTGCGAAACCCGAGGGGCCAGGCAGTGCCGCCAGTAGGGCGGATGCCTTACCGGCAAAGGCTACTCCAACGCAGCCGCCAGCAACCCAGCGCGTGAAACCAGAAGACACTGTGGCAGAGCCAGCCGCTTTGAACCAGCATCTGCCCGGCGTCATCAACGCTGCGCCGCCGCCGGCGGCCAGCGCGCCAGCAGCCAAGATTGAGCCCGGTACTAACAACCCGGAGCTGCGCGAGGATATTCAAGGGCTGCGCGAATCGATCAGCGAGCTGAAGGAAACCGTGAAACTGCTGGTTCAGGTGCAGGTGCAAGGCGCGGCGCAAGCAGGAGCTGTTACGCAAACTCCGGCAGCCCAGCCTCTAGGCCGGTTGGATGGCGCATCCGCACCTGAAGGCACGGCTGCCGCAGCAGCGCAATCCGTTGATCCAGCGGAAGCTTTAGCCCAAGCGGCGCAACGCAAGCAGGCGGAAGAGGCGCAGCAACTGCTTGACCTGCTGGAAGGCGGGGCGGCGGGGCCGGCCGCGGCAGCCGCAGCCCCCGGCGCGCGCGCGGTGGCCGACCCGCTGTCCCTGGATCCCGGTGCGGGGCTCGGCGCGGTGCAGCGCCAGGTTTACGAGCGCCTCCTCGACTGGAACATCGGCCCGTATGACGCACTGGAGCTGATCAACGCCGCGCTGACCAGCATCAGCGAACCGGCGGCGCTGAGCAGCGCCGATATCCTCAAGGTGATCACCGGCAACATCTGCCGGAACATCCTGCTGTCCGGCGGGATTAAACTGGGCAAGACGCCGCCAGGCAAGGTCGTGGCCCTCGTCGGGGCCACCGGCGTTGGGAAAACCACGACGATCGCCAAGCTCGCGGCGAAGTTCGCTTTCCAGGAAGGCCAGCGCGTGAGCCTGGTCAGCCTGGACAACTACCGCATCGCCGCCGCCGAGCAACTGCGCACCTATAGCGAAATCATGGGTATCGATCTCGACATCGTTTTTTCCAAGGACGAGTTCGACGCCCAGCTCAGCCAGCGCCGCCACAGCGATCTGGTGCTCATCGACACCGCCGGCCGCTCGCCGATCAACACAAAGCAAATTTACGAGCTGCGCGAAGTCTTCACCGCCCACCCGCCGGACGAGGTGCATCTCGTCGTCAGCGCGAGCACTAAAGGCGATGATCTGCGCGCCATTTTGGAAAACTTCACGCCGCTGGGCTATGACCACATCATCGTCAGCAAGCTCGACGAGACGCGCAGCCTGGGGGCGATCTACAACATTTCGAAGCACAGCCAGTGCCCGATCAGCTACGTAACCGTCGGCCAGCGCGTGCCGGAGGATATCCGCACGGCGACGCTGCCGTTCATCCAGCAGTGGATTGAGCAGGGGCGTGCGCTATGAGGCGGCACGGGAGCGAACTGGATGGCGGCGCCGACCAGGCGGCGGGCCTGCGGCACGAGGCCGGAGCGCGCCTGGGCAATTTCGTGTACACCGTCAACGGCCAGCACTACTGCCGGGTGATCGCGGTCACCGGCGGCAAGGGCGGCGTGGGCAAAACCAACATCGCGGTCAACCTCAGCCTGGCCTTGCAGGAGGCCGGGGCGCGCGTGCTGCTGCTGGACGCCGACCTCGGCCTGGCCAACGCGGACCTGCTGCTCGGCCTCGATCCGAAGTTCACCCTCCAGCACGTGATCCATCGTGAAGCCCAACTCGACGACATCCTGCTGACCGGTCCGCTGGGGCTGCATATCCTGCCCGGCGGCACAGGGCTGCCGGAGCTGGCCAACCTGAACACGCTCGACATCGTGCGCCTGCTCGGCAGCCTGCGCAGCCTGGAGCGCCAGCACGACCTGCTGGTGATCGACACCGCGGCGGGCATCAGCCAGCAGGTGACGCGGTTCGCCCAGGCGGCGGACGACGTGGTAGTGGTCTGCACTCCCGAACCGCCGAGCATGCTCGACGCCTACGGCCTGATCAAAGCGCTGCGGGGCAGCTCGCAGATCGGCGCGCTGCATTTACTGGTCAATATGACCACGCGGCGCGGCGAAATGGAGACGACGCATAAGTCGCTGGCCACGGTGGCCCAGCATTATCTCGGCCTGGAGCTGCAACTGCTCGGTGAGTTGCCGCGGGATGAAACCGTTGTCGACTGTGTGAAACGGCAGCAGCCGTTCTTAACCGCGCGCCCGCGCAGCGCGCCGGCTAGGCTGCTCAGGCAAATGGCCCAGGTATTCACGGCGGGGCTGGAGCTTAACCCGCAACGCGGGGATCAAAGCTTTTTCGCTCGATTGTTGAATAATTTTAGGTGAATTAGACGAGGCGAAGCGCAGGCCATGCTAGCATGAACTAGGCAGGGCTGCACAGTGTAATGAGGTTGTTGCATGGCGGATAAAACTGGCGTGCTAATCGTTGACGACAGCGCGTTCATGCGCAAGGTGCTCAAGGAAATCATCGACGAAACCGAGGAATTCCGGGTGGTGGATGCCGCGCGTGACGGGCAGGACGCCTTAGACATGCTGGAGCGCTATGGCAGCGAGATTACCTTGGTCACCCTCGATATCCAAATGCCGAAAATGGACGGCTTGACCCTGATCCGCAAGATCCGCACACCGTTCGTTCAGATCATGGGAAC
>CAYXMN010000115.1:0-8395 GCA_964465955.1 uncultured Planctomycetales bacterium
GCCGACGCCACACCCCTTGAGACATTCTTCCCGCGCGATTTCACTGGTAACCTCAGCACCGGGATCAGCAGCTTTGAATACGCCAATGACTACAGCGTGTGCCCCGCCGCCGGGCTGCTGCCAGGGGCGGTACGGCAACTGGATCATGACGCCACTCCAGGACCCGCCACAGGCGCAATCGCCGCCATCCGCACTTCGCCGGCCACCGGTGGCGGAAACCTGTATTTCGGGCAATTCACCTTTGCGAACATCCTTAACTTCATCCCGTCCACAGTAGCAGCCGCGGATTTGATGGATAACATCGCGGCCGGCACAATCACGTTTTAACACCGGGTAAACAGGAATTAAGCTGATACGCCAAAAGCTCTGTTTCAGCAGATAGGCCAGTCTGCCGGTGGTTAGGATAATATGAGCTATGCGTAAGTCTCTCGCGACGGCGTTGATCCTGTCCTTGACTCTGTGTGTGGCAGCTTGGGCCCAGATGATGGACAGCCAGCCGATGGTGGCCAGCCAATCCTACTCGCGCGATTTCGGCGGCGGCAAGGTGGGCAGTCAATTCTCCTTGCGAGCTGGCGGCGAGTTCGAACCAGGGCAGCGCGCTTGGCTCCAAGTGGATCTTGATAGCACTGCCGGCGGAGAAGTGCGCGCAGAATTGATAAACGGCTTTATCGTGTTCGCACTGCCGCCGGGAATGGAGGCTGATGGCCAGCCGCGCCTGCTGTTTTTCAACGAAGCAAGCAGCCGCTACGACTACATGTATTCAAAAGGCTACCCGCGCCTCGACCGGCTCGCGGGGGCGGACAGCGCCTTCGCCGACTCAGCCAGCAACGATCCCGCGCGTATTTTAAACGGCCTGGCGCAAGTCAGCCTGGCGCTCGACAGCACCGTCAAGGTCATTGAGCCGGCCAGCCCCCGGTTAACGGGAGCGGACCGCGCCTACTCCATGACTGGTGTCTCATGGCTGTTGCCTGCTAACGTCTACATGAAGCCCATCGTGAGCTTATTCGATCCTGAACCCGGCCTGTCGCCGTCGGCCAAGCTGCGCGCAGTGCTGCAGGTAAAAGTCACCGGAGCTGTTGGAGCGCAACCGGTGGAAGTCTACGCCGGTGGTTTGAGTGCGGCGATGCAGGAATTGGACCTGCTGCCCAGCCAGCTCCCGCCCACCGCGATGCCCTTAGCGCCGGTGCCTGAAGCGACCGCTGCCCCGGCTGAGAGTATTGCCAGCGCGCCGGTGGTGGAACAACCAGCAGACCAGCCGCAGCCTGAGCCCGAACCTGAACCTACCCGTGAAGGCACGCCAATTCAAGAACCGCCCGCCCGCAGCCACAACTCGCGACAGCCTGCCGAACCTGCCTTGGCCAGCCTAGGCCAGGACGAGCAGACAGCGCCGGCGGCGCCAGCTGAAGGGACTGCTCCGCCACCGCAGCCGATTCCAGCGCTGGTGTTCTCCTATGAGTGGCTCGCCTGGGAAACCCAGTGGACTCCAAGTGCCATGCCGGACAGTGTCGACGCCGCGCCAGACCAGGTCGACCCCGTCGCGCCGGCTGGCGAAACCGACCCCATCCAATTCGACTTGCCGGAGGAGCTTGCGCCTGAGCAGCTAACGCCTGTCACTCCAATCGCCGAAAGCGCCACACAACCTGAAGCAACCAACGATACGCCACCGGAAACGCCGGAGCCGGAACCGCCGGTCGAGCGCCCGGTGCGGCAGCCGGACGCCACTCCTGAGCCGGCGAGTGGCGGCTCGTCCGCACGCCAGGTCGAACCCGGCACCTTGCCCACTGAACCGCAGGAGTACACTATCCCGCTAAAAGAGATTGCGGGTGGGGAAACTGCCGGCAGCTCTAGCAACGGTTCGTCAGAATTCCGGCTCAAACCAGCCGACGGCCAAACCGGCGGCGGTGCTCCAGACGTTATTGCCCCGGAGCTGCCTGGCGCTGATATGAACCTGCCCGCGCCGGAAGGGCTGGGAGAGATGATCCTCATCCCGGCTGGACCGTTCCTGATGGGCACGGCCACCGGCCAAGGCGGCGATGCTGATGAACAGCCGCAAGGCGAAGTGAACCTACCCGCATACTATATCGACAAGTACCCGGTGACCAACCGCCAGTTCCACAACTTTGTGATCAGCGCGGGTTTTAAACCTGAGGGCAACTGGCAGAAGTATTACGGCCAGGGCACCGCTGATCTGCCCGTGCGCGGGGTGAGCTTAGCCGACGCGCAGGCCTTCGCTAAGTGGGCGGGCAAGCGCCTGCCGACCGAGGCGGAGTGGGAAAAGGCCGCGCGCGGCACCGACGGGCGCACTTACCCCTGGGGCGAGGATTGGAGCGCCGAGATCATGCCGCGCGGCGACGAGACCTCCCTGTATGCGGTGATGACCGCGCCAAAGACGGCGAGCCCGTTCGGCGTGATGGGCATGAGCGGGCTGGTCTGGCAGTGGACAGCCTCGCCCTACGCACCCTACCCCTTCAACCCGGACGCACGCAGCGAAAAGTACGTGCTGCGCGGCGGGGCCTTCTCGAACGGGCGCGGGGTGATCCGGTGCGCGAACCGCTACTTCGAACCGAGCAATGTAGCGCTGAACACGTTCGGCTTCCGCTGCGTGAAGGATGCACCGGGAGCTTAGGTCGCTGTTAGCCTGGTCCGGGCACAGCTAAAACCTGCTCCGCCAAGGGCCGGGTCGCCTCGACTTCAGCACGATCGATCATTGCCAGCCAGTCCTGCACTACACACCCTTTAAGCTCCAGGCGCGGTGCTAACTCCACCAAAAGTAGCAGCACGAAGGCTCGCAAGTGCGCGAATGGATGCGGCAAAGTAAGCTGTTCGGTATTGCAGCTCACCGCTTCAATCCACAGGACATCCAGATCAATTACCCGATCGGCGTACGGCCCGGCTTCGATAGACACTCCTAGCACTGGCCGGGGTAGCCGGCCCAAAGCAGCTTCAATCCGCGCGCATTCCTCCCGCAGCTCTTCCGGGGTACCTGCCCAGCGCAACTCCACCACCGCGTTGAGGAACGGATGCGAGCTGGTAAAACCCCACGGCGGGGACTCGTAGACCCGGCTCGCACGGAATGCACTCGCTTTGTCGCTTGCAGCGAGCAGTTCCACCGCGCGCTGAAAACTGCCCAGGCGATCGCCTAGGTTCGCCCCCAGCCCGATGTACGCTAACTTGCCGCTTCTCACCACGCAGCGATTATACGCGGCATGATCGGCGGGCACGTTGGCTTGCTCTACCGGCGGGTATGATGAACCTGGATGAACGTACTGCTCCTCAAAGCCTGGCTGCGTGAACAAGGACCGCGTCTGATCGGCGCGCGGTTACGCAGCGCGCACCAGCAAGGCCCGCGGTCTGTGCTGCTGGAATTGGTCGCTGAGGAGCGGCCGCTGTGGCTGCTCGTCTCTGTGCTCGAAGAATGGCCCGCACTTATTGTGGTCGAGAGCCCTGGGGAATTACCGGACAGCGTAGCGACGGAAAGCAACTTCTGCAAAGCACTCAATTTCCATTTAGTAGGCTACCAACTGACCAGCATTCTCCAGCTTGGCCTCGATCGCAGCGTCGTGCTCACCTTCTCGCAGCGGGACCAATACGGGAAGGTCTCCTTAAAAACATTGCGCCATGAACTGGTGGGCCGCTCAGCCAATGCGTTCATTATCAGCGAGCGCGGGATGGTGGTCAGCCAGTTCAAGCAGGTCAGACGCGAACAGAACCGTGTGCGGCAAATCGAAACCGGCAAACCCTTGCCTCCACCGCCGCCACTGGGAAAGTTTATCGCCGGGGAAGCTAGTGTTGAAGCACTGGCAGAAGAGTTCATGCTCCTCGCCGGAAAACACGGCATTGAGTCGGAAAGCACTCTGGAGCAGTTCTTCACCCGCCGAGTGGCCGGGGTCGACCTTAAGCTCTGGCCGGCAATTGAGCCGCTGCTGCCCGTGGAATATAACCTGGACGCGCTCTACGATTTCATCTGCCAACTGCAAAATGGCGATTTCACCGCGCAGCTGTTCAATCTCGGCCACGGTAGCAGCGCCAACGATCTAGCGCTGGCGCAATGGCTGGAGCACGCCGGTAAACGCGGCGGCGGACGCGCCAACAAGCCTGACCTGGAGCGCGAGCGTTTGGGTGTACGCCTTGACCAGCTCCGCGAGCAATTAGCGCTCAGCTATCGGGCTGACGAAATTGAGCAGGCCGGGCTGGAATTGCTGCGTCAAACAGGGGTGGTCGATGCACCGCCAGACAGTGAACTGCTCAAACGGTTTCTGGAAACGCATTCCTGGCTGTCCGACCAAGTTTCTCTGGACAAGCCAGCATATGACAACGCTCAAGCGCTAGTCACCTACGCCCAGCGCCAGCGCCGCGGCCAAGACAAACTGCAGCAGTTGATCACCCGCACAGAGGAAGCCTTGACCCGGCTGGAGCGCGTTCCGGTTAAACCGGCCTCGCGGCGCACCCCTGTGGATCCAGTGAAGGCACAGCAGGTCCGTCTCGACAAATACGGGGTGAAGCATCTTCGGTTCGTGTCGAGTGACGGATTTCACATCGTGGTCGGAGTCAACGACCGGTCCAATGATGGACTCCTGCGTGTCTTCGGCAGCGGCCGGAACTTGTGGCTGCATGTTCGCGATTATCCTGGCAGCCATGTCATCGTACTCACCGCCGGCCAGGAAGCGCCGTGGCGCACCATCGAGGAAGCAGCGCTGATCGCAGCGTATTACAGCAAAGGCAGCGAAGAAACCGACATCGAAGTGAGCTACTTGGAGATAAAGCACCTGCGGCGGCCCAAGAACGCCAAACCCGGCCAAGTGCTCATCTCCAACGAAAAAACCATCACCGTGCGCCCGGCGCACTTCCTTGCACTCAAAGAGGAACTGCAATACAAGGCGCACAGCATTCAGTGACGCCCTTGCGTAACCGCGAACCGCGGTCTTAGTAGCCTCAGCCACCCCCGCCGCAAGCGGTGCTCAGCATTGCCAGGGTCATCATCGCGAGTGCCACCTAAAGGTAACGCATACTTCGCTCCATCTGAGCGATGGGTTGATCAAACCGCACACTATAAGGTTTTCCGAACTATATTTCTTTATATTCGGTTATGTTGAGTTCTCGAAAACTTCCGCTTTCACTAATGCGTCCAATTCCAACCAAGCTGCTGCCAGTCGCTCCCGGATGTGCTTGGCCCGGTCGCTCTTGCGCATCTCGCCTGGCAGCCAGGTGAACATGCCGAATTGGAATGCTGTCGGTGCGTAATCAATGTGCGCGGGGTTAGTCATGTAAGCCAGCATCATGCCAAGGCAGCTATGCAGCGGGGGCACGGCCGGCGCTTGACTTACCGCCAGGCGCGCTGCGTTAATCCCGGCCCACAGCCCAGTGGTGATCGCCGCCATGTAGCCTTCCAGCCCGGTTAATTGCCCGCTGATGATGATCCGCGGTTCGGCTTTAAGCTGAAGCGTCGGCTCAAGGACACGTGGTGCGTCGAGATAGCTGTTGCGATGCATTCTCCCGTAACGCAGGAATTTCACCTGCTCTAAGCCGGGGATGAGACGGAACACGCGCTCTTGCTCGCCGAAACGCAGGCGGGTTTGGAAGCCGACGAGGGAAACCGCCTGCTGCAAGCTGTCTTCCCAGCGTAGTTGCACGGCGGCGTACGGCCAGCGCCCGGTGCGCGGATCGGTGAGACCCTTGGGCTTGAGCGGGCCAAAGCGCAGTGTGTTCTCGCCCCGTCGCGCCAGTTCTTCCACGGGCAGGCATCCTTCATACAGGCGGTAGTCGTCGGCCGCGCTCAGTGGATACTGCTCAGCGGCGAGCAGCGCTTCGCGAAAGCGGATGTAGGCTTCCCGGTCCAGCGGGCAGTTTAAATAGTCATCGCCGCCGCCCTTGTCGTAACGCGACTGCGCGAAAACAACGCTCAGATCCAGCGAATCTGCGGCGACGATTGGCGAAGTGGCGTCGAAGAAATAGCTGCCGCCGCTGCCGGCCAGCGTGCTAAGCTGTTCCCATAGCTCCGCGCTGGTCAGCGGCCCAGTCGCGACAACCACGCAAGCTGCTTCTTGCAGGAGCGCTTGGCAATCCAGGCAGGGCTCCCGCCGCAGCGTAATCAGCGGTTCGCGCTCGACGGCGTCCGTCACAGCGGCGCTGAAACGTTCACGATCCACCACCAACGCCGCCCCGCCAGGCAATGCATGCTGCGCGGCGATGCGCAACAGCTGGCAGCCAAGGCGCGCCAGCTCATCTTTGAGCAAGCCTTGCGCACGCTTGGGATCGGTGGATTTCAGCGAATTGGAGCACACCAGCTCCGCAAGCCCTGCCCCGGTATGCGCGGCAGTCATGCGTGCGGGGCGCTGCTCCCAGAGCTCGACGCGTACGCCACGCCTGGCCAGTTGCAGTGCCGCCTCGCAGCCCGACAGCCCGCCGCCGATTACTGCGACATGCTCAGGCATGCGCTTTCCTAAGCCGCATTAATGCGCCTCCAAACTGGCCAACCAGGAAGGAGTCGCTTCTTCCAGCGAGTTAAGCCGGAAATCCGCCAGCACGAAACGCGGATCGTCCGCCCATTGCGAGCCCGGCACTGCCGCGACATACATCCGCGCCGCCTTTGCCGCAATCACGCCGTTAAGTGAGTCCTCAAACACCAGGCAGCTCTGCGGATCCAAGCCCAGCGCTTCCGCCGCGCGTAGGAATACAATCGGATGAGGCTTACCCGGAGCATGCTCGTCCGCGCAAATCACCTGTGCGAATGCGCCGTCGAGCCCGAGCTTGGCGAGTGTGACCGCGGCAAGATCATGGCGCGAGGAAGTAGCCAGCGCAAGCGCCAGACCGGCCTCGCGGCACATCCGCACCGCCTCGCCCGCACCGGGCAGTGCCCGGCCGGACTGGTTGATCAACTCGATCACGCGCGCCACGATGCACTCGACCAGTTCATCAAGCCCAGGCCCTTCCCAAGGATGGCGCGCCTGCCAATACTGGATGGCTTCCCGGACACGCAAACCGACGGTGCGGGTGCACATCTCGCGTGTGAGCTGCACGCCCAGCGGCCTGAGGAACTCCATCTCCGCCTGCTGCCATAATGGCTCGCTGTCGATCAGCAGCCCGTCCATATCGAAGATTGCGGCCTTGAAAAACATCGCGCCATGCTAGCCCAAATCCGGCATAAAAAAAAGGCGGAGTTCCCCCCGCCCTTTGTCTGAAGATTAGTGACATTAGATATCTGCGTATTTGACACCGCAACCAGGATGCATTGTCTCTGCCTCGGAAATCGGCTTACCCGCGGCAAGATCCTTCAGCGCGGTAAGCAGGAATTTCTTCGTCGGTTGCTGATCACTCGTCTTACTGTCGTCCACACCACCATTGTAGAGGATTTTACCGTCCTTGACGATAAATATCTGCGGTGTGTTCTGCGCAACAAACGATAGGCCGACCTTCCCACTTTCGTCCAGCAGCACCGGATAACCAATGCCGTAATCCTGGATCGCTTTCACATTGCGCTCCATCCCAGAGCCTTGTGTGCCTGGCGCGCCGCTATTGATGGCAAGCCAGACAAAGCCCTGCTCCTTGGCAAAGGTGTAAGCTTCGCGCAGTGAGTTATTCACATCGCCTTCGTGATACTTCTTCACATACGGGCAGTCCGGATTAAACCATTCCAGCACGACCACCTTGTCTTCGGCCATCAGGCTCGCCAAGGAATGCGAGTTGCCAGCCGTGTCGGTTAAAGTGAAGTCCGGCGCGCTCACGCCTGGCTTGAGTTGGGCCAGCTCCGCCGCGTTCGCCGGCATGCGCAAGACGGTCAATGCAATTAACACCGTCAAGGCCAGCAGTCCCGTCAAGGCATACTTAGCTGTTTCTCTTTGCTTCATAATCAAACCTCCTATCAGCCGGCCATCACCGGCCCTCTGTACTACTTGCGATCTGGTCGCATTATTTCAGCTTGGTGTTCGAAAAAGCCGGAGATTTCCGAAACATGCAGGGTTGGTCTAATCAAGTTAACGATCTACTTGACCGGACTGATCTATCCACAGGTAAAGCAGTTATGGGCTTTACACAACGTTCGCTCGAAGTCCTTCACACATGCCTTTAATCAGCTGCCATGCTAAACTTGCGGCATGGATTTCACACCCGCCAGCAGTGCACCCGAACCCAGTGTAACCCCTAAGCTCGCGCAGCAGATCGCCAGCGAAATCGCCAAAGCCGTCGTTGGCCAAGCCGACGTGATCGAATTGATGTTAACGACCTACTTCGCGCGCGGGCATATGCTGTTCGAAGGCGTGCCGGGCCTGGCCAAGACACTGCTCGTTAAGGCGCTCGCGCTCGCGGTTGGGGGTGACTTCAGCCGCATCCAGTTCACGCCGGACCTGCTGCCCAGCGACATCCTCGGCACGAGCGTGTTCGACTTAAGCTCACGCGAGTT
>CAYXMN010000116.1:0-6348 GCA_964465955.1 uncultured Planctomycetales bacterium
TGCGGTGCGGCCAGTCGGGAATGAAGTCCGCGCCGATCGCCCGCACATCCCCGTTCCCGCTGGCGGTCTTGAGCAGCTCCGCCGGGCTGGCCAGCTCCGCCATGCTCTCCGCCGGCGCGGCTTCCAGCACGGGATCAGCAATCCCCGCCTCCGCGTTCGCGCCAATCGTATCAGTCCCGGCTTTACCGCCGCAGCCGATTAGCGCCAGACTGACGGTTAACGCCGCTATCTTGAGAAGCCACATCCATCCTCGTGCCATACCCTTCCCCCTGGGAAGCAGTTCCTTTCTGGATACGCTGCGAAGCAATCCTACAGCATGCGCAATTGCGCTACTAATTGAGACGAATCCTGCGCCGGTTAGTTACTGCCCTGGGCCATCACTTTGCGCCTACCCCGGCCATTGGCGCACCGCTATTCCTCGGGCACCTCGCCGGTCGCCAGCGCGGCGACATAGACCGACACCATCGGCACGAGCGTGCGCCGCGCTTCCTCCAGCGGCTCCGCCGAGCGCTGCGCCTTCATCATCAGCAAGCTGCCCTGCAAGCTGGCGTAGATCTGCTGGGCCAGGCTCGGCGCGCGCTCGATCAGCGCCGGGATGCTCGCCACGGTGGCGTAGGCCCAGATTTTTTGCGTGACCACCTGCAGCCAGAGCTGCTGCACGGGCAGCAGCCGCGCCGTGAGCTGGAGATGCGTCGCCGCCAGCTCCGACAAGCAGCCGGCCAGCGGATCGCCGCGCGTAAACTCGAACTTGCCGTAGATCTCGCCGTAGTGATCGAGCAAGCGCTTGACCAGCGCGCTGGGCGGCAGGTTGCCCGCCAGCACCTGCAACCGCAGCTCAGTTTCAATCTCATACTTCAGCCGCCCCATCACGAACGCCAACAGCTCATCCTTGGAGGGAAAGTAGTTGTAGATCGACCCTTTGGGCAGGCGCGCCTGGGCGGCGATATCCGCGATGCTGGTGGCGTGAAACCCGTTTCTCCAAAATAGTTCCCACGCCGCCGCCACCACCCGCTCGCGGTTGGAGAGGATTTTCGGCAACGCTGGTTTCGCTTTTTTGAGCATCAAAACTTAGTTTAACACAAACAAGACGACCGGTCAGCATGCGGCGATGAAGCCTCATTAATAAAAGGCGCACTGTGATTTTACTCTCTGGTAAATTAATATACCGGTGGTTAAAAGAAGGTTTTAAAGAGATCGTCGGGAACATCAAGCAGGTAAGATCAGTCTGAGTATACGTCACAGCGATTAACCTCCATCCTTTCTGGAATTATGGGAAGCAAGAGAGGGCAGCCGCCAGGCTGCCCTTTCTCTTTTTTCTCTTGCCTCTCCGCCTGGCGCGCCACTCCCCCAAGCCGGCGGCAGCGCGAGGGCCGGTTACTAGATTAAATAGCATCCACGCACACTATTAAGGCTTAATGGAAGCTATCCAAACAACCGCGGTGCAATTCCTCGTAGAGTTCTGGCAAATCCTCGGCGAGATGTCGCCGTACCTGCTGTTCGGCTTCCTCGTCGCCGGCATCCTCAAAGTGCTGATCCCGGTGAGTTATGTCGAGCGCCATCTCGGCGGGCGCGGCCTGTGGCAGTCGGTGAAAGCCGCTCTGATCGGCGTGCCGCTGCCCCTTTGCTCGTGTTCCGTGATTCCCGTTTCCGCCTCGCTGCGCCGCAGCGGCGCGGGTAAAGGCGCGACAACCTCCTTCCTGCTCTCCGCCCCGCAGACCGGCGTGGACAGCATCGCCGTCACCTACAGCCTGCTCGGGCCGCTGTTCGCCGTCTACCGCGTGGCAGTCGCCTTCATCACCGGCATCCTCGGCGGCATGCTTGTCGACTTCGGCACACGGCGCGAAAGTTCTAAGGAAAGCCACGTTGACAACTGCGAGTGCCCCTCCTGCGCTGCGGGCACGGGGGAAGAAGACGCGGCGGCCTGCGCCACCGGCTGCGGCTGCGGCACGGCCACCGAGCCCGGCCCGGCCCCGGCGGTCTCCGGCGCGGCGCAGGCCCCCACCATCGGCCAGCGCGTGCAGACCATGCTGCGCTACGGGTTCGTCACCTTGCCGCGCGATATCGGACCGGCGCTGCTGATCGGCCTGCTGCTGGCGGGACTGCTCGGCGCGCTGGTGCCTGAGCACTTTTTCAGCCGC
Organism: uncultured Planctomycetales bacterium; assembly: GCA_964465955.1. Lineage (GTDB taxonomy): Bacteria > 4484-113 > 4484-113 > 4484-113 > JAFGCY01 > CAYXMN01. Next base: position 2,139 of record CAYXMN010000116.1, read on the forward strand.
TATCTCGGCACGGGCCTCTGGCCGATGCTGCTCATGGCGCTCATCGGCATACCCTTGTATATTTGCGCCACCGCTTCCGTGCCGGTCGCCGCCGCGCTGCTCGCCGCCGGCGTCTCCCCCGGCGCCGCGCTGGTGTTTTTAATCTGCGGCCCCGCCACCAACGCCGCCACCATCACCACGCTCTGGAAATTCCTGGGCCGCACCGCTGCGCTGATTTACCTCGGCACCGTGTTCATCGGCTCCTTGCTGGCGGGCTGGATTCTCAATTTGCTCTACACATCGACCAGCACCGCGCAGGTAGCGCACCAGCACGACATCCTGCCGCCGTGGTTCATGCACGCCAGCGCCGTCGCGTTGTTATTGATCGTGATCAATTCTTGCTGGCCGCGCCGGGCGCGCCGCCAGCCGGTAACTGCCGGGGAGAAACCTGCTGGCATGGCGCATCCCGCTGAAATGCCTGCCGCCGTGTTGAGCGTGGCGGGCATGACCTGCCACCATTGCAGCGCGAGTGTGGAGCGCGCGCTGAGCGAACAGCCCGGCGTTAGCGCAGTCGCGGTGGATTTGGCACGCGGGCGCGCCACGGTGCACGGCGCGGGCGTCGATCCGCAGCAACTGGTGGACGCCGTGACCCGCCTAGGTTATACCGCGACCGTAAGCTAAACCCGCCGCCAAGCGTCTAAGGTTGCGGAACGCGCCGGCGGCCAGGAACTTTCTCCTGCAGACCGCTGGTCGCGCGGGTAGAATATGGTAGAAGGATCGCGGGAGAAGGTGATGATTGACGGCCGGTGGATTGAGTCCCATAAAAGGCAGGAACTTCTGGGGGAAATCCTTGTGCGCATGTCCGCCGTGAACCCGAACGCACTGAAAGCAGCGTTGGGCGTCGCGATGGAACGCGGCCAGCTTATCGGACAAACCTTGGTTGATCTTGACCTGGTAACACGCCAGCAGGTGCAGGATGCTTTGGCGGACCAGCGCCAGCAATATTAAACACCCTCCGGCGTGGCGGGCGACGACACGGATACAAGGCACAGGCGCGCCTGCGCCGCTGCTGCCACTGACAGCTCCAAACCGGGCAGCCCATCGATGATGCGGATCAAGAGCCGGGCCAGCACGCGGTCGAGTATCCCGCGGAGATCGGGCTCGCAGAATACATAACAGGCCCACATTTCCTGCGCGCGCTCGATCGCGTCATGCAGCAGATACCACACCGCCCACACGCCCGCGGCTACATCCTCCGGCGAACCGCTGAGCGTCTCAACCAGGCGCGCGGCGCAGCGCAGCTCATCTTCCGCCGCCGGGCAGTCGCCCTGGAAGATGCGCCAGGCTGCCAGCAGCGCGTGATTCATCATGAGCATGCTGCGGTAGCCCATCTGCTCGAATTCCCGGCGCGCGCGCATCAGGTTTTTCTGCGCCGCCGGCCAGTCCTCCGCCAGCAGTTCCAGCACTCCCAGTTGCAGGTGGCTATAGGCCAGGTTGTGCAGGGTGGCGCCCGGCATGTCGCGGCTCTCGCTGAACAGCCTCCGCGCTTGGGCGAAATCGCCCTCCAGCAGCGCGATGGTGCCAAGATTCGTCAGGCAGGACGCCGCGGTGACCACCGGGCCGTGCTCGCTGTAATAGGCCAAGGAATCGGTGAGCAGGCTTTTAGCTTCCTGCAACTGGCCGTCCTGCACCAGCGCGTTGCACAGGATTAACTGGATGTGATGCTGGCGCCGCAGGTCGCTTAACTCCAGGTGCACCTTGCGCGCCGCGGTCAGTAGCGCCAACGCTGCGCTGGTCTCGCCCTCCTCGATCAGCGACTGCCCTTGCTGGTGCAGGACGTACGCTTCCAGATCGCGCCAACCGGCCGCGCGCGCCGCGGTCAGGATGCGCTCCCAGATCTGCCGCGCCGCGTTGACCTCGCCGCGTATAAACGCGCATTGGGCCAAACCCAGCTCAACTTGAGCCAGCTCGCGGTCGTGGCCGCCGCACTGCTCGAAATCCGCCAGCGCTTGCAGGTAGTGAGACTCAGCTGCGCCGGGCTGGCCGGCGACGGTTTTGCTTTGGCCGGCTCTAAGGTGAGCGCTGGCGCGCAGCGCCACGCCCGCAAGGTCCCCTCCCAGCAATTCCAGCGCGCGCTCTGCCAACTGGCCCATCGTTACAAAGTCCCAGCGGTCACCAGCCTGGGCCGCCTGCTCCAACAACTGGCGGGCGCTTTCCCGCCGTGCATCGGTCATGAAGCCATCCTCCTTGGCCCCTTGCGCGAATCATTATATCGGCGCGTGATGGACTATGCTAGAATAACCGTTCCCCGTGAAGCAGGCCACAGCGCCGCCGGGGCTAGCAAGAACAGAGGAGTGCACGCTCGCATGAAAGGACGCAAGGCGAAACGGGCGAAGATTCGCCGTCATAAGTTTAAGAAGATGAGGAAGCGTCTGCGCCACAAGCGCAAGTAAGGCGCCCCGTAAATGGGCAGCGGCGGGCGCATCCGCGAGGGTGCTCCCGCCGTTTGGCTTTTCTGGCAGGCGCAGGGGCGGCGGTGAGCGCTGCACGGCTGGGCTGGGAGATCACACGAAGGACCCGGGCCTCGCCGGCCCGCCGCCGCGGCTAGATCCGGATATCGATATGCGGCTGGGGATCTTCCTGCTGGCGCGCGCCGTCTTCATCCTGCGGCTGGGGGTGCCGGCGTTCTTGCCGCGGATCGTCGTCGCGCAGCTTCTTGCTTTCCGCTTCGTGGTTTTTAACCACGGTGGACAGGTATTCATCGCGCTTGATCTCCGCCTGGCGCTCCTGCTTCAGGTCGGCCACGGCTTGCTGGCGCTGGGCGGACTGCAACATCTCGTTGACGCCGGGCTGGCTGACCAGGCTCGCTTGCCCCGTGACGCCGCCGCTGCCGCTCATTGCATTTCCTCCCGCCAGTCCGCCAGCTTTTCGCGCAGTTTACCCACCGCGGCGGCGTGGATCTGGCAAATGCGCGACTCGCTCAAGGCGAGTACGTCGCCGATCTCCTTCAGCGAGAGTTGCCGCCGGTAATACAGGTCGAGCACCAGCCGTTCGCGCTCGGGCAGGCTGTCCAGGGCGCCGGCCAGGCTGCGGGTAAAGCTCTCCCGCGCCAGATCGCGCTCCGGCCCGCTGCCGGCCTCGCCGATCTGGAATTCACTCTCGCCTTCTTCCAGATCGCGGAAACTCAGCACGGTCAGCGCGCTGATATCACTGAGCTGCTGGCGGAACTCCTCGACGCTCAAGCCCAGCTTGCGCGCCACCTGCTCCTCCGTCGGCGGCTGGCCCAGCTCCTGCTCGAGCGCCAATTCCACCTGGGCGATCTCGCGCGCGCGGTGGCGCAGGCTGCGCGGCGCCCAGTCTAACTTGCGCAGGTAGTCAACAATCGCGCCACGGATGCGGATCGAGGCGTAGGTTTCAAACTTGACGTTTTTCGCGGGATCGAAGCGGTTGATCGCGTCGATCAGCCCGATTTGCGCCTCGCTGATCAAATCGTCGCGGTCCACGCTGGCGGGCAGGTCGATCAGCAAGCGCTGCACCTGGAAGTCGACCAGGTGGCTGTAGGCGCGCATGAGCTGCTCGATGACCGGCTCACGCTGCCCGCGCTCGTACTCCGTCCATGCCATACTTCTTTCTCTCCCGGCCGCCATTACACTTCAATCGTTTCTTCCGTATCCTCACTGGCGAACAGCGCGCGCTGCACTTCGGCCTCGCGCTCCTGCTTCTGCTCCAGGTCTTTAAGCAGCGATTGCAGCTGCAAGCTGACTAACTTGAACCACACCAGCGCCAACAGGTCGCCGGCAAGGTAAAACAACACCGCGACCAGCCACGGGTACAGATGGAACGCCGGGCGATCCGACTGCCCTTCGAGCAGCAAGATGCCATAGGTCGCGGCGAAAGCGACCGCAGCCAGCACCATGCCGGTGACGCTGCGGCACCGCCGTTCCAATTGATTGAGTGCGGCTTCCACCCGTGGTTCCACCTATTAATTATAACCGCCGCGCCTGCCACCGGCTTAATGCCCTGCCGGCCTGGCGCGGAGCTTACAGCGCTTTCAACTCCTTTCCGACAATCTTGATTGTCGATTCAAGCGTGCCCAGGTTGATCTCCAAGGTCCGGCCATGGTTGCCGCCCACATCCTGGGCGGCCAACCGCAAGCCGGCCTTGCTTAAATGCACCCGCACCGCTTCCACGTTGCGCGCACGTTGATACCGAGAAGAGAGCACTTACCGAT
>CAYXMN010000116.1:6358-8352 GCA_964465955.1 uncultured Planctomycetales bacterium
ACATTTCCGCGCCGCCGGCCATCTTCACCACCAAGTGCGAACGATTCGCGCCTTTCGCCAGCACCTTGGCTAGCAGCTCCGGCACCGCGGTGTCGGCGAACTTGCCCGGTTGTGTGGTATCGCTGCGGCTGACCTGCGAATCCGGCAGCATGATGTGCGCCATTCCGCCGATGTTGTTCACGCGGTCGTACATGATGAGACCGACGCAGGATCCCAGGCCCAACGCTTGGATTTTATCGCCGGGACCGCCCACTTGAATTTCGGCCATGCCCGCTCTGAGCAAAGCCACAATCGAACCTCCAAACCAAACTAATGGATGCCGGCGTGCCGGCGCTGATCCGCTAACTGCCGACGCCCAAGGCCGTCAGCAGCACCGCCAGCGACCCCGGCTCCGGGATGAACACACAATAGCCCGCGATCATTTCCCCGCCGACGTCGAAATTGGTCTGCACGATGACCAGGTGCTCGGTGATCTCGTACATGCTCGCCACGACATAGCTCACGATACTGCCGGCATAGTCCACCGCCACCGCGGGAACCGTGGGGAGCATGCTGAGCTGGGTCAGATCGGAGAGGCTGCGCAGGAAATTGCTCGATAAAATGTTGCCGATCTCCTGCACGGCGCTCACCGCCATCTCATCCTTGGTGATGTCCAGGTTCGCGCCCGGCACGATTAATTCGATGAGCTTGGTGGCATCATCCAGCGGGAACACCATTACCAGGTGCCCGCGAATCTGGCCGATCACCTGGACATAACTCGCGGCGACTTCCGTTTCCTCCCCGCCCAGCAGCTGCGGCACGTCAATCACATCAACAGCGGTGGCTTGCGGCACGGTGATGTTGACCATCGCGTTCACCATCGTGGAGAGCGCCGTCGCGGCATTGCCCATCCCGATGTTGCTGATCTCGCGGATGGTGTCCATCTGCAACTCAGTCAGTCCATGCGAAGCGTCCATCCGTCCTCCTCGGCGGCCAGGCTGACTGGCCGGCCTGCTAATCCGCCAACAGCGCTTCCACGACCAGCATCGTCACCAAGCGCTGGCCTAAAATCACGGTGCCGTGCACGAAGTGCCGGGCCATGCCCGACTCCACCTTCTGCACGCTTAAGTTGATATCGCTGCTGGTGATTTTGACGACATCGGCCACTGCATCCACCAGTAAGCCGGCATCCGAACCATCACTTTCCACAACCATGATTGTTTGCGCGGCCACCAGCTCCGGCTCAATCTCCGGCTGGCCCAAACGCTTGCGCAAGCTGAACACCGGGATGATCCGCCCGCGCAGGTTGATTACGCCTTGCACATGGCCGGCCACATTCGGTACGCGCGTGGTGTCCCGGTTGCGGATGATCTCGCGCACCGTGCCCGCCAGCAGGCCGTATTCCTGGCCCGCCAGCTTGAACACGACGAGCAGTTCGAAAACATCCTGCTCCAATTCGCTGGTATGCGCCAGCGCAGTTGAACCGGGCACCGCTAACGCCTGCTCGTTCTCCGCCATGACAAAGCCTCCGTTACATCCGGCCCAGGAATTCGACAACCGCTTGGGCCATGCTCGAAATTGGCACTTCTTTCTCCGCCAAGCCGGCTTCCGCCACCGAACGCGGCATGCCGTAGATCAAGGCGGTGTCCTTGCTTTCGACGAGAATCTTGGCGCCGTGCGCCTTCAACGCCCGGCAGCCCTCGGTGCCATCACGGCCCATGCCGGTCAGCACGACGCCCAGCACACGCGGACCGAGCACCGCGGCGACGGTCTTCATCGTGATATCCGCGCACGGGCGCAAGCCGCCGATCGGCGGATCTTTGGTGAGTTTCACATGTTCGTCGCGCGTCAATTCCAGATGGTAGCCGCCCGGCGCGATCAAGCAGACGTTTTGCGTCAGCGGTTCGCCTTCCTCGGCTTCTTTCACGGTGATTTCGGACGACCGGTTGAGCCGCTCGGCCAGCAGCTTGGTGAACGTCTCCGGCATGTGCTGGACGATGATCATCGCCGCGCCG
>CAYXMN010000117.1:0-2779 GCA_964465955.1 uncultured Planctomycetales bacterium
CGGCGGCGTCGTGCCAACCCGCGGCGTACGAGCCGATGTATTCCTCTGTTTGTGGCATTGCTGCTTTATCTGCCAAGCTGTTGCTCCTTGCTTACAGCACCGGCGAGTGCCACCGGGCGTCGCCGCGTTAATGGACCGCCGCGCCGACTTCAGCACGCACCCAGTCGTAACCGCGCGCATCGATCTCCCGCGCTAACTCGATACCGTTCTCGCTTTTTACAATCTTGCCGTCGATCATCACATGGCACTTGTCTGGCTGGATATACTCCAGCAAGCGCTCGTAGTGCGTAACGATGAGGATGCTGCGGTCCTTGCCGCGCATCCGATTCACACCGTCGCTGACGATTTTCAGCGCGTCCACGTCGAGACCGCTATCCGTTTCGTCGAGGATGCAGAATGTCGGCTCGAGGACCATCATTTGGAGGATCTCGTTGCGTTTTTTTTCGCCGCCGGAGAACCCCTCGTTTACATAGCGGTTGCCCCAATGCTCATCTAAGCCTAGCTCTTTCAGTTTTTGTTGAAGACGGCCATAAAACTCCATCGCGGAGATCTCATTCTCTAGCCGGGCATTCACCGCCGCGCGCAGGAAATTGCCGATGGTCACGCCGGGAATCTCCATGGGATATTGGAACGCGAGGAACAGGCCGGCACGAGCGCGTTCATCAGGTTCCAGGTCGAATAGATTTGTGCCGTTTAACAAGGCCTTGCCGCCGAGTACCTCATACGCGGGATCGCCCGCCAGCACGCGGGCAAAGGTGCTTTTACCGCTGCCGTTCGGGCCCATAATGCCGTGCACTTCGCCGGCGCCGAGTTGCAAATCGATGCCTTTGAGGAGTTGGCGCTCCTCAATCCCCGCTTCGAGTCCTGTCACTGTCAGCATTGTTACTTCCTTGGCCGCTTGGGGTGTCCAGTGTGTGCTACCACCAGCAGGCGGTGGTTATCCTAATCATAGCGGAGGAACTGAGACAGGCAGTGATCAGACTGGATTACTCGATACCAGCGGTATAGCCGGAGAGGTAGCCGTAAGGATTGGCGCTCCGGGCGCGATCGTGCATCAGGTCTTGTCTGAGCGACCGTAGCTCCTTGGTGTTCTCGGATTGCTCATCCTCGGCAAGCCGTCCGTCCATGTAAAGCCCCAACGCCGCCTCTTCCAACGAGACCGACCGGTTCTCCTTATCGAGTAGTTCGCGCTCCACCATCTCGGCGATGCCAAGCACCGAGCCTTGTTGGACCGCGCTTCCGGCCATTTGCTCGAGCCACATTTCGCGGTACATCTTCTCGGCGGGACCGGCGGCGAATAATGTACCTTCAGGTATGGTGTCCCACATTTGCTTGAGCAGCTGGTATAAAACCAGCGATTCAAGCTGTTTTGCAGTCTCATCGATTTTTTTAGCGTCTTCTTCGCTGACATTCGGGAAGTCTGCCGGATCTGAACTTGGCATCTTTTCACGATACGGGATCTTGGCTAGTTCCTCGTCGAATACACTTGTGAAAACTGGCTGCGTGATCTTGGTAGAATCAGGCCCAGCCTTCTTGATGGATTCCGTGAAACGGTAATGCCCTGAAGCAGCATCAGTAGAGTATGTCCCAGCTGTTTGATAACCTTCCACCATTTCCCACATGGTTTATCGGCGAATCTTTGCAGAACTTGAAGGTTTAACAAGCATCTTGCGTCAAACGAATATTAGGTATCCACCCCCAGACCGGGTGGAAGTATGGTGGGAATTATTAGCGACGAAGCTGGCACATATCATGAGGTGCAGGTGCTGGGCTATCCGCTGGCGTGCGGCGGGCGTCCGGCGGTGCGCGCGCGCATCCTTGCAGCTTTGGAGACCGGCAAGCCCTGCCATATCGTTACGCTCAACCCGGAAATGGCGGTCGCCGCCCAGGGCTCCATCGAACTGCGGGACCTACTCGCGAACGCAGATGTGTTTGTGCCCGATGGCGTTGGTTTGTCCTGGGCCGCCCGGCGGCTCGGGCGACCCGAGGTTCAGCGGTATCCGGGGATTGACCTGGCGGAAGACTTGCTCGCGGAGTTGGGCCGCCGCGGCTTAAGCGCATTCCTGCTGGGCAGCCGGCCGGGGGTCGCGGAGCGTGCCGCGGCAAGTTTGACAGCCCGCATGCCTGGGCTTAAGATTTCAGGATGCCACGATGGCTATTTTGCCCGAGAAGCTGACGGGCGGATTGCGGCGTTGATTGCGGAAGCCAGGCCAAGCCTGCTACTGGCTGGTATGGGTTTCCCGCGTCAGGAGGGTTTTATTTCGAGATACAGGGATGAACTGGGGGCTCCCATTCTAATGGGAGTGGGCGGCGCGCTGGAGGTTTTCGCCGGCGACAAGCGCCGCGCGCCCGCGCTAGTGCAGCGCGCCGGGCTGGAATGGGTGTACCGGACCGCAATCGACATCAACCGCCTCAAGCGCTTAGGCGTCCTGCCGCGTTTCATCGGCCTGGTGTTGCGGGAAAGTTTGGGAGGGACGCGATGATCAAGCTGGTCAACGTGAGTTTGACCTATCCCAACATGGTGTCCAGCTTGCGCGAGGTGAACCTGACCATCGAAAAGCAGGAGTTCGTGTTTGTCGTCGGTCCGACCGGCGGCGGCAAAAGCAGCATGCTCAAGTTGGTCTATCGTGATGCGGTGGCCACGGCCGGTAAAGCGATTGTGTTTAACAAGGATATGGCAAAGCTGCGGATGCGCGAGATTCCGTACCACCGCCGCCGCATCGGAGTGATTTTCCAGGATTTCCTGATGTTCAACCGAAAAGTGAATTTGAAGTAAATG
>CAYXMN010000117.1:2789-8282 GCA_964465955.1 uncultured Planctomycetales bacterium
GCTACTCCAAAACAAAACTGCGTTTGACAATGTCGCTTATGCGCTGCAAATCCGCGGTGCGAGCCATAGCCAGGTGCGCACGCTGGTACCTGAGGTGATGGACTGGGTCGGGTTGACGAAGAAGGTCAAATGCCGACCGTATGAGCTATCCGGCGGTGAGCAGCAACGGGTCTGCATCGCGCGCGCCTTGGTGAATAAACCGGACATCCTGTTGGCCGACGAACCAACGGGCAACCTTGATCCGGATACCAGCCGCGACATCATGGATCTGCTGACCCGCGTCAACCAGCGTGGCACAACAGTCATTGTGGCAACCCACGACGAAAACCAGGTCAATGACTTCCGTAAACGAACCATCGTGATCAGCCAAGGACGTGTCATGGCGGATCGCACTGAAGGTGGTTATCTCAACGTAGGCGAGGTGCGCCATGCGTAGCCTGCTGTTTCTATTTAAGGAATTCGTTGGCGGTTTAAGCCAGAATCGTTTTCTGCATATAACTTACGGCGCCCAGGTGACGATTAGCCTCCTGGTGTTGGGCGTGTTCTTCGTGCTGCTGATCCTCGGTGCGACGGCGTGGGGCAAGATGGGCGCAGCGTTGAAGGTCCATGTTTACCTGCAAGACGAAATCTCGGCGGATCAAGTGGTGGCGCTTGAAGGCCAGCTTAAACAGCTTGATCATGTTGCGGGCGTGAAATATCGCAGCAAGGAAGAAGCGCTGGAAGTGTTCGCCTCGCGCAACACCAGCATACCGTTAGAGGATTTACAGGGCTCTGACAATCCGCTGCCGGCAAGCTATATCGTGACGGTGGATCGCCCGTCTAATATTCCGTCAGTAGTGGAGCGGATTGAACCGTTGCCGGGGATCATGCAGATCAATTATGGCGCCCAGGTGCTGCAAAACTACTTGAAAGTACTCAGTATTTTAGTGCTGATTTGCATCGTTACCATCACTTTACTGGTAGTGTTCACCTATTCGTCAATCAGCAACATTATCGGTCTGTCGGTGTATGCCAGGCGCACCGAGATTCGCATCCAGCAACTCGTCGGTGCGACTTGGTGGTTCATCCGCTGGCCATTTTTATTCGAAGGCGTGTTTGTGGGAGTAACCGGCGCAACAGTCGCGATGCTTAGTATTGTGGTATTGCTGGCAATGCTTAGCCAGGCCATGCGCCTGGCGGACCTATCCCAGGCGCTGCCGGGCACAGGCTTGGCCGGCTGGGTTGTTTACGTCGCGTTAGCCGTGCTGCTTGTTGGATTGGGGGCGACGGTTGGTTTCGTCGGTTCGTTGAAATCGGTCAACGCTTACCTGCGCCGTGAGTTGCAGGTGGGGCTCGATGCCGCTAAGGTGCGGCAGCTGGTGAGGTGATCATGACAGCTAGAATCTGCAAGTATTTAGCGGCACTGCTGCTGGCGGCCGGGCTGCTGAGTTGGCCGCTGGCCCAGCCGGGCTTTAGCAAAAGCTCGCTGGAGAAAAAGATTGAACAGAACCGGAGCAAGCGCGACAAACTCTACGACTATATCCGCGATCTTAATAAAAATGAGGAGGAACTCTCCACGATCATTGCCGGCATTGATCAGCGGGTAGATCAAAAGCAGGGGGAGATTAGCACAATCGAGGCTCAACTCAATACCGCCGAAACCGAGCTCTCCAAACTGCGCACAAACAAAGACGACTGTGCTCAACGCCTGACATCATCGCGCGCCAAGTTGAAAGCGCGGGCGCGGGCGATATACATGGAAGGTGAGCTCACTTACGCGGACCTTTTGCTCCAAGCTGGAGATATAAACGAGCTCATGGATCGCGTCTTCTTTATCCAAGGTGTAATCAATCATGATCGTGCCATCGTGGAAGATACCAAAGCCAGAAGGGAAGAACTAGCGCGCCAAGAGCAAGTTGTTGCCGCACGGGTGGAAGACATACGTGAAATTCGCGAAGTGCTTGATGCCCAGAAACACGAGTTGGAGGAATTCAAGAACCAGAAACAACTTAGCGTCGAGGCGATCAACGACGATAAAGACCTTTATCTGAAACAGATCGAGGAACTCGAGGAAGAGAATAACCGGATTAAAGAGGAGATTCGCAACATCGCGAATACCGCCAGTGGCTACAGTGGCAAATGGACCGGCAGCTTTGCCAAGCCAGTAACTGGTAAAATCACGAGTGCTTATGGTTACCGGGTTCACCCCATTTACAAAACGAAGAGAATGCATACCGGCGTGGATATCTCGGCCCCGAAGGGTACTTCGATTTATGCGGCTGGTGAAGGCAAGGTTATTTTTACCGGTACGCGCAATGGCTATGGTAAAACTGTGATCATCGACCATGGCGGCGATCGAGTAACGCTTTACGGCCACATGAGTGAAATCGCCTGTGACGCCGGTGACATTGTATCAACGAAATCTAAAATCGGCGAAGTGGGGAGCACAGGGCTTTCCACAGGGAACCATTGCCACTTTGAGGTTCGTATCAACGGCGATCCTGTTGATCCGTTAAAAGAGCTTAAGTAGAACGAATTGTTAACTGGTTCCTGCGACTAGCATCTAATGAAGCAGTAGGATCCGATCTGGAGGAACACTTGAAACGGCCACAATTATCAACGTTCATTATTTTCACCATCGTGTTGTTGGTATTCACCGTGATTGCTTTTTTCGCCGGGACAGTCACTGCCAGAGCTAGCGGGAAGGGTGGGGAATCCGCCCAAGTTTTAAACCAACTGCGCCTGATTGCGCAGGGCAATTTGGTTGACCAAACCCTACGCCAGCTCAAGCGGCATTACTTTATGAGCATTTCGGCGGATGAGGAGAAACAGCTCATGTATGGGGCTGTGTCCGGCATGATGAACGAGCTGCGCAAGGAGCCGTTCAACGATGAATTCTCACATTTCTACGATCCTGAGCTGTACCAGGACTTAGAAGCGCAGACGACCGGCGAATACGCCGGCATCGGCATTCTAATGGGCATCTCCGCTGATGGCATGTATCCACAGGTGGTGACGGTTTTCGACAACACCTCAGCGGCGGAAGTTGGCATTATCGAAGACGACATCATTACTAAGATCAACGACGAGGATGCCTTCGGCATGTACCTGCCGGAGGTTGCCTCCCAAATTCGCGGCGAACCGGGCACCACTGTTGAACTGCAGGTTTACCGCCCTGAGGATAACGAGTTCTTCGATTTCACCGTCGAGCGCCGGAATGTTGAGTATAGCTCGATCAGCAAGTACATGATGCTGGATGATGCCGTGGGGTATATCGAAATCAGTACGTTTGCCGAAGAAACCGCTGATGACTTTCATGCGGCATTGCGCGAACTGATTGACAAGGGTATGGACTCGCTGGTGATCGACTTGCGGGGTAACACCGGTGGTTTATTCAATGCCGCGTGCGAAGTGGCAGACCTGTTCATCACTCCGGAGATGAAGGCGGGTGAGGATGCTGAGCCAGGCGTGCTGGTAACTGTGGAGCAGCGCGTGAACGGAAAACTTGAACGCCAGTCGATGATCGCCACCAACGAATGCGAGAAATACAACTTGCCGGTTGTGATTTTAACAAGCCCCACCACTGCGAGCGCTAGTGAGATCCTCACCGGAGCCCTGCGCGACTATGGGTTAGCCAAGGTAGTTGGCGAGACTTCGTTTGGTAAAGGCGTAGTACAGGCGGTTAATCCCCTGGAGCAGGATAAAGAGAACGCCACAAGCGCGTTGGCGATCACCATCGGGAAATATTTCACTCCGGCCGGCCACGACCTGCACCGCGTCGGCATCGTCCCGGACATCTGGTACGACTGGAACTCACAGCTAGCTGAAGATCCCAAGCTAAAGCAACTCAACGATACCGCGGAGAAAAAGCGTGACGAGTTGTTGGAGCTGCGGGCGGAAGCGCGCAAATACTTGAAAGACAACGATATGCTGCTTAACCACGGCGCCGAGGTTGCGGTGCAACTGGCCAAGGGCGAGGAAGTTCCCGATGTTCCCAAACCTGAGGAAGATTCGGTAGAGCATATGCCGATGGAGGCGATGCAGTCCGCTCCGAAAGACTCAAACGAATAATCCCATAGGATGAATACTTACCTTCGAGGTTGCTGAATGGAAAAACGATTTGGTATGCCACCTGCCAGTAAAGGCGACTATGAGACGAACCGGCCGATCCACATGCACCAGCGCGTGGCGGTCTTCGTCGATGTGCAGAATATGTTCTATTCCGCCAAGAGCCTGTACCAGCGCAAGCTGGATTTCTCTGCGTTGCTGCGCAAGGTGGCGGCAGGCCGGCAACTGATTCGTGCGACTACGTATATTGTCCAATCACCTGACGTGGATCAATCGCAGTTTATTTTCATGCTGCATCAGATTGGTTATGAGGTAAAAAGCAAAGACCTTAAGAAACGACCGGACGGCAGCGCGAAAGGCGACTGGGATATGGGTATTGCTATTGATTCCATCAGCATGAAAGACCGCGTGGATGTTGTGGCATTGGTCTCTGGCGACGGTGACTTTATCGATCTGGTAAAGCATCTTAAGGCGCATGGGCTTAGGGTGGAAGTGTACGCGTTCCAGGGCAGCACCGCCGAGGAGCTAAAGTTCACGGCGTCGGAATACATTCCTTTGGATGCCAATGTTCTGCTTTACGAGTAAGGCTGCGCTAGCCGCAGTGGTTGTCGCCTTCAGCCTTGACGGCGGCCTGCCGCTGCCGAGTAATCCGGGTACGGCGCCGGCCGCAGCGCCGCTGCAGCCCGAGCAAGCACTGCCCCGTGAAGCGCAGTTTCTCGAAATTGAGAGTGAAGGTTATTCCCGGTTTGAAATCGACGGGGATGAAATTGTCGCCCGCTTCTCCGGCGGAGTGGATTTTAAATATATGGGCTATCACGGGCGGGCTAACGAGCTGGTATACCACCATGCCGGGCAGCAGGCTATTGCCAGCGGTGACGTCCGCTTCGATTTAGGGGATGTGCAGTTAACCAGTACTGAGGCAAATCTGGATGTGATTGCCGGCACGGCAGCTCTCGGTGAGACGGTCTATGCCCGTATGCAAGAGCGGGGATTATTTCTGGAAGCGAAGTACGCCAACCTGACGTTCACTCCCGGCCAGCCGCCGGAACGACTCGCCGAAGTCCAAGCTGAGCTCTCAGGCGGAGTGCATGCATACTCAACGCTCGGTTCGTGGCTGGTAACAGACGCGCTTAAGTTGGACGGCCCGAAGGGCAAACTAGCTACAACTGGCGCGTTCATCCTGGCGCTCAGCAGTGAACAGCTTTCCGACGCGCAAAGAGAGGCCGGCATCGAATGGGGTGCCACGCGGCTGACGGGTGCGGCGGCCGAGTTCACCTTTACGCAAGAAGGCCTGGTAGATACCGCTAATATCGATGAGTTCCGCTTGATAAATGATCTCGGTGAGTTGTCAGCCGCGCACGCGCGCCTAACCCAGACCGGCAGTAGCGAGGAGCCTGTCTGGGATGTCTCTCTGACAGGCGAACCAATTGCTGGTAAGTATGTTTC
>CAYXMN010000118.1:0-4856 GCA_964465955.1 uncultured Planctomycetales bacterium
CACGGCGGGCTCGGTTGTCCTGGCCAGCATCCTGCTGAAGATGGGGACATACGGTTTCATCCGGTTTGCGATCCCGCTGTTCCCCGAAGCGTCGTTCTATCCGCTCAGCGTCGGCGAATTCAGCTTTTCGCCGCGCGACATCATCATGGCGCTGGCGGTGGTTGGCATCATCTATGGCGCGCTGGTTGCCGCGGTCCAGGTGGATGTTAAACGCCTGGTGGCGTACAGCTCCGTGGCGCACCTGGGCTTTGTAATGCTCGGCTTGTTTAGCTTTAACCAGCAGGCGGTCGACGGCGCGGTGCTGCAGATGGTCAACCACGGCGTAAGTACCGGCGCGCTCTTCATGCTGGTCGGCTTCATTTATGACCGGCGCCACACCCGCCTAATCACCGAGTTCGGCGGGCTGGCCAGCGTGATGCCGGTCTATTACAACTTTTTCCTGATCATCATGCTTTCGAGCGTCGGACTCCCCGCGCTTAACGGGTTCGTCGGCGAATTCCTGATTCTGCTTGGCAGCTTCCAGGTCAACTGGCTGCTGACGCTGATTGCCACTTTGGGGGTGATTCTCGCGGCAGTGTACCTGCTGTACATGTTCCGCCGGGTGTTCTTTGGCGAGGTCAATCACGAGGAAAACCGCGGGCTTAAAGACCTGACGCCCCGCGAAGTGTTCGCGGTGCTGCCGCTGACAATCATGGCGTTTGTCATGGGCATCTTCCCGATGCTGTTCCTCAGTAAGCTGACGCCTGACAGCATGCCCGTGGTGGAATTGATGCGGCAGGCTGGGGACAACATGGAAACAGATTACCTCGCCCGCAGCGGGCCTTCCTTGCCGGAGGGGCTCTTCATGGTAGATGCGGATGGAGGCCGGATGTGACAGAGTACACTCAGATACAAAGTAGCTGGCTTGTCATCCTCTCACCGGTGCTCGTACTACTGGGCGTGGTCTGCATTCAGATGCTGGCTGAAGTGATCGCGCGGCGAGCGGGCCGCAGCCAAGGGCTCGGACTGCCGGCGAGCGCGGGCTTTGCCATTACCGGCGGTCTGCTGGCGCTAATGGCAACCATCTGGCAGTGGGCCGTGCTGGCTAAGGCCGGCGGCGCTTCCTTAGGGCAGCTGTTCACAGCCATCGGCCCGCCGAGCAGCCCCAGGCCAGGCTCCGGGCCGTTGTGGTCCGCCGGCGCACTCTGTGTTGACCATTTCGCCCTGGCGGTCTGCCTGCTCGTCAGTTTTATCCTGCTGCTGTCAGTCATCATTTACTGGCCCCACATCACGCGCACCAAGGCGTACCACCCCGAACTGATGCCGCTTTTGCTGCTGAGCGCAACCGGGATGATGGTGCTGGGCATGAGCCGTGACTTACTCGTCACCTTTATCGCGATTGAGATAGTCTCGCTACCGCTGTATGTGCTGTGCGGAGCGGATGCACGCCGCCAGGCCAGCAAGGAAAGCTCGCTGAAATACTTCTTACTCGGTGCGTTCGCTAGCGGCTTCTTCGTCTACGGCCTGGCACTGGTTTACGGAGCTGTTGGGCATGTGAATTACGCGGCCATCGCGCGGGTCATTGAATATTCCTCTGATGCGAACTGGATTCTTATCGCCGGATTAGCGCTGGTGGGCGTCGGCTTGCTGTTCAAGCTCGCGCTTGTTCCGTTCCATGCTTGGGTGCCGGACGTGTATCAAGGCGCGCCGACCCCGGTGACCGCGTTCATGGCAACGGGGGTGAAGCTTGCTGTCTTCGCGGCGGCGGTCCGCCTGGTGGTGGAAGGCCTTGCCGCATTAGACCATGCCTATTGGCGCGACGGGCTGGTGGTCTTCGCCGTGCTGTCAATGGTGGTCGGCAACCTGTTCGCACTCCACCAGATGAGCGCCAAGCGGCTGCTGGCTTATTCGGCGATCGCGCACTCCGGTTACATCGCGGTAGGCTTGGCGGCCGGCACGGTGCTGGCGGCTCAAAGCTTGCTCCTGTACCTCATCGCATATAGCCTGGCCGGCATCGGCGCGTTTACGCTGATCACTTACCTCGCGCCGCGGGACCAGGATGACGTTTATCTTGACGAATTGCACGAGCTGTACCGGCGGGCGCCGGTCAGCGCCTTGGCGTTGACTGTCCTGTTGCTGAGCATGGGCGGCCTGCCGCTCACCGCCGGCTTCATCGGCAAGCTCGCGGTTTTCACGGAAGCCTGGCGCGCCGGGCTGTACGGGCTAGTTATCATCGCCGTGCTCAACAGCGTAGTGAGCTTCTACTACTACCTGCGCTTCGTACTGGCGATGTACATGCTGCCCAAAGCGCCGGGCGCGGTGGAGCTGAAATTGGAGAAGATGGCCGGCGGATTTGTGCTGGCGGCGATCATCACGGTCAGCCTGACGCTGCTGTTCGGCGTGTTGCCGCAGTTCATGCTTGATCTGCTGGCCCAAGTACAACTTGGAAGTTGATGATGCAACTGCCCTTAACTGGCGCGGAAGCGGTCGATGAGCTGGTAGAGGCCTTTCCGATCACCCGCGGGTGGCTGGGCGATAACGGCTTGATTTGCGTGCAATGCGGGGAAATATATTGGGGCAGTCTGGCCAGCCTGGCGCAAGCGCGGAAGATGGACCCCACGCGGTTTACTGTGGTACTGGCGGAACTGAACGAGTTGCTTAACAATGGGGAGCGGACCTAGTTGTTGCCTCATTGTGCCGGGTGGCATTCATAGCGGCCGGCCTTCAATGTCCAGTAAGCACAGGCGGGTAATCGACATCGCGGCGAGTCCGGCGTGCGTTTCGAGGTAATCGGCGAGGCGCACGATGTTAAGTACCGGCTGCACCCCGGCGTTTGCATCGAGGTGGAGCTGATGGCCTTCGACCCGCCAGGCATGGATGGCCAGGCGCATATCAACAACTTTGCCTTTATGCGCCGTCGGTAGGGACTCCGCACTTAACAGCTCAATCAACGATTCACAGTTATCAGGGTAGGCCAAGAGATACCGCCCGCGCTGTGTGCATTGCGCGAGGCTCGGGCTGCCTCCCGGCAGCAGCTCCAAACCGGCGACAAACCGGCGCGGCTCTGCGGCCTCGGTTAGGCGTTGGCCGGCGGCGGACAACTCCGCGGGAGAGCAGGTTGACCCTGGCTCTAGCTCGATATCGACCAGTTCATTCTCAGCGAGCACTCCTAGCGGCAGCGCCGGGCCGAAGTGTACCTTAGGCTTAGGTGAAAAGCCGCCGGAACGGGCGAAGGGGATTTCCGCCTGGTGCAACAAACGCATCACGAACCGCAGCAGGTCGCGGTGTCCGGTGTACTGCAGGACTTCATCCTTGCAGTAGCGCAAGCGCAGGCGGGTATTGGGCGGCGGATTTGTCATAAACCGGGGTTCCAGTTGCTATCGGCATCAAATGGCGCAGGCGCTAAACCGTCCGCAACATATAAGCTGAGCAGCCAGGCAAGCATATCCGCGTTATCCAGGCAGTACTTGGGCGGCGGGAACAGCACACGCAGTCCAGCTGTATCGGCTTCTTCGGCAAAGCGCGTCCGCAGCAGCCCGTTGATGGCCACGCCGCCTGAGACAGTTACCAGGTCCACCTGCTGCTCTCGCGCGGCGCGCTCCACCTTGAACCAGAGCGACTCCGCGATCGAGGCGAACAGCGCGGCGAGCAGCGAAGGATGCTGGCGCGGGGGGACCAACTCCGCGCCGGCGAGGTTGCCCAGCCGGGCGGCGCGCACCACAGCGGTTTTAAGCCCGCTGTAGCTGAAGTTAAGGTCGCCGCTATCGCGCATCGGGACCGGCAGGTGAAACTCGCCCGTATAGCGCGCCGCTTCGCTCAAGCCGGGGTATTCGCGCGCCAAGCGCTCCAGCTTCGCGCCGCCGGGATAGCCATAGCCTAGTAAAGCCGATACTTTATCCAGCAATTCACCGACGGCATCATCCAGCGTCTGCCCCAGCAGGTGCAGCTCGGATAATGATTTCACGAGGAACAGCTCGGTATGCCCGCCGGAAATCAGCAGAGCGAGATGAGGAAACTCGCGGGGAACCGGCGGCAGGCCGTGGCCAGCCGGCATGAATGGGCTGAATACATGCCCGGCGAGGTGGTTAAGGCCATAGAGCGGCAGGCTCAGCGCGCGCGACACGCCCCGGGCGAAGTTTACTCCGGCGAGCAGGCACCCCGGCAAACCCGGCCCGGCGGTCACTCCGAGGTGCGTCACCTGGGCCAGCACTTCCTGGGGCAGCCGCCGCCAAAGTTGCGGCAAGTCGGAAAGGTGCCTGCGCGCGGCTAATTCCGGCACGCAGCCGCCATAAGGCGCGTGAAGCTCAATTTGGCTGGAAAGCAGCGTTGCCGCGGGCTGGCCATGCTCGTCAAACACGGCGATCCCGGTTTCATCAAAGCTGGTTTCGATGGCTAAGTACACCGCGCCATATTGTAGCGGGCGTGAAGGCTCTACCTAGGCTAGAATGGCGGGATGACTTTCCCCAACGAAGCGCTATGGATCACCTTTTTAGTCCTCGATTTTTTACTGGCCATGCTGGTCTTACGCCTGTTCGGGCGCGACGGTATGGTGGCCTATATCATCGCGGCGTCGATTATCTGCAACCTTCAGGTAATCAAGATCATTGAGCTATTCGGTTTAACGGCTACCTTGGGGAATATCGTTTACGGAAGCATCTTTGCCTGCACTGACATTTTAAGCGAGGTTTACGGCAAACGCGAGGCTCAGCGCGCGGTGTGGCTCGGGTTTGTTCCGGTTATCCTGCTCGAAGGGGAAATTGACATCCGTTCGGGGGTGCATGGTCGTCTTGATATAGCCCCGCCACGTATCGCCCCGGCCCGTTGGCTCGACCTTGATGACATCTGCCCCGATATCTTTCAGGGCCACTTTCATCTGG
>CAYXMN010000118.1:4866-8267 GCA_964465955.1 uncultured Planctomycetales bacterium
GGTTTGTTGCGGTTATCCTGCTGGCAATCTACATGCAAATCGCGCTGTTATACAAGCCGTCGCCATTTGATGAAGCCCAGCCCCATTTGCAGGCCATTTTCAGCTTTATGCCGCGCGTCGTTGTCGGAAGCCTGGTGGCCTATCTCGTTAGTCAATTCTTTGATGTCTGGGCTTTCCACAAGTTGAGGGAGTTAACGCGGGGACGCAAACTTTGGTTTCGCAATAATGCCGCCACGCTGGTCAGCCAAGCTTTGGACAGCGGGCTATTTTGCCTGATTGCCTTTGCGCCACTGCCGGTGCTGGGCTCAGTGCCTGGTTTCGAATCCTGGGCTGTGGTTGTCGAAATTGCACTCACCACCTACGTTTTTAAGTTCATCGTAGCGTTGGTGGATACTCCCTTTGTATATTGGGGGCGGCAGATTGCCCGAAAGTTCCACCCCCTGGCGGGTAATATGAATAAGGCTGAACCTGCTGCGTCCTAGGAGAGAGTATGAACCGGCTGATCTGGATAGCGATCGTGATGTGCATCGTGCTGGGCGCGTGCGGCGGCGGCGGTGCTTCCGCCCCCAGCGATTCCCCGAACGCGCTGACCACCGTCATGGAGCAGGCGGTGCTGGGCGGGGTCACCCCGGTAAATGAGCGGATTGCGCAAGCGCTTGAACCTGCGCCGGCCCCTGCGGTGGACGTGTTGCCGCCGCTCCCCGGCGTAGGAATCACGGAACGGCGGGCGAGCGAAGCCCAGCAGGCGGCATTAGATGGCGCGGATTATTGTTCCGGCATGAAGAGTGATAACGCGGTTGTTGAAGGCACCAGCCTCCACATCACCGCGGAGGCCGGTTCACTGGGTTGGGCCGTGTATCAAATTCCGCTGGAGCCGGGTGCCACCCTGACCAAACTCACAATCGCCGCGAGCAACGGCAATTTCTCGGGTTTCACGCCCGGCTATTGGGTCGGTTTTGCGAATTACAGCACAGCGACTTGGTCGGATTTCGTGCAGAAGCACTCGACGGAGACCCCATTCGTGAAGTCGTTCAACCTGGCTACGGCGGAGTATCTCAGCCCGTTTAACAACTTGTACATAGCTGTGCTCACTGACGGCCAAGAGTTCACGATCGACAGTGTAGCTCTCGAATATGACCTGGCGTCCTGGCAGCACATCGAGTTTGCTGAAGGCGCGAGCAATGCCGGGTGGACGCCTGCGCTGGCCTACACGCATGGCGCCGGCTCGCTGATGGTGGTGTATGCGGATTACAACACCGGCAAGGCGCGCTATGGCGTGTGGGACCCGCTGGGGGACTTCGCCACTGCTTCGTCGTGGGCGTTTATGGATGTGGATCCGCTGCGCGAACCTGGTGGAGAAGATGCATTCGATGTATCCAATGCAACCTGTAAATGGCTAGACTTGACTCAAGATCCAGTATCTGGAGAACCTAGGATCAGTTTGGTTTATGACGGTGCGGTTAGCCAGACAGGCGGTGACACTGATTCTGTCGTTGGATTGAGCGTGTATGTCAAAGGCGCTACAGCACTATTCCTGAATTACTGGTTAGGTAGTGGGGTTTATGGTGGTGGCTACACCAGCGTCGACTACGATACTGTCGATGATGCTTATGCGGTTGCGCATTATGTTGCCAACGAGGGATGGGCACCACCAGATGATATCAACCTGCGGATTTTCCATGTGAACGATCCAAAGCAAACGGCTGATGACTACTTAGAGCCAGTAATTAAAAGCTTTTCCAACCTTTACTTCAACACCACTTGCTACTACCCGCATATGCGTTGTCTCGGAAGCAAACACTACGCATTCTGTACAAACGGGAATATCTACGGTTTTAGTGTTGATGGAAGTAATTGGGATTCCTTGTTGTACAACGATGGTGAAGAGCATACGACTTTTGGCAGTGTCGCAATTAACAAATCTGAATCATTCTGGGGTTACACAACCGTAAGAACGAGTAGTGGCAACTCAATTCTGCGCTTCGTGGAAGACCTGGAAAATCCCAGCGCGCCAATCCACGATGTGGATACCGCCACGGGCAGCGGCTGGATTGGAGCGACCCAGTTAGCTTACAAATCAGACGGCAATCCCGGCATTGCCTACACCAAGTACACAGGCAGCGGGGTTGAAGTAAAGCTGGCGGAGTACGACGGCTCGCAGTGGACCATCGAGACCGTCTCGACCGTACCGTGCCAGCCTTCAGATACCAGCGACCGGGAGGCGGTGCTGGTCGATCTCGACTACAACATCTTGGACTCGCCTGCGTTGATTTGGAACCAGATAAATGGTGCTAGCTGCGTCGCCCATGTTGCCACGCGCTTGGATTAGCGCGATTTCGCGGAATTTCGGCAAATGGCTCAAGTTCCCGCCACACGCGCCGATAACGTGGATGACAGAGATTAGACCTGTCATCGTTGGGGTTAGTGTGGATGGGAGCAGCCTGGTCGCTACCACCCGTAGAACCATGATGCTGCATCCTCCGACACTGGCCGGCGGCATGGAGAGCCGCTAGCAAAATATCACGGGGTGCGCCCCGCATGCATGTTCCTTCAAGGAGGATGGATCATGGTTGATTTCTCATTGCTGCAGCCCAATTCGGGCGTCGCTAACGATTGGCAAAGCCAATCGTCCTACAACACCAGGCGCAGCCAGTTAGTACAGGCGTACCATGCTGTCAGCCAGGAAAACCGCGCCGCGGCGGTGGACTGCTCTGAGCTGTCCCAGACCGCTTGTAACACTGGTTCGTTCCAGTTCGAGTTCAGCAGTGAAGTGTCCTTTAGCGCTTCGGCGCAGGTTAGCTGGCAGGGTGAGTTCAACAACTACATCCAGGAAGGCAGCTATAGCACCAATTTCAGCTTCTCCTTCAGTCTCAGCGCTTCCTTCGAAGTCACATTCGACAACGGAGTGTCAGCCGACCAAGAAGCAATTACCGGCTCGGACTTCAGCTTTGACCGCAAGGGCTTGCTCAGCCTGATGGAAGAGCTGAAAGAACGCCTAGGTTTGAACGACGAAGAGGACGCATCCCAACTCGATCTCGCCGGCCAGCTGGATGATCAGCTCGTGAGCGTGCTGCAGAAGCTAGGCCTGCTGGACAGCGAAGGCAAGGCTACACCGGCCTTGCAAATGCTCTCGGACTATGCCGGTTTGGGCCGGTTCAATGCCGGCCAGCAAGTTGCCAATAGTTCGGGGCTGCAGTACAGCCAGGCCTACAGCTCGCAAACCTTGAGCTGGCAGAGTTGGAGCCAGCGAATCAGTGCAGCGAGCGCCGATGCCACGTCAGGCGTGATCAACTTTGCCGCCGCGGATGAGTAGCAGCCAGCCTAGCTTGTGGCCAACGCTTTAACGGCATCGAGCACCTGCCCCTTGATAGCGATTCTGAAACCTGTTTCTTCCGTTTCCC
>CAYXMN010000119.1:0-8257 GCA_964465955.1 uncultured Planctomycetales bacterium
CACCAGTTCCCAATATGGATTGATCACGCGCCGCCCTCCACTACACTTTCTCCCGGACTGAGCTGCCGAACAAGCCGGTGGGCTTAAACAGCAATACAGCAATCAGGATCGCAAACGCCAGCGCATCGGCCAGCGAAGACCAGGCCTGGCTGATATTCGCCTTAACGAAACCTTCGCTCAGCCCCATGATCATGCCGCCCGCCGCCGCACCGGGAATTGAGCCAATACCGCCGACGACCGCTGCGATAAAAGCTTTCAGCCCTGGCAGGACACCCATCAATGGATCGATGCTCTGGTTATAAATGCCCACCATATTGCCGGCGATCGCCGCGCAGGCTCCACCGATGCCGAAAGTAAATGAGATCACCCGGTTGGTATTGATGCCCATCAGCTTGGCGGCGTCCATATCGAAACTCAGCGCGCGCATGCTGATGCCGAACATGCTGCGGTTGATCAGCGTATTCAGCAGCCACAGCAGGGCCAGCGCCGCCAGGACAATGACGAGGTTGAACACCGGTACGCGCACCTTGTCCCCGGCGGCGTTGGCCAGCGGCAGTTCAAGCACCAGCTGCTGGCCTTCCGTATCCGCGAACACCGGGCTGAGAGCGATATCCGCCCCTTTCGCCGCCGGCCATGTCAGCGCGCAGATGCCATGCCCATGATCCTGGCGCACGTTGTAGCCGAGGGCAGGCAGTGCCGCCGGGATGGACCCGGCGGCAATAGCCGGCCCGGCTTCAGTGAATCCGCCTGGCTGGTCGCCAGCAATGGTCAGCACTGGGCTCCAGGGCGATTCACCCGCCGGAGTTACAATCCGTACCCGGGCGTAGCGCACCGTACCGCCCATCAACGCGGGCATACTGAACTGCGTGTGGTCTATCACCTCATGCCGCTCAGGCAGGCTAAAGCTTGAATCGTCCGCCAGCTCAACCTGATAAACTTCCAGCGTTTTGGGTTCGTAGCTCTTTGGATTCGGTCCGAAGGCAATGATCCCTGCGTTCTCCAATAGGAAACTTACTCCGACTGCGGTGATCAACGCGGCGATGCGGCTCGACCGGCGCAACGGCCGGTAGGCGAAGCGTTCCATCAGCATTGCCAACAGTGCGCAGATTATCGCCGAGAGGATGGTCGAGATCATGAAGCAAATGATCAAATGGATCCCGTGGTTGAAATGCAGCCAGCGGATCATGAGCCGCAGGATGAAATAACCCCCGAACGCGCCAAGCATGTAGATATCGCCATGAGCGAAGTTGATCAGCTTGATCACACCGTAGACCAGGGTATACCCCAAAGCGATCAGGGCGTAGACGCTACCAAGAATGAGACCGATGAGAAGTTGCTCCAGCAAGCTGCCCAGCGTGAGCT
Source organism: uncultured Planctomycetales bacterium (assembly GCA_964465955.1). Classification (GTDB taxonomy): domain Bacteria; phylum 4484-113; class 4484-113; order 4484-113; family JAFGCY01; genus CAYXMN01. The sequence goes on from CAYXMN010000119.1 coordinate 1,363, forward strand.
GCCCGCCGCCGCAGCCGCCCAGCAGCGGCACGAGGCACAGCAGCGAGAAGTAGTGCCAGCGAAAGAAGCTGGCGCGCCGGGTGAGCCGGTACACCTCCATTACCCTGGCGCTTATTCTACCTAATTGAGCCGGACCCTGGCTAGGCCTTAATCCCCGTTAACCCTGTCCAGGAACGCCAGCAGCGCGGGCAGCTCCGTTACCTGCTTGAGGGTGAATCGTGGTGCATCCAGGTGATAACGCGGCTGCTGCCGGCGGTAGGGTTCGGCTAGCACCCGGACGCTGGTCATTCTCAGCCGGTTGGCAGGCCAGATGTCGTTGTCCAGTCTGTCGCCGACCATCATCACGCGCTGCGGCTCGACACTGAGCGCTGAGCAAGCAGTCAGAAACAAGCGTGGATCGGGTTTGTAAAGCTCTTCCTGCATGCTTAATGCAGTGTGGCTAAAATATTGCGCGATGCCGTGCACTTCAAGCCAGTGCTGGGCCTCGGCGAAATGCTGGCTAACCACGGCGAGCGGGAACTGCTGGGCCAGCTCCGCCAACATGCCAGGCACGCCGGGAAAGAGCGGGTTGAGTTTGACGAACTGAGCCGGGTCGCTGTACAGCTGCCGCAGCTCGCTGACTAACTCGCCGCAAACCTGCCAGTATTGCTCCTGGTTGCCATCCAGCAAGCGCCAGATGATTGAACGCGTAAGCGACGGGCAATAGCTGGCGATGACTTCATCAACGAGGTGTTCAATGCCTTCGGCAGTGGTGGGAACGCCGCGTTGACCCAACAAGCGCGCCACAATCCGCCACTGGTGCAGTTCGGCGGGGTAGTCATCCCACAGCGTCGCACCGAGGTCGAAGAAGATAGCCTGGAACATGGTGGTGCATCATACACGCTGGCTTGTCGCCGAAGCTGTCGCCGCCAGCTAACCTGCCGTCGCCACCTGTTCACTGAGCTTCTTCGCCTTGAGCAGGTCGATCTCGAAATCGCGCAGCAAGTTGTTATTGCGCAACACCGCGCTGGGATGGTAGGTCGGCAGGTACAGCAAGCCGTCCTTGCGGATGTGTTGGCCGCGAATCTTGGTGATTTTATGGTCAGGGCTGATCAACAGGTTCATACTATAGCGCCCGAGGGTCACAACCACCTTGGGTTTGATCAGTACGAGCTGGGCTTGCAGGAAATGGCTGCAGGTTTCGACCTCGTCATCCAAGGGATCGCGATTGCCCGGCGGGCGGCATTTAAGCACATTGCCAATGAACACTTCATCCTCGCGCCAGCCGACCTTCACAATCGTCCGGCGCAAAAGCTGTCCACTACGGCCAACGAACGGCCGTCCTTGGCTGTCTTCCTCCGCGCCCGGCGCTTCGCCGATGAATACGACGCGGGCTTCTGGCGGTCCTTCCCCTGGGACGGCGTGGGTCCGGGTCTGATGGAGCGGACAAGCGGTGCAGCTTGTGATCTGCGCGGCAATAGCTTCGAGCAAGTCCCGGTGCCCAGGCATGCAGCAAGTTTAGCAGCCCGCGCTTGGCGGGCAGGGCTTGCTGTTACAATTGAGAAAAGCCTCAAGGAGAGACAGATGCGTAAGATCTTTGGTCTGCTGAGCTTGCTTTTAGCGTGCGTGTGGCTGGCGGGATGCCCCGGCGGCGGAGAGTTTGATCCCCCGGACAACACCGATCCCACCGCGGAAAAGCAGACAATGCTGGACCGGCACAATGCCACGCGTACGAGCCTTGGTGCGGGCACGCTAAGCATCAACACGCGGCTCAACACCATTGCCCAGTCGCATGCCGAATGGATGCTCAGCGCAGGCAACCTGTCGCATACCGATGCCAACGGCGGCTCAGTGGGTGATCGCGCTACCGCCGCGGGCTATACCTGGATGACTGTAGGCGAAAACCTCGCGCGCGCCGGCAGCGGCTCCACGGCTTACACGCTCTGGCTCGGCAGCAGCGGGCACTATGCCAACATCACGAACCCGGAGTTTGTCGATGTCGGCATCGGCCTGGCGGAAGCCGGCGGCGTGCAGTATTGGTGCGTCGTCTTCGGTGCGCAATAGGAATTCTCGCATTTCCGCTCAAGCGTTTAGGACACGCGCCGATATATGAATCAGCAGCAGCGAGGACGAGGTTCAAGGAGGAACTAAAGGTCCCGGGAGAAGCTGGAAGGCAGGCAATGGATTGCCTAATACCTCGAATCCAGGACTCCCTCCTTCCCCCTAACACCAAAGCCAAAGACTAACTGCGGACGGGTCGCTCCCGGTCGTAGTCAGTCAGCGCTGGCTGAAGCACCGGGCATGGCAAGGTTCCATCGTGGTGGACACTGCCTGGCCAACCATCCACTTATCTCCCCAACGACCCGGCGGGTTACCGCCGGGCTTTTTGTTTTCTTGCAGCGAGGCCCAGCCTTGCTAAGCGGTTCAAGGCTGTTGCCGTAGTATTATCGCGATGGTTTGAGATCCTTACAGTACAGGGAGCTTACACTGCTGCTTGGCTTAGTTGTTATGCGCGTTATCAACCACGGCAAAGCCCGTCAGCACAGTGCCCACAGACGAGATGATGTCGCTAAACTTGAACTCAAAGCCTTTGGGCGGCACATAGATCACGTCTCCCGGATCAATCGAGATATCCGAGCATAACGGCAGCCCCTGATGGATTTCCTTGAAGTTCGCCTGAATCACGGCGGCAGGTGCAGCCGGGTTCAACCGGTCGCGCTCCTGGCGGATGATGGCGATCCACGCCAGGTTTGCTTTCTCATCTTCGCCGCCGGCTTGCGCGATGTAATCCAGCACAGTGGAGTCGTCCGCGAAGTCGAACACCCCAGCCTCGTGCACAGCGCCCAGGACGAAGACGCGCTGTTCCTTACTGCCGATGTTGATGAAATCGCGGTCCTCCAGCGAGAAATTGGAGATGGAGCTTAAGTCCGTTAGTACCGGATTAAGGTTGAGGATGATGCGCGTTAAGCGGCCATGTGAGTCGTAGCGCTTAATGGTCGTGTTCACTAGGTCCGCGTTGAAGTTGATCGAACCGGACCAACGCAGCAGATCGCCGAGCGTTTCACCTTCGAGCAACTCGTAATAACCGGGGCGCGACACGCCGGAGATCTGCACCAAGCGCTGTGGTCCCGGAATGTAGACCACATCCCGATCGAGCAGCTCAATGTTGTTTTGCGACAGCTCGCCTTCCACGGTAAGCGTCAGCGGGTCGATGACCCAAACCTGGGAAGCAGGGTCTACTTTGCGCTGATCTATCCAATGGCGCCAGCTCGAATATCCCGCCAACGACAACGCATCCTTTCGGGCCACTGCACCAGGCGCGGGCATAGACAGCGTGTTGCTGTGCTCCAGCGTGGGCAATCGCGTGGGCTGCTGTTCGACAAGCTGGTCATAATCGAACCCGCCCCGGACGACGGTGATCCGGCGGTAATGGCCGTCCGCCGTCAACTGCTGCTGTGCTAGGAGGTTCAACAAGCGGCTGCCGTTGGGTAGTTTGATCGAGCAACCCGGCAGATCGGTCCCAAAAAAGAAAACCTCGATCTCGCCATACTCCAGCAATTGCACTTGCACATACGGCTGGCGGTAATAGACGGTGTATGCTTTGGTTAAGGTGTCCGCCGCGATACTTGCCGTCTGGCCGCCCAGGGTTACCAGCCCGATTAGGGGCAGCGTTACCGTACCGTTGGCATCGACCTGCACCTTGTATTCCGACTCCTCTTTTCCGTCGTAGAGCTGAACCAGTAAGTAATCGCCAGCCGCCAGCAGATGGCGGGCTGAATTTAGCTGCGGCGTTCCAACTGCGATTGAGCGGGTGGGTTGGGGCTGGATTTTTGGTTCGCTCTGATTGGCTGGCGTTGTGGCTGCGCTCAACAGCAGCATTAGGCACACGCTGGTGAGCAGCCCCCAGGCTGCGCGCACACTCGCCCAGCAAATGGATTGCATCATTTCCGCCTTCCTCCTGCCCAGTATAGCATCGCCGCCAAGGCGGGGCTAGATCGCGACCGGCTGGCCGCTGAGCCCCAGGCTGCGCTGGCCCGCAGTTAGGATGCGTACGTTGGTCAGGCCTTGGCGGCCGCCAGTGCGCGGCGTGTCGCCGGTGCGGATGCAGCGCAGGAACTCCTCGCACTCCGCGCGTAGCGGCTCGGTCGGTTTGACAAAGGGGATATGCACATCACCGCTGCGCACCTTTAGCGCACTGGCACTGGAAGCCTCGTTAAACTGCGCCCAGTCCACGCCCTTGTCATGCACCTGCAACTTATAGCGCGGGTCCATATCGTCGAAGACCACCATGCACTTGCTCCCCACAACTTTTATCTGGCGCACCTTTTCCGGATCGAGCCAGCTCGAAGTGATGCTGGCCAGCTTGCCACTGGGGAAATGAATACTGAGGTAGGTCACATCGTAGATGCCAGCCTGTGCTTGCACGAACGCGCGGCCCGTGGCCGATACCGTATCGGGTTCCTCGCCCAGCAGGTATTGCACGACGCTGATGTCATGCGGGGCGAGGGACCACATCGCGTTCTCGTGGGTGCGGATTGCTCCCAGGTTGGCGCGGATGGCGCTGATGTAATACACGTCGCCCAGTTCGCCACGCTCCAGCATGCTCTTGATGAACTCCACCGCGGGGTGGTACAGCAAGATATGCCCGGTGCTGAGCACAAGGTCTCGCGCCTCAGCCAGCTCGCACAGCTCCAGCGCTTGTTCAACGCTATCGGTCAGCGGTTTTTCCACATGGCAGTGAAGGCCTGCCCCCAGCAGGTCCCTCGCCACAGGGTAATGCTGCGGCGTATGGGTGGCGACAACGGCGCCGTCCAGGTTCTGAGCGGTAAGCTCGGCGACAGTCGTGCAAGTGGCTACACTGGGGAAGCTCGCGCGCACTTCCGCGAGGCGGCGCTCATCCGCATCGCATACAGCGGCCAGCACGCCCAATCCCGCCAGATTGCGCAGGTAATTACGGCCCCACGCGCCGATGCCGACCAGGCCGATACGCAACGGTTTCATGGAACCCATCAATGATCTCCCTAGCGTGTTAATCCAGATCTACCATGGGGCGAGCAAAGTCTGGCGTGTGGACCAGCTTGACCTTCAGCCCTTCGATTTCGTATTCGCGGTGGCAGTTTGCCTCAGGGCAAACCCAGCGCCCGTCCTCGCGTTCCTTGAGCACTCCGGCGCAGAGGCAAGCCCAGCCCAGCTGGCGGGCGGGCACTCCGGCCATGATCGCATGCGCCGGCACGTTCTTGGTCACAACCGCGCCGCTGCCGATCAGGCACCACTCGCCCAGTTCGATACCACAACGGATGGTGGCATTCGCGCCGATGCTGGCGCCTTTCCTTACTTGCGTCGTGAAGTAATCCGTCTCCGGGTTTGTACGCGGGAAGGCGCTACGCGGCGTGATCACATTGGTGAACACGCAGCTCGGGCCGAGAAAGGCGTGATCCTCGACTATCACCCCTGTGTAGACCGAGACATTGTTCTGGATCTTCACGTTGTCGCCGATCGGCACATCGCGATCAATAAAGACATTCTGCCCCAGGTTACAACGACGGCCAATGCGGGCGCCTTTCATGATGTGGCAGAAATGCCATATTTTCGAACCGGCGCCAACGGTGACGCCATCGTCCACAATTGCGGTTTCATGTACATAGAAGTCGCTCATAGCATTCTCGAAGCGAGAATCATAGCACTTGCGGCCCACGCGTGACGGCGCGAGCTGAAGAGGAAACTGAAGCGCTGGCCAGGACTGGCAAGGGCTATAATAACGCGCTGTATTTTCGCCTCAAAGGTTTTTCATGGATACCCTGCAATACGTTAAGCCGTTCTTAAGCGGCGAAAAGAAATTTGGCATCCTCGGCCAAGGTTATGTAGGCTTGCCGCTCGCGGAGGCGTTTGCCGCCAAAGGGGTGTATGTGCTCGGCTTCGACATCAGCCCTGACAAGGTTGCGGCAATCAACAAAGGCGAGTCCTACGTTGAGGATGTACCCAGCGCGAAGCTGAAGCCGTTAGTAGACAAAGGCATGATCGAAGCGACCGCCGACTTCAGCCGCTTGCGCGAATGCGGGGCGATTAGCATTTGCGTCCCGACGCCACTGAGCAAAAGCAAGGATCCGGACGTTAGCTTCATTGAGGCGGCTCTGGCGCAAATCAAGAATAATCTACAGCCGGGGCAGCTAATCGTGCTCGAAAGCACGACTTACCCCGGCACGACCGAGGAGCTGATGCTGCCCGCGTTGGCAGAGCAGGGCGGCAAGGTTGGCGAAGACTTTTTCCTGTGTTTCAGCCCGGAGCGCGTTGATCCCGGCAACCGCAAGTGGACGGTGCATAACACTCCGAAGATACTCGGCGGTGTGACTCCGGCCTGCACGGAGCGCGCGCTCGCTCTGTACGGCCACGCGCTGGAGTCGGTGCACCCCGTCTCCAATCCGCAAGCCGCGGAGATGGTGAAGCTGCTGGAAAACAGCTTCCGCGCGATCAACATCGGCTTCATCAATGAACTGGCGCAGATGTGCCACCGGCTGGGCGTGGACGTGTGGGAAGTGATCGAGGCGGCGAAAACCAAGCCCTTCGGGTTCATGCCGTTTTATCCCGGCCCCGGCCTTGGCGGCCACTGCATCCCGATCGACCCGCTGTACTTAAGCTGGAAGCTGCACCATTTGAACTACAAAGCACTCTTCATCGATTTGGCTGACACGATCAACGCCCAAATGCCTGTGTTTGTCGTGCGCGAGGTGATGGAGCAGCTCAACGAGACCGGGCGCGCCCTCAACGGCAGTACGATCCTGCTGATGGGCGTGGCGTATAAGGAGAATATCGACGATGTGCGCGAGTCCCCGGCGCTCGACTTGGCGAGTTTGCTGCTGGGGCGCGGCGCAAACGTGGTCTATCACGACCCGTTTGTGCAGCGTTGCAGGGTGGACGG
>CAYXMN010000120.1:0-4891 GCA_964465955.1 uncultured Planctomycetales bacterium
GGAGAATATGAGGGAGAGATTGAATTCCTGACGCGCTTCTTAAACCGCAACGAACAAGACCTGCGCGGTTGGTTTGAACTCGGTGAGGCAAACTTCAAGCTGGGTGAGGCGGCGACTGATGAAAGCAAACGCCTCCGGTATTACGCTGCGGCGGTCAACGCTTACGATCGTGCGCTGGATGTCCAACGCACCGACGTGCGTACTTGGCTGCACAAAGCGATTTGCTTGAACAAGCTGCACCGCTATGAGGAAGCCTTGGAGTGCATCAAATACCTTGAACGCTATGACAAGGAAAACCCCGAAGTCTGGTACCAGAAAGGCCTCGCGCTGGACGGACAGGGCGATCAGCTCGCCGCGGTCGATACCCTGGCGCAAACGCTGAAGCTGCACACGGATCATGAAGGCGCGTACTACCGCCGGGGCTTGTTGCTGGCGGAGCTGGAGCAGTTCGCCAAGGCCGTGGACCACTTCGACAATGTGCTGCGCATTAATCCGGCGGAATGGCGCGCATACCATTTCAAGGGAATCTGCATCATCAACCAGAAGGAATATGAGCGGGCGCTGACCGTGTTCAAAGCCGGGTTCGATAAATTCCCGCATATAGCGCGCTTCCTGATCGACCAGGCGCTAGCGAAGGTGATGATGCGCAGTATTGACGATGCGCGTAAATTGTTGAAGCAGGCAATCGAGCTGGAACCGGGCTTGCAGGAAGAAATTCAGGGCACGCCGGAGTTCTCCGGTTTAGCTTAAGTCGAGCCCGTTAGCCTGAGGCTGGCTTGCAGCTCGGCCCACGGATTGAAGTGCTGGAACCGAATCAGCAAAGACTCGGTGTAGCTGGTTTGCTCGTCTTGAGCGAGTTCATCTTGCAGATGCTTCAATTCGCGCTGGATGTCCCGGTTGATGCTGTCGGCCTCGCGTAGAGCGGAGGCGGTCTCGGAGTTAAGCTGCCGGCGGTGCTGCTGCAGTTGGCGGAAGCGATCCTCCAGCTTGGCCAAGTCTTCCATTAATAACAGGTAAATGCCTTCAGCGCCGATGCGCTTGTAGTAGTTCGCCGCCGACTCAATCTCCGCGACTGCTTGGCTCATCGAGAGCAGGCCGTCTTCGGCGCGCAAATATTGGTCTTGGCGTGTACCGGCTAAGGTAATTTGTTCAAGCTGCTCGTCGAGCTGATCCTCAAGTACGCCGAGTTCCGTGTCAGTGTGCGGGTAATGCGTCGGCGGCACCAGCCGCAGCACGCGCCGCGCCGCTTGGTGCTCGCGTTCCAGATTGCGCAGGTTCAGATCCCATTGCAGCAAATCAAACTCATTCTCCACCTGTTGGATGGTGTTCGCCTGGCGCCCGTACAAGCCGGTGTAGCGGCCCAGAACATCGGCGCGCGCCTGGCAATCCGCCAGCTGCTGCACACCCTCCAGGTTATAGCGCTGGTAATCCGCGCGTGCAAAGTAGGCGGTGACCACGGGGATGGTCACCCACATCAAGGTAATGAGAAACATGTAACCGCAATTGCGCACGCTTGTGTTATTGTACCGGGCCATGGGCGATCATGTTCCCACCGCTGCCATCCTTTCCATCGGCGACGAAGTGCTTCGCGGCGACACCGTGGACACTAACAGTGCGTTCCTCGCCTGCGAGCTGACCGCGCGCGGCGTGCTGGTCAAGCTGATGGCGACCATCCCTGACGAACACGATGTTATCGTGGAATACATGCGATGGTTCAGCGCCAAGCACGACTATGTGCTGTCTTGCGGCGGCATCGGGCCGACGCCGGACGATATGACGCGCCAGGCGGTGGCGGCTGCCTTCGGGCGGGAGCTGGAGTACAGCGCAGCGGCGCTGGCTGGGTATACCCGCAATCGCGGGACTGAACTGAACCCAGGCCAACGCGAAATGTGCCACCTGCCGGCCGGCTGCGAGCTGATCTGGGGCCCGGGTTTGATGGTGCCGGGTTTTCGCGTGGAAAACGTGTACGTGTTCCCCGGCGTGCCGAAGATTATGGAAGCGATGTGGCGCGCCATCGCGGAGCGCTTCAAGGGGCGGCCGTGGCACGTGGTGCGCTTCAAGACATTCACGGGTGAGTCGCACTGGGCGCACATCATGGAGGCGTACACCCTGCGCTACCCGCAGCTCAGCATCGGCAGCTACCCGAAACTGGGTGAGACATGGTGGTCGGAAGTCGCGGTGCGCGGGCACGATGCGGCGGAAGTGGAGCGCGTCGCGGCGGCGTTTCAGGCGGAGATCGACGCGCTGGGCGTGCAACCTGCGCCGGGGAATTAAAGCGGGTGGTGGCCGTGGATCCACGGCACACGGCATAGCGGAGCAGACTAACATCGTTGAATCCTACCCACGTTGGTATACTTCAATATCGATCTCAAAGATGTGGGTTTGGCATGCTCAGGTTTCCATTAGTTCTATTTATATGTTTTGTGTTGATGATGGCTTGGCATAATGCGCTTGCTGCGCCACCTGAGCGCTGGCAGGAAGGCTTAGAGTTCAAGCCGCATCCCTTCGTGAACATGTCCTGGGAGGGGATCCAGGCTAGGCCGGATTTCGTCCGGTTTGCAGATAGAGAGATCTACCCCCCGGACAGCTGGCAAGCATCGATACTCCAACGGAGCACACCGGCATCTAGTGCCCGAGTCTCAGCTGAGCCTGGCGCAGTTCTAGCAGATGTGTGGGTTGGAGTTATTCCGCTGGGGCTAGAACATCGTGAATGGAAAGAAGGAGCTTACTGGTGGGCTTTTGATGCGTTAGTGGTGTTCGACCAAGCGGGCGCGGGGGTAACGATGGTTCGAGACCGGCATTCAATGTATAGTGATCTGGTGCCGATTTGGTTTGTTGGGACAATTAGCGCACTATACGATGCAGGATTACTTAAAGGTTACTAATAGGCGTCGCGAGAAGCTACCTTCTTCCTAGAAGAGCTAGTCGGTATTCGCAATTAGACAGGTGATCAGCGTGTCCCAGAAGCTTTGATCGAGCAGCGCGCCTCCAGCGAACCCTTTCGTGAACCCTAGAAAAGGGAAGACCGCCCCAGGCATGGGGCGGTCCCGCTTGGAAAGTGGGATTAGGTGGATAGCGAGATTAGTGGGCTAGCCCTCCATGGCCCGCCCTAGCCACAATTGCCATCTCAGATGAGCGTCTGAGTTGGTTAACTAAATCTGCGTGGCCCGAGGCTTGTAAGCCGCGGGGGAATCTCTCCGCCCGCGGGTGGGTTGCATTGTGTGCGGCGAGCACTAGATGACCTCCAGGCTGCCAACCAGCGCACCGGCGGCGTTAATCGCTTCGAAAATCGCCGCGATATCGCCGGGCTGCAGGCTCATCTTGGCCAGCGCTTCAGCCACTTCCGCCGCTGTCGTGGGCCCTAACGTGTCGAGGCGTTCCACGCGCGGCGCGTTCTTGTCCTGCGCGCTCTGGGCCGGCTCGGGGGTCGCGGCGGGCTGGCCCGTGGCGCCCTGTTCTGCCGTATCGGTTATTTCCGCCGGGGCCGCCGCCACGGGTTCTTCCGGCAGCGGCATGCCGAAGGTCAGGGTCATGCCCTTGTGGGTGATGCTCACAGGCAGGATTGACGCTTCGCCGCCCATCACGAGCGTACCGGTGCGCTGATTAACCACAACCCGCGACAGCCCGCCGGGCGTGACCTCCAGGTTTTCCAGCCGCGCGATCAACGGGACGATGTTAAGCTGCGACGCCGCGGGAACAGCAACCGCAATCACACCGGCGTCCACCGCGAAAGCGGCATTACTTTTCATTTCTTTATTAACGGCGTTCACCACCTGGGCTGCCGTCGTGAAGTCCGGCTGCGCCAGGTTGAACCGCAAAGTGCCGTCGCCTTTCAGCACGGTGCTGGGTACGGTGTTCTCCACTAGCGCGCCTTCCGGCACCCGGCCCACGGTCTTGTGCGTCTTGCGCGAACCACCGCTGCTGCCACCGCCGATCTCGGCGCCAAGGCTCAGCTGCCCCTGGCCCACGGCATAAACCAGCTGGTCCGCGCCTTTCAGCAGTGTGGGATAGAGCACGCCGCCTTCGATGCTCTTCGCGCTGCCAATCGAACTGACGGTGATGTCCAGCCGGTCGCCGCCGCGCTTGTACGCGGGCAGCTCGGCGGTCACCATCACCGCGGCGAAGTTCTTCACGCTGATCTGCGCGGGGTCATAGTTGAAGCCCCAAGCGCCAAGCATGTTGGCGATGGCCTCGGAGGTGTACGGCGCGCTCTTGGGATCGTCCCCGGTGCCCGCCAAGCCGCCGACCAGGCCGAAGCCGATGAGCTGGTTATCGCGCACACCGTCGAGCTGCGCAATATCTTTCAGCCGCGCCGCCTGCGCCGGCACCGCCAGCCCTCCCAGGATGAGCCCCGCCAGCACTAGGCTCAGCGCTAGCTTGCTCCGCTTTAGAATGTATAATCCAACCATCCTCTGCTCCACTTTCCACGATTGCCCGCTCCGCGAGCTTGCATTCCCAACGACCCGGCCTTGCCGCGCATCTCCCCAGACCGCGGCGGGCCAACCACTCGCCTAGAAGATGAAATCCACCACGCGGCTCAGGAATCCCGGCTTGGTGCGCTTGGTGAGCTGGCCCTCGCCGATATATTCCACTTCCACGTCCGCGACCATGTCGCTTTGTACGACCATGTCGCTGTCAATGTCCGCCGGGTTGACGACGCCCCGGACCAACAACGTCTGGCTCTCCGCGTTGACCTTCACTTGCTTGCGGCCCTCGATGATCAGGTTGCCGTTATCAAGCTTGTCTACCACTAGCGCGGTAACCAGGGCGTCAACCCGCGTGCTGCGGTCGGTTTTGCCATCGCCCTTGAACTCATGGGAATCGTCGTAACTGACTGTGCCTTCGCCAAGCAGCTTGTTGGCAAAATCATCAAACATCACTAGCGTTCGGT
>CAYXMN010000120.1:4901-8112 GCA_964465955.1 uncultured Planctomycetales bacterium
GTCAACAGGCGCCCGAGCAGGTTGCCGGTGGTGCTTGTCGCGCTCAGCTTGCTCTCGTCCTTCGTGTCGACGCCAAGTTCCACGTCGGCGACAGTGCGTTCGCGGACTTGCACCTTTAGGATATCCCCGACCTCCAGCAACACCGGGTGTTTAGCGTACAGTCCCGCTGCCTGCGGGTCGGCCTTGGCTTGCTGTGCGCCGTCGTACAGGCTGTCGGCCCATGCCGCGCCGGCTAGCAGCCAGGCCAGCCCGAGGGTCAGTCCAGTCAGGGTTAGCTTTATACTCATCACCGCACCACCACTACATTGTCTTCCGCCAGTTCGCCGGTGAAGCGCAGGTTATCCCCATCGCGTTTCACCAGCACGTTCTGGCCCGTGTATGCATTGTTCAGCGCCGTTCCCGCCGCTCGCAGCTCCACGCCGGCGCCGCCGATAACCAGAGTGACCACCTCGCCGCGCTCGATGTCGTACGGGCGTTTGAGCTGGCTAAGCTTGATACGCGCGCCTTGGGTATATGCGCTGCGCGTCTCCAGCCCCAGCACTGCCGCAGTGCTTGTCACTACTTCGCTGCCGCAGCGCAGTTCAACATCCGTAATCGCAAGGTCCGCCGCGCTCAGGTTGACGCGGCTCGGCACCGCAGTGGCAGCCACCACCACCGGCAGTTTGAAAGTGAAATATTGGCCGAGCGGCAAGGTGTCTTGGCAGCGCCCGTCGATATAAAACTCCACAGACTGCGGCAGCCACTGGCCGGGCTTGTCGGGATAACGCACTGAAACAGTGACAGCGCCGCCGCGCAAATCTTTGCCCGGCAGCGGCTGCTGTTCGCAAATCTCCACCGCCACACCGAGTTCCTGCGCCAGGCTCGTCTGTAAAACATGCAGCACTTCGCTGCTGTCCACGCTTTGCGGCGGGGCAGTGGAGACCGTCACACTGGCTCCGTCCACCGTGATTGTTTGCCAGGGATAGCCGCGCTGTTTTAGAACGCCGAGCACATTCGCCGCCGTAAGGTTTGCCACTGAGCCGGCCACCGGGGTGTAGCCCACGGGTTCGGCGGCGATGGCGGCCCACAGTTCGGCATCACCGCTGCTGAAACTGGCGATGTCGCCGATGCGGAACAGCTTACCGCTCACGCTGGCTTCTGGCGCGAGCGTGATGGCGAGTGATTCCACGGCTTGCGCGGGCGTCGAGAGCATGGCGAATGACAGGCACAGCAGCAGGCAAGTCATGCTTATTTTGACAATGGCTTGGTACTCGCCGGCGAGTGCCGGGGGCGGGACCAGCTTAAGCTGGGCTTTGCGCAGGAAGCTGCGCAGGCGGGCGGGCGCTTTCTCCCTTTGCTGTTCCTTCGTCAGCTCCGGGCCGCGCACTACCACGAATTCCCGCCTGTTTCTAACCGCGCTCACTTAATCTACCTCTTGATGTTGACCGCCGTCTGCAGCATCTCATCGCTGGTGGACACGCTCTTGCTGTTCGCTTCATACGCGCGCTGCCCCACGATGAGGCCGATGAGTTCGTCCACTACGCTGACGTTGCTGTTCTCGAGATAGCCTTGCATGATTTTGCCAAAGCCTTCTTCGCCGGGCGTACCGACGATTGGTGCGCCGCTGGCGCCAGTCTCGGAGAAATAGTTGTCGCCCAGGCTATTTAGGCCCTGGGGATTAATGAAGCGGACAAGCTGGATTTGACCGAGTTCGGCATCCTCGGCTTGATCCGGCAGCGTTGCAGTAATCGTGCCGTCCTGGCCGACCGTCACGCGAATCGTGTTCTCCGGTACCGTGATATTCGGAATCAGGTAGTGCCCATCGCTTGTCACCACGTTGCCGTCACTGTCCAGCGAGTAGCTGCCGTCGCGGGTGTAGATCGTCGATCCGTCTGTCGCTTGGATTTGGAAAAACCCGTCACCGGCGATGGTCAGATCAAGCTGCTGGTCTGTGGCGATCATGCTGCCCTGTGTGAAGAGCTTCGCGGTGCTGGCGGGATTCACGCCGAGTCCGACGTCGAGCGGCGAGGGCCACGCGATACCGGTGGCACTGGTGCCGCCGGGCCGCCGGATTTGCTGGTAGAGCAAGTCGACAAACTCAGGGCGGTTAGCCTTGAATCCCGTCGTGTTGACGTTCGCCAAGTTGTTGGACGTCACGTCGATCTTAAACTGCTGGCCCCGCATTCCGCTGGCGCCAGTGAATAACGCGCGCATCATAAGCGCTGCCTCCAAGCGGCGGCGGGACGGGGGAGGGGCGGGCCGCTGTCGGTTGGCCCGGTAGTAGACTTCCGGCCTGGCTCGCCAGGCACGGTCCGGTCATCGCTGCTCTCCAATCCCACTGCCAAGTTTCCAATCTGATCCCGGCACCGTGCCGGGAGTTACACCTTCCGCTTAAGTTATCGGCGGGATTTCCCGCCGCTTGAGTCACCTCTGCTTACTGAGGCATGACGCCGATCTTGTTCGCCGCGATGTCGAGGGTGGTATCCGCGGTGGTCACGGCGCGGGCGCTGGCTTCGTAGTGCCGCTGCTCGCGGATGAGTTCCACCAGGCTGCGGATGGCGTCCACGTTGCTGCGCTCGATATATCCGCCGCGCACGTTCACCACCCCTGCGCCGTCAGGCGCGGTGTCGGACCGCCACAGGTTGTCGCCGACTTTAGTCAACTGCGTTTGGGGGTCGGTAAAGAACGCCAGGTTGAGGGTGCCCACTTGCGCCCCGTCAGCGTAAATCTCACCGCTGGCATTCACTTCAAGCTGCGTGCCGGTGCCGACGTTGATATCGCCGCCCACGCCTTGTAACCGGCGCCCGCGGTGATCCACTACGTAACCTTGGCTGTCGCGATGGAACTGCCCGTCGCGGGTGTAGGCCTCGCTGCCGTTGTCAGTAATCCTGAACCACCCGTCGCCGATGATACCGATGTCTAGCGGCTGCCCGGTTTGGATGAGCTGGCCCTGGGCGAAGTCGTGCCAGACTTCAGTGTCCATTGTGCCGCAATTGGTCAGGCCAATGTAATCCGGGCGGCGTTCGCCTGCATCGTTTAGGTGGGTCGGGTCATCCAAGCGCCAGGTGTGAATTGCCGGAGCGCTGGAAAAGATCAGCAGGTCTTGCTTGAAGCCTGCGGTGTCGACGTTGGCCAGGTTGTTGGCCGTCGTGTCAGTCCGCTCTTGGATTGTCATCATCCCGGCGGCGGCTGTGTAGAGTCCTCGCACCATATCCACTTTCTCCCAAGCGGT
>CAYXMN010000121.1:0-8110 GCA_964465955.1 uncultured Planctomycetales bacterium
GGGCGAACGGCTGCTGAAACTACGCCTGCCGTTATGCCCGGAGCACGATTTCCGCCAGGCTGGTCTCCGCAGTTAATCCGTGCCCGCCTGATGCGTTGGGGGGAGTAGCATTCCGCTGGGCTTAGTGGGCCGGCAGTATCCCGTTACTCGCTCAGTGCCTGCTGAACGATCGCTTCGCGCGCCTGGGTGACTTCCAACAACTCGCGGGCCATCTCCGGCTGGTCCTGCAGCCCGCTAACTACTTTGCGCAGCACTTCCTCGGATTGATCAGCAAACACCGCAACCAGCCAGTCGCCCTGGCGTTCCACAAGATAACCGAAGGACACAGCTGGGTCTTTCTTAGCCATGAAGAATTCCACATCTAGGTCCTGGGTGAGGAACAGGCTCATCACATCATCAGTGTCCGGGCCCAAGATTTCATACTGGAACACCATGGACTGTTTGCCTGGTTTATCGGGACTCGGGTAGGCCAGCACATTCAAGCCTTGCACCTGGTAATCCTTGGGCAATGCGCTTTCCTTGGGGTACGGCGGCAGAGGACAGGTCGGGCCGCTGGGCGAGGCGAGGATGTTCGCCGCAGGCTTGGGCTGGCGCGGCGCCCTTGTGCTGGCGGCAACGGCTCCCTTGGGCAGCTTGAACAGCGAATCGGCAAAGGATAAGCGCGGCTGGTATTCGATCACCGTCATCTCAAAATACACACGCCTTTTGCCGCTCACATCACGCACTTCGAGATACAGCGGGAAGTAATTGCGCTTGTCCAAGCCAACGGTAATCGTATATGGTTTTTGCGTGTGCGGGTCCTGGCGCAACACATACACCTCGGTGTCGCCGACGCTCCCTTTTAACACCGACGTGCCCTGAAATTTCGCCAAGTCCGACAGGAATTTCGTTTTTAAGGTGTCGTCAAGGTGGAACTGCCGCACCGGCAGCAGCTCGGCGATTGGCGTGCGCCCGTTAGTGCCGTCCACCCGGGTTAGGTCTTTACCGTTCTCAATATAGTAAACGCCTGTCGGCTCACCCGCGGCCAGCGGTTCGACACGGTAGAGGTCGGGTGAAACGTGGTAGATCAGGACTTCCTGAACATCATCTCCGTCGAGCCCGGACATATAGCGCATCCGCGCTTCGTAGCAGGTGTTGTTCAGCGCTTCAATGGCGTTATCGACGAGCTGCTGCACGTCAGCGCCTAGCGCTGCCGCCGGGGCCAGCACCAGGCAAGCCAGCGCAACCAGCCAGCGCGCCATGTTACTCCCCCGCAGGCTGCGGTTCGCCCAACACCATTACCGCTTCGGGCAGGTCAGGGCTCACGGCGGTCCCCTGGCGCATCATCACCCGGTACGCATGCGCCTCGTTGATGAACTCGAGGAATTCCTTCATCTGCGGATCAAGGTTCTCACCGTCCGCCACCGGGATCTGTTCGCTCCACGTGCCTTGCAGGTATTCACCGTCCAAGCTGCGCACCAGTTCACCGTTGACTAAATCACCGGCCTCACCCTTGGCTAAGGTTGGGCCGGCGCCCGTGTTCACCGGTTTCAGCGGGCTGAACGGAGTGAAAAGCAGGCCCGCCAGCAGAAGGCACGTGGCAAATCCGCCCGCCGCGGCCAGCCAGGGCTTGAAGCGTTGCTGGCGGCTGATCTTGCGGCGCGCGGCGATTTCACCCATCACACGCGTGGCAAGATACGCCGGCGCTTCATACTCCGGTAGCGAACCGAGCATGCTTTTAATCTGACGCTGCTCAGCGAACTCTGCGTTCATCCCGCTGTCTTCGGCAAGCTTCGCGGAAAGTCCGAGGAGGCGCTGCTCGTCCAGGATTTCACCATCCAGCAGCGCGGCCAGATCCGGCAGCTCCGTGCTGTATTCGTGCTTTTTCATCTGTACACTATCCGTGACGTATCCAAGGCGCGATTGTTCAGTTTCACGCGGGCGATCCCGCTTAGTCCAGCGCATTACGCCTCGCCTCCAAAAATGATATCCGTATCCAGCAATTCTTTCAATTTTTTCCGCGCATAGAAGATCCGGCTCTGCACCGTGCCAAACGGAATATGCAGCGCTTCGGCAATCTCCTGGTAACTGAAGCCTTGCAGATCGCACATGATCAAAATGCTGCGCTGATCAGCCTTGAGCTTGCCCAGCGCTTCGCGGATGTGGTTGGTCCGCGCCCGCGCCACGGCGGCGTCTTCCGGAGTGCGGTCGTCGATATACGTCTCATGCACGCTTTCATCGACATCCACCATCTGCGGGCGTTTCTTGCGCAGGTAATCCAAGGTGTTGTTGTTGGCAATCCGGAACAGCCAGCTCTTAAAGCTGCCTGCATTCTGCAGCTTATTCAAGCTGAAGTATGCCTTAACAAAAGATTCCTGGGTAATATCCTCAGCCAGTTCGTCATTGCGGACCATCGACCGCACGAAGTTATATAGCCGGGAGTGGTATCGCTGGACCAACTTGCCATAGGCTCCTTCATCGCCCTTGGCCGCGCGCAGGACCAACTGCTCCTCATCGGTGTGCAGTGCAACTTCCGCGCTCTCGTGTTCGCTAACCACCGCCCTACCTTGCGCTAGCAGCATCTCCATGCAAACACAGACGTATCTGCCGGACAGCCATGTTCAATTCCTTTTTCAACGCTAGTGAATTGTAGCAGCCCATATAATTCATGAATGTTAGCTTGGCGAACTTGTGTCGCAGTGGCGCTGTTTTGCGCCGGATTGCTGGCCGGCTGCGGCGGAACGCAGACCGATGTGATTGAGCCGCCGCAGCCTGGGGCGAACCTCGCGCTCAAACTGGCGAATCTGCAGGCGGTCACTGGCGCGCCGGGGCTTGTCGCCATCGTGCGCGAAGCGGACGGCCAGGAGTACCGCGCCGCCGTCGGTACTGCCGACCTGGCGACCGGCGAGCCGATCACGTTAAACCACCGCTTCTTCACCGGCAGTTGCGCCAAGATGTTCGTCGCGGTGATCATGCTCCAGCTTGAGGAAGAGGGACGGCTCGATCTGGACGACCCACTCAGCGATTATCTCGATTGGCCCCGCGGTGGCGACATCACATTACGCATGCTGCTCAACCACACCAGCGGCATTCCGGACTACATCAATGAGGTGATGTTCTACTACTCCGGCCAAGCGCTGGTGGACGCTTATTCGCGGGATTGGACGCCGGCGCAATGTTTGGAACTAGTGCGCAATCTGCAGCTGCATTTCGAACCAGGCAGCAGCTTCGCTTACAGCAACTCGAACTTCCTGTTGCTCGCGCAAATCATCGAGCTGGCGGACGGCGTGAACCTGGCCCAGGCAATCGACACCCGGATTTGCCAGCCGCTCGGCCTGGAACATACCTACCTCTACCTCGGCGGGGACGCCCCGGATTTTCCGGTTCCGGGCTACTCCAACAAAGGCTGGTTCAGATTGTGGGACCAGGAGAGCTACGGCGGCCTGCATGAAACAGTTTTTCTCGACCGCCACTTTCTAGGGACGCCGGACACCAGCCTGGTCAGCACGGCAGGCGACCTATTGCTGTTCCACCGCGGCCTGCGCCGGGGGCTGCTCGTGAATGTCAGTTCATTGGAGCAGATGGAGCTTTGGCTGGGCGGCGGCACCTACGGCCTGGGCTACACGCTGTTCGACAGCACGGCCGGCTGGTTCGAGGGCCATCAGGGTAAGACCTTGGGCCACTCTACGCTGTGCGCCTACCACTCCGCGACCGGCGCGTATGTGGTAGTGCTGGCGAACCTGTCGCGCGCCGACCTGGGCGATGTTCTGGACTGGGGGTTCGCCCAGTGACGCGGCGATGCTGGCTGTCGTTTTCCTTAATTCGCTTGCTATGATGTTGAGGACGGGCCAGGCGTCCGGCAAGGAGCGGCACATGGCGTTAGATCTCGGCGGAATCCAGGTAGCGGAAATCCTGCATTACTTCAGCGATTTTGAGGCAGTGCGCCGGTTTTACGTGGATCAACTCGCTTGGCCGGTGTTTTATTCCGCCGCTGGCGAGTTGATGATTATTGACGTGCGCGGCCACTACCAGCTTGGCTTGATCAACGCGCGTTGGACGCCCGGCTGGGAGAAGGATCAGCCCGTGCCGGCCCCGCAACTCAGCATTGAAAGCCAGAATCTCCGCCAGGCACAGTCCGCCTTGGCCGGGGCAGGTTGCGCCGTCAGCGAGATTGGCGGCGATCCGGCATCAATGCTGACCATGGAACTCGCTGATCCCTGGGGCAACCGCGTATTCATCTGGCAGGACGCCTCGGGCAGCGGCCAAGCCAGCGGAGTGGTGCATGCGCCGCTGGACGCCGGGCAGCAGCTTGCTGGCGTGCGCCGCGGCGACAGCCCCTACGGCTTCGGCGAAACGCTGTACCACGTGCCGGAGCTGGCGGCGGCGCAGGCGTGGTACTGCGAGCATCTCGGCTTCACGCCCAGCACGCGACACGGCGAGTCCTATTGCGCGCTGCAAATCAACGGCGGGCGCACCCTCGGCTTGATGCGCTTGGCTGATTGCTTCGACGAGGCGGACCAAGCGGTGGCTGAACTGCCGCCGCGACTCACGCTCATGGCGTTCGACATCGCAGCGGAGCACGCGCGCCAGCACGAGGCCGGTATTCCCGTCAGCGAGCTAAAGTCCTCCGGCGACGGCTTACGTTGGTTCCACTGCACGGATCCCGCTGGGGTGAAAATCATGTTCTGGCGGTATGAGAAGGTGGAGAAGTGAGGATGGTAGCCGGGACTGAAGGCCCGCGAAAAACCATCCCGGCCTGCACGCCGGGCTACCACCGTCTAATCAAACTCCCACGTCAGGTAGTTGAGCACCAGGAAGTCCGGCGCGGTTTCCGGGCCGATGTCCTCGTGGAAGCCTGTCGTCCAGACCAGGTTGTCCTGGACGCGCCGGTTGAACGTTAGGGTGAGCTCTGAGGCGTCCTTGTCCGCTTCCTCGTTGCCGGTGCGCAGCGGATTGCGCGCCAAGTGATACTGCGCGCCGAAGGTGGAGCGGTTATCGACCACCTGCTCTACGCCGAATAGATAGCTCACGATGTCCTGGTAGCCCACGTTCTGCCAGTCCGGCTCGCCGAGCCAGATATACTCCGCATTCACGTAAGCCCGCAGGCGCGGCTCAATGTGGAATTGATAGACAATCCCGGCGCCGGCATCCCAGTTGCCGCTGCCCAGCGCGTCGCTCGCGGATCCCGTCGGCGCTTTGATCTGCGCGCGCACGGCTAGCGCTTCCTCGCCGTTGCGGCGGTTGAATATTTCATGTTTGAGGCCCACCGTCGTGTCGCCGAGGCCCAGCACATCGCCGCCGCCGTTATAGACTAAGCCCTCGCGCGACACGATGGTATAGCGGTACATGTTGCTGGCCAGCTCGGTGCGCAAGGCGTTGGGCATGTCGAAAATGTCGTGGAAGTCGCGGATCAGCCCGTCCAGCACGCCGTGCCCGCGGTGCGTGAGCGACGTGGCGATACTGAGCTCGCCCAGCCGGGTGCCGCGGCGGTACTCCAGCCCGGCGCGGACGGTCTCAAAGTCGTAGTCCACGATCACGCCGTCACCGCGCTCGCGGATCATATGGTTGGCATAGTCCAGCTTGAAGCTGTAACGTTCCGCCCCGTCCGGTAGCGTGAGCGCTGTCTCAGGAGGCATGCTGAGGAATAAAACGGCGGGCGGGTGCTGGGAAACCAGGCCGGCAGGGCCAAAAAACTCGTAGCCCGGCCCGTCGCCGGCTGGCGCAGCTTCGGAACAATTACAGCCGGCGTCTGGCGCGCTGCCGAGGTCATCTCCCAGCGCGATGTCGATGGCCGGGGACTCTGCCTCCGCGCCGGCTTCCTGCGCGCAAACGCGCCACGCCGGCAGCGCCAACATCAGGGATACAGCCAGTAGCGTCCCGAGTGCCTTCCTCACGCAGGAATTATACACGCCTGCCCCGCCAGGCTAATCCAGGCGGGCCGGCTCGCCGGCAGCTCACGCCGCGGCGCTACTGCAAGCGGCGGCGGATGGAGTCTTGCACGCCGCCGGCCATCCCGCCCAGCTCCACGCGGGTGATGGTGGCGATGTTGATATACGCCTTGCCACCGCGGAACTGGCCGGCCTGGCGCATGCCGCTCTCGCTGGGTTCCACCGCAATGAAATCATCCCACACTTCGACAATACGCACGCCGTTATAGTGCGTCCCGGCGTTGCCAGTCAGGTTCAGTTCCACGCCGTCGTTCATCAGTTGCGCAACGAGTTTCATGTCTGCCACCTCGCGGATTGCCACGATTATACGCAACGGAGGCTGCTATTCCCATTGCAGCAACCGGCGCTCGCCTGCAAGCCGTTGAATGCCTGTCACATCCTGCACCACTTCCATCGTGCCGCGAAACTGGCCAGCGTTATCCCGGATGGCGAAGTAGCGGATATGGATGAGCTTGCCTTCCAAGGTCAACCAGAACTCCGCCACATCACGGCTGCCCTGCTCAAAGCTGCGTAGAATCTCTTCCACCATGTGCACGCTTTTAGGCGGGTGGCACTTGGTCACATGGCGCCCGATCACGCCTGGACTGCGCGGGAATATCCGCTCCTTGCCCTGGGAGAAAAAGCGCACGGTGTGCGTCTCGTCGGTGAAGCTGATCTCAACCGGCAGGTGGTTGAACAGCAGGAGGGCTTGTTCTGGCGAGAGCATCCCGGTTGGAAAGTGCAGCATCACCCCGGCTTGCGCACTGGCGGGGCCCACCACTGGAGCGGCTGCGGCATGCTGCAAGGCCGGAGCGGCGGTTCCCGCCGGGGGCCAGTCCGTGCCGGGTTGGACCAGGGCAAAGCCGATTTCTTCCTCGCCGCGCCGCACGGCCAGCCAGTCCTCCTCGCTGAAGATACTCAACGCCATCGGCAGCAGGATGTGGTGTTCTTTGAACACCATGTCGTTGAATTTCTTCAGCGCCTGCCTCAGTATGTCCGCGAAGGCGGCGGCCTGGCCCTGGCTGAATGCGCTGCGGGCTTGTTTGAGCAATGCGCGGATGTCGTCATGCACCGCCCACATCACCTGCGGCGGACCGCTTGCGCCATGCTGTTCCAGTCGCGGAAAGAGCTGGTTCTCCTTACGCACGTAATGCAGCTCCACCTTGGCAAAATCAGCGAGCAACGGCTCGATCACGGCTGCTTGCGCGGCCAGCTTGGCATCCTCCGGCGGAGTGCCGAGCGCCAGCAAGACCGCGTCCAGCTTGGCCGCCACACCGGTGAGCGCTTCGTTCTCCGCGATGTAGGTGTGCACCGGGTGCCCGGCGGGCAACTGCGGCAGCTCCTGGCCTTCCAGCCCTTCACGCATCAGGTCGGCGTGCACATCGCACAGGCGGTGAATCTCTGTCACCGGCATCCCGGCCGCCAGCAGCTCCTGCTCCATCTCGCCGATCTCCGCCGGCCCCACGTCCTCGATCAACTCGTTGAAGCGCTGCTTGACCCCCTCGGCGTCCTGGCCCGCATGCAAGTCGGCAATCAACCCCTTGAGCACAGCGCGGCGCTCCTCGCGGGTGCGCGGCAGGCTACCCACCTCAACGGCCAGCTCCGGCCCGCCCATGGCCTTGACCTTGTCCCGGATCGCCGCGAGCAACTGCCCTGCGTCCGCCCCGCCCAGCGCGGCGACCTTGCCCAGGGTCGCGGCACGCCCCAGGGTGTTGCGTAGCACCGGGCTGGCCAGCACGGCGTACTTGGGATTGTACTGGCCGAGGAACTCCACCAGGTATGGGAACTGGTTCAGCAGCTCGTTAAGCTTAGTTTTAGGGGTCAACTGGTCCATGACGCTTCTCCTGGGGCTGGGACTGCTTATGAACGCCAGCCATACTAAATACCATAAAAACGCTCTGATTTATCTGAATTTGTGTGAAACTATGGAATCCACAACGGTTAGCACTAGGTTACCACGCCAGGCATGTTAGGTGCTTACATCATGCGGATCTAGCGGATCTAAAGGTGGTCTAAGTAACAGAAGAAGATGAGAACAGCGAAGATCAGCGCACCCACCACCCACGGGAACCAGCGCGCCGGAACCTGGTGCAGGATTAGCGCTAACACCAACATCCAGAACAACGTATTCACAAGCCTGTCCTTGTTGAACCGGGTTCTGAGACCATCGGCCCGTTAATGCTCGTGTTCTCGGAGCTGAAGCT
>CAYXMN010000122.1:0-7346 GCA_964465955.1 uncultured Planctomycetales bacterium
CCTCGCGCAGCTCGCTGAGCATTTCGACAGGGTCGCGGCTGGCCTGGCAGCCGAATACCACCGGGTAGCGCGCGCCGGGGCGGCTCACCTGCAACACCCGCGCCAGCCAGCGCAACCCGTCGGGATTATGGGCCGCATCCAGCAACACCGGGGCGCCGGCGAGCTTGGCATGCTCCATCCGCCCGCGGTAGCGCACCTCGTGCAATCCGGCGTCCGCCGCGTCCGCGGGCAGGCCGTGCCCGGCACGGGCCAGTTCCGCCAGCACGGCGGCCACCAGCGCGCGCGTGTCCGGCGGCAATCCCTGCGCCCCGCCGGCCAGGTAGGCGTCCCACTGCGCCTGGGGCGGCGCCGGTGCTTCCACCAGCCGCGCGCCGATCTGGCGGCAGACTTCCGCCACGACGGGCTGGTACTCGGCGTAGGCCGCCTCCCAGCCGGGCCGGGCCGGGCCGAGGATTAGCGGGCGCCCCGGCCGCGCGATCTGCGCCTTGTCGCGCGCGATTTCGCTGAGCCTGCCGCCCAGGATCGCTTGATGGTCATACTGCACGTTGGTGATCACGCTGACGAGCGGATCGGCCAAGTTGCAGGCGTCTTCCTTGCCGCCCAGGCCCACCTCCCAGATCGCCAGGCGGCAGCCCAGCTCGCGGAAGGCCAGCGCGCCCAGCAGCACGTTAGCTTCAAAAAAGCTGACCGGGGCTTGCTGGTCGTCGATCAAGTCGCAGGCCGCCGTGGCGAAGCGTGCGAAATGCTGGGCGCTGAGGTCCTGGTCCTTCACGCGCCAGCGCTCGCGGATGGTCTTGAGGTGCGGCTTGAGGAACGCCCCGCTGGGAACGGCCTGGGCCGCGGCGGCGCTTAAGGCGGCCACCACACGCCCCTTGCCGTTGGTTCCGCCCACTAAGACGCTGGGCACTGCCCGCAGCGGATCGCCCGCCGCCGCCAGCACGCCGCGCAAGCGCTCGCGCCCCGGCAGCATCCGGCCCGGGCCGAGCGCGTACAGCCGGGTAAGGGCGTCCTGCATTATTGCGGTGGGATCCCTGTGCAGGCTTTAATCGAGTTGCTGGCGGGATCGGCGAACACAATTACAGGCAGGTCGTTCATCACCCCAAGATCAAGATTTGGGCCGAGGGTCGCGCTCGGCAAGTCGATCTCCTGAATCACCCAGCCGCTGCTGTGATCCACGAAATGCCAGCCGGTGGTTGAGCGGTAGCCTGCGAACGCCTGAACGCCGCCGATCTCAACGACATTGGTGAACATGATGCCGATTTCGTCCATGGTGCCGACCGACGACACGCTCAAGGGCGCCGCCGAGCCTGAAACCAGGTAGACCTCCTCCGCAATGGCATCCAGCGCGGGAATCACCCAGTCCGTGCCAATTCTGCAGACGTTGAACGATTCGCCCAGATTGTCATTCGCGCTGGGCAGCGCTTGGCTGAAGGTCCAGCTATCGGCGCTGGTCGCGAATTTCAATTGGTGCGCGACTGCGTCGTAAATAAAGGCGCAAGGATTGGCGCCGTTGTAACCGACGCCGCAGGCCGACTCATCCTTGTCGGCGTTTAAAGTGGTGGTATCCCAGGCCACCGGCGAGATCGCGGTGTGGTGGATCAGGAAGTCAAAGCCGGTTTGGTCGTAATGCACTACCCAAAACTCACCATCGCCTGCGGCCACTTGGCAGCGGTAGCCGCTCTTGTCATGGCCCTGGCCGGTCGTGCCTGCGCCATGCACGCGCTGGTAATTCCACGTCGTCCCGTTGTAAACGCCAACACCAAGGTCGTCGGTGTTGTAGGTATGGAGGGCGGCGCACAGATTCCCATCGTCATTGGCGGCGATGTCGAGATAGTCTTCGGTTGTATTACTGGTCACTGAGCTCGTCGTCCAGCCGCTGCCGGAGTTCTGCGCAACCTCCATCCCGCCGGCGCCGTTATACGCCGCGGCCAGGCCGGTGGGCGTCTGGCAGACCGCGACCGGCCCGGTGCCATTGGCGATGACCACCGGCGTGCCCCAGCTCCAGGGCGTTTTGGTGGTGGCCGCCAGGTCATCGGTGGCCACGCCGCGCCAGCCGTGGCTGTCCAGCGCCACCACCCGCAGGTAGACCGTGGCGCCAGGTTCGAGCTCTTCAATGGTGTCGTATTTAATGAAACCGGGGGTAAAGCCCGCGCGCAAACCCAGCGGTTGATCAGGCTCTTCCGCCAGCAGGATTTCAAAGTTGGACGGCATCGAGCCGCTATAGTCCCATTTGACCGTTACCGAGGTTAACGACGCGGCGGTGACCCGGAAATTGGTCGGCATCGGCAGATCGGATTCCGGCGCGTGAATATCGATGGGATCGCACGGAGCGGACTGGCCCGTGTCGTTCACGGCGATCACGCGGTAGTAACACATGCGGTCCTCGCCGGGCTCGGTGTCGCTGTAAGTTGTCGCCGTGATCGCCGTCGCCGTGAGCTGCACATACGGGGTAAACGCCGACACAAACGAACGCTCAACCAGATAACCGGTGGCATCGGCCACCGCGTCCCAGGTCAGATCGATTTGGTTGGGGGCGCTCTCGCCGGCCAGGCCGGTCGGCGGCTGCAGCGCGGGCGCCGAGGTCTCCAGCGCAATCAGATGCACCGTCGCCGACGATTCGCCGTAGTAGATAACCGCGATACTCGGCGCGCGTCCGGGGGACAGGTAGGTCGAGCTGGAGGTGATCGCATAGGAGAAGCTGCCGGCGGTGGTGGCGAACCACTCCCAAGCGCCGCGGGTGTAGTTCGACAGGCCGACAAAAACCTGGCCGCCGTCCGTGATACCCGCGGAGACATCGACGTGGAGCAGGTCCGCGCCGTCAGGCAAGGCGGGGAAGGTGTAGACCGCGAAACCGAATGCCTTGCCGGCGTCCGGCTCCATCGCGAGCTGGGTGCCGGTGGCGGTGGAGGCATCGTTTTTGGTGGAATAGTCCGCGCCATTGAGATTGGAGCTGGCGCTTACCCCGCGGGCGACCGCCGCCGGGGGGGGCCAGGGCAGGCTGAGGGAGTCCGGCCCGCCCGGCGAGACCGGCGCCGCCGCTCCGCCGCAGCCCGCTGCAACCAGGCATAAAACCCCCAGCAGGCCGGCACCGATGCGGCAAACCATCCGATTTCCAAGATTAGTGGTTTTTCCCATATTTCAGCTCGCTTATGCTCGGCAGTGATGTTATAATTCTAGCCCTTCCCTGGGGAATCGTCTAACGGTAGGACAGCTGACTCTGGATCAGCCGGTCGTGGTTCGAATCCACGTTCCCCAGCTTACCCCGCCGCTAGTTGCCAACCGGCGCTGCGCGCGCCGCTATTCCGGCACAATGCCGGTCATGTACTTGAGATTGCCGTCAGCGGGATCGGCGAAGATGAAGTACAACACTTCATCCAGCATCGCAAATGCGCCAAAGCTCGTGCCGTTGGCCATCTCGTTGCCGATGCTTTGGGTGAGCCAATCCGACTTCCGCTCATTGAACTTCCAGCCCTGGGACGTGTGGAAGGTGCAATACGCCGGTTGATCATCGAGCAGCACCGGCTGGGTGTAGGAAAATCCCAGCACGGCGGTCGCGCCGATCTCTTCGGTGGTCCAGGGCTCGGCTGCGCTGGTGAGGTAGTACCAAGTGTCCGCCAGGGTGGACAGCGCGATGGCGTCCCACTTGGCCCCATGGCGGAACAACTGCACGCAGCTGCCAATCCCGTCGCCGGAGCTATCCAGCGCATCGCTGAGCGCCCAGCCCCCGGCCTCCTCGCCGAACTGCAGCTTGCCGCCGTGGTAGCACAGGCAGGCGGCAGCTTCGCCGTCGAAGGCGATGCTCAGCGCATCCGATAACTCGCCCGGCGCCGTAAAGGCGTCACTCCAGCTGCTGTTCGCCACATCAGCCTGGTACACCCGCCAGGCCGAGCCTGAGACGTCGAGGTGCCAAGCCAGCACTTCGCTCGCGCCCGCCGCCACCCCGCAGTTGATGCCGCTGACCGGGTGGTCGTGCAGCGTGTTGCCGTCGCCGTGGACACGGACAGTCTCCCAGCCGCCCTCCGTTTCAAACGCGCTATAAAAGTCGTCAGCCGTGCTTTCGTGGATCACGGCCACCAGTTTGCCGGTCGGAGCTGCCACGATATCAACATATGTGCCAGTCTCCACCGTGCTGGCAATTTCCGTGCTCCAGCTGGTGCCGTCAAATCTGGCGATACCCAGGCCCGTGCTGCCCTTATACGCCAGCGCCAGCCCATCCGCCGTATTACAAACCGAAATCGGGCCGCTCCCCGCGCCAATGATCAGCGGCTCCGTCCATCCCTCAGTCGTTCCGGCCACGTCGTCCGTAGCCGGGCCCAGCCAGTGCGAGGCGTTATATGCGGCAACCCGCACATAAACCGTGGTGGAGGGCGACAAACCGTTAATGATTACGGAACGCATGATGCCGGGGCCGCTGAAGTAGGATATGCCAAGCAAGGCATCCGGCGTGCCGTTGACGAACACGTCAAAACCGGCGGGATTAGCCCCGCTCCAGTCCCATTGAAACTTGAGGTAATCCAGTCCCCGCTCGCTGACCCGCAGGTTAGTGGGCAGCGCTATGTCCGCCTGGGGCGCATGCACGTCGAGATAACCGCTGGGTTCGTACTGTGCTTCGGCATCGACGGCCCGCACCCGGTAGTAGTACATCTTGTTATTCAGCACCGTGGTGTCGATGTAGGCCGCGTCCGTGACCGGTTCGGCGGTCAGCGTCACACCGGTCGCGAAGCCGGACTCGATATCGCGTTCGACCAGATAGCCCGTGGCGCCGGCCACCGCGTCCCAGGTGAGCAAGACCTGGCCTGGGCTGGCTTCGCCGGCCAAGTTCTGGGGCGGCTGCAATCCGGTGAACTCCGTCTCGATGCCAACCGAGTTCACCAGCGCGGTAACCCCGCCGCAATAGACCACGGCCACGCTGAAGCTGTCGCCGGGCGACAAGTAGTTCTCGCCGGCGGCAACCGATTGGTCGAGCGGCCCGGCGTCAAGTTGAATCCACTCCCACGCCCCGCGCTGGTAATTTGACAGTCCAACGAACAACACCGCGCCAGCCCAAGCCGCCTTCCACCACCAGCTCCAGCGCGGTCCCGCTGCCGGATGATCCACTATTCTTTTGGGCATATTCCGCGCCGGTTAAATTGAGAGCCGCGCTGGCCGAGCGCGTTGCCGGCGGGGGCCAGGGCACCTGCCCGGCGCTGTTGGCCAAGGAAGCTGGAGTCGCATCGGCGCCACCCCCGCCGCAACCGGTCAAGCCGCAGAGGAGCAAAATACTCAGCAACGATCCGGCAGCCCATCCCTTCCAGGCCGGAACATAGGTGGAATCTCCCATTGCAGTTCTCTCGACGCTAAATGTTGGGACGCTTAAATTTTACCCCTTATTAATATTTACGTCCAACTATCATGGCCCTGTTTTCTGGCATTTTCCTGACAGTGCTAGCCACCGGGTACGGCGGCGGCTGGATTGGCAGGCAGCGCCGCATACCACGCCAGGCAGCGCACGTAGGCCAGATCCAGGCTGGCCAGGCCGTAGGCCGCGGGATCCGCGAGCATCGCTTCCAGGCTCTGGGCCATCACAGACGGCCCCGCCTCGCCGTCCCGGCCCCCGGCGTCCGCGAAGCCCGCCCGACGCTCGGCTAAATCCACCGCCAGCAGGCCGTAGGGCAGCTCGAAGGGAAAGCCCTGCTGCGGCAGCACCGGCGCTGGTTCGCCGCCCGCCGGCAGGCGGCTCTCAAAGCGGCAGGCCAGCTGGCGCAGCAAGCCCAGGGTGGGCGTCGGCTGCCCGTCGAGCCCCAGCAGCATGCCGTAGCCGGGCAGCGCGGCGAGGCTGGGCTGGGCCA
Source organism: uncultured Planctomycetales bacterium (assembly GCA_964465955.1). Taxonomy (GTDB): domain Bacteria; phylum 4484-113; class 4484-113; order 4484-113; family JAFGCY01; genus CAYXMN01. Next base: position 5,829 of record CAYXMN010000122.1, read on the forward strand.
GCTCCTGCGGCATGAAAGCCAGTTGCGGCAAGTCGGTCCAGCCCGGCGGCCGGCCGGTGAGGGCCCGGCTGCGCACCTGCGCCAGCTTGTCCAAGCATTGGCGCAGCTCGGCGGCTTCCGCCAGCAGGATGGCGCGCCGCGCCGCGCGCATTGCCCCGGCCAACTCCACGGCCTCCGGGGCCGCGGGCGCGGGGTGCGCCGCACCGGCGGGTCCGGTTGCCGGCTGCACCGCGGGAGGTTCGCCCGGCGCACTGTCCAGTTCCGCCTGGACGCTGCGCAGCCGTTCGCGCCAGGCGCGTTCCTGTTGCGCCAAGGACTGCTCCAGCGAGTCCGCCACCAGTTGGCGATCCCCCAGGCTGAGCAGTTCCGAGCTGGGCTGTTCGGGCAGGCGCGCCAACGCGAGCTGCAGCATGGCCTGCAGCCCGGCCACCTCGACCTTGGCGCGCCGGCAGGCGTAGAAGCGCTGCTTGAGCGCCGCCTGCCGCTGGCTGTACCTGGCCAGCGCATGTTGCGCCTGGGACGGCTGTGACTGGGCCTGCCGCAGGAGCGCCTCCGCTTCCGCCGCACCGGCGTGCAGCGCGCCTGCGCCCAGCTCGCGGTAAGCTTTGATGACCGCCCGTTCCTGCTCGTCATCGATCTCTTGCGCGGCGCGGCGCGCCTGCACCAACAGGTTGGCCAGCCGGTTCTGCTCCAGGACGCCGGCGCGGATCTGGTCAAGGTGGAACTCTAAAAACGCGCGCGAGTCCTCCGGGGCGGCGAGTTCCATAATGTACGCCGTATCGCCGGAACGGCCGTAGATCAGCCCGCGCGCGACGGCTGCGGTGTAAACAAACTTACCGCCCGGCGTGAAGTATCCGAGGCTCTGGGGTTCGACGCTGTAATCCCCGCCGGGCAGGTTTAACGCGACCACCGCCGGGGCGCGCTGTTCCAATTGCAGACGGTGGTAGGCCACGGGCACCAGCAGCGCCGCATCGCGGTCCGCCGGGCGCGGCGCCAGCGCCGCGGCGAATACCAGCAGGCAGCACAGCGCCAATGCATGCTCCAGCCAGATCCGCCGGCGATCGGGGGCGTAGACCGCGAACGGCGCGGGCTTCCAATACACCACGGGCTTGCTCGGAGCCGCCATGCCTAGCCGGTGGCCTCCTCCCCCAGGAAACTGCTGGTTCGCACACCGGTGACGCGCGCGCGTGTGAACCCGCCGACGCGCTGGCCGGTGGCCGGCAGGTAGACCGGCTTGTTGAACGCCGTGCGCGCGGTGGCGCCGTTTGCGGTACGTTGCTCGATGATCACCTCCAGCTCCTGGCCCACATAGCGCTGGTTGCGCTGCGCCCCCAGCTCGCGCTGGAGGGCGATCAGCTCGCGCAGCCGCTCCAGCTTGGCCGGACGCGGCAAGCGATCGTCTAGTTCGAGCGCGGCGGGCGTGCCGGGGCGCGGGCTGTAGGCGAACATGTAGGCGTCGTCGAAGCCGATCTCGCGCACCAGGGCGAGCGTCTGTTGGAAGTCTTGCTCCGTCTCGGT
>CAYXMN010000122.1:7371-8029 GCA_964465955.1 uncultured Planctomycetales bacterium
GCCGACCAGCAGGTCGGTGGTGAGGTAGAGGTCCGGCCGGGCCGCGCGCGCCAGCTCCACCACCCGGCGGTAGTGCTCCACGGTATAGCCCCGGCGCATTTCCTCAAGCACTTTATCGCTGCCGGACTGCACCGGCAGGTGCAGCAGCGAGGTGACGCGGGGATTTGCAATCACGCGCTGGCAGATCTCCCCCGTCAAGTCGGCGGGCAGGCTGGTGAGATAGCCGAGCCAGCGCAGCGAGGTGGCGCTCAGCAGCGCTTCCATCAACTCCGCGAAGCCCGGCGCGCCCGGCCCGCTGGTGCGGCCATAGGCCAGAATGTTCTGGCCCAGCACCCAGGCGTCCGGCGCACCGGCTTGCTCCAGCGCGCGCGCCTCCGCCACGATCCCGGCCAGGGGCGCGTCCCGCTGCGGCCCGCGGGCGGACGGCACGACGCAGTAAGCGCAACGGTGGTTGCAGCCGCGGATCGCCGTGATAAAGGAAGCGCGGCAGATTGCAGCGCTTGGCCTGGCCGCGGGGGCTTCCGCCGCCGCCGGCATCGCCGCCAGCGGGGGAAAGCGCCGCGACAGTTCATCGAGCACCAATTCGGGGTCGGAATAGTCCAGCAGCATGTCCACATGCGGGAACTGGCGCGCGATGTCCGCTTTGCGCTTGGGGATG
>CAYXMN010000123.1:0-8015 GCA_964465955.1 uncultured Planctomycetales bacterium
GCCACAAGGCGCGCTCGAGCAGGGGGCGTTCGTCCGCGCCGCGCTTCATCAGCATGCCGACCATCATCCCCGAAAACGCGATCAAGCCTTACGACATGAAGGCTGTGATTAAGCATGTCGTGGACAACGGCAACTTCCTGGAAGTCCACGCCAACTATGCGCGCAACATCATCGTCGGCTTCGCCCGCCTGGACGGCTACTCCATCGGCATCGTCGCGCAACAGCCGCAAGTGCTGGCCGGCGTGCTGGATATTGACGCCAGCCGCAAGGCCGCGCGCTTCGTGCGTTTTTGCGATGCGTTCAACATCCCGCTCATCACCTTCGAGGACGTGCCGGGGTTCCTGCCGGGCGTGAGCCAGGAGCACGGCGGCATCATCATCCACGGCGCGAAACTGCTGTACGCCTATTGCGAGGCGACCGTGCCCAAGATCACCATCATCACGCGCAAAGCCTACGGTGGCGCGTATGACGTGATGAGCAGCAAGCACATCCGCGGCGACGTCAACTACGCCTGGCCCACCGCCGAGATTGCGGTGATGGGGCCGGACGGCGCGGTCGGCGTCATCCACAGGAAGGAGATCGAGTCGGCGGCGGATCCTGCTGCGCGCAAGGCGGAGCTGGCCCAGGAGTACCGCGAGAAATTCGCCAACGCGTATGTGGCGGCGGGCCGGGGCTACATTGACGACATCATCGAGCCGGCCCAGACCCGTCCGCGCCTGATCGAAGCGCTGGAGATGCTGCGCACGAAGCGCGACGCCAACCCGCCGAAGAAGCACGGCAACATCCCGCTTTAGGGTGCAAACGCCAGCTGGCTGATGCCGGCGCCAGGAGGCAATGAACCAATGAAACAAACGAGACTCAGGTTATGTGACACTTCGCTGCGCGATGCCCACCAGTCGCTGCTGGCGACGCGCATGCGCTGCGACGACATGCTGCCCATCGCCGAGGCCATCGACAACGCCGGTTACGCCGCGCTGGAAATGTGGGGCGGGGCGACCTTCGACTCCGCGATGCGCTTCCTAAATGAAAACCCTTGGGATCGCGTGCGCAAGCTCAAGGCGCTGATGCCCAAGACGCCGTTCATGATGCTGCTGCGCGCGCAAAACGTGCTGGGCTATAAACATTACCCGGATGACGTGCTGGAGCGGTTCGTCTACCACTCCAAGGACGTGGGCATCGACATCTTCCGCATCTTCGACGCGCTCAACGACATCCGCAACATGGAAGCGGCGATCCGCTTCGTTAAGAAATACGGCGGCCACGCCCAGGGCAGCTTCAGCTATACCATCAGCCCGGTCAACACCATCAAGGACTTTGTGAAGCTGGCCGGGCAGCTGCGTGATCTCGGCGTGGACTCCATCGGCGTCAAGGACATGGCGGGGATGATCTCGCCGTATGTGGCGTACGACCTTGTCAAGCAGCTCAAGGACGAAGTGGGCCTGCCCGTGCAGTTCCACACGCACTCCACCAGCGGCATGGCGACCGCGTCGGCGATCAAGGCCGCCGAGGCAGGCGTGGACATTATCGACACCGCGATTTCCTCGCTGGCGGGCATGACCTCGCAGCCGGCGGCGGAGCCGATCGTGGCGAGCTTCCAGGGCACGGCGCGCGACACCGGCCTGGACCTAAGCAAGCTCGCGGAGATCAGCGACTATTTCGGCAAGGTGCGCCAGAAGTATCAAAGCTTCGAGTCAGGCATCCGGCGCGTCGACGTGCGCGTGCTGCAATATCAGATCCCCGGCGGCATGCTCTCCAACCTGATGAGCCAGCTCCGCCAGCAGGGCGCGGCGGACCGTTATGAGGAAGTGCTCAAGGAAGTGCCGCGCGTGCGTGAGGAGCTGGGCTACCCGCCGCTGGTCACGCCGTCCAGCCAGATTGTCGGCACCCAGGCTACGCTCAACGTGATCTTCGGCCGTTATAAGGTAGTGCCGGAGGAAGTCAAGCAGTACGTGCGGGGCTATTACGGCCGCCCGCCGGCGCCCATCAACCCGGAAATCCAAAAGCTGATAATCGGCAACGAAGAGCCGGTCACCTGCCGTCCCGCGGATCTGCTACCCGCGATGATGGAACAGGCCAGGACGGAGATCGGGGATCTGGCGCGCAACGAAGAAGACGTACTGAGTTACGCGCTGTTCCCGCAGGTGGCGCGCAGGTTCCTGGAGTGGCGCCGCAACGGGATCGACGACCACCTGATCGCGCTCGCCGCCATCGCCACCAAGGCCGCGCTGGAAACCGATATCGCGCAGTACCAGCCCGCGCACGAAGCGGAGCACGCGATGACCCGCTGGGAACAGGCCTGGCAGCCCTCAATGCGCTGGACCGGCCTGTCGCTGTTCTAGGAATACTGCTGAGGTAATAGGATGAACCGCCAGTTCAAGATAAAAGTGAATGGAACCGAGCACCGCATCGACCTGAGCGGTAACAGCATGCTGGTCGATGATGTGCCGTTTATCATCGGCACCCAGGAGAGCATGATCACCGTCGACGGCATCGCCTTCGATGTGCAGCTGGAACAAACCCGGGCCGTGGTGGATGGCAAGGAATATGAGATCGACCTCAACGGCATGCGCCTGCGCAGCCAGATGCACCACCATCAAGGCGAGCAGGGGCCGCCGCCCGCCGGACCCGGCGCGGTCACCGCGGTGATGCCGGGGCTGGTGGTCAAGCTACTCGTCACCGAAGGGGATGCGGTGCATGTCGGCGACGTACTGCTGATCCTCGAAGCGATGAAGATGGAGAACGAGATCGCCGCCGAGCGCGACGGCACCGTGAAAAAGATTCACATCAGCGCGGGGGATCGTGTGGAAAACGGCCAGGCCTTGCTCGACATCGAGTAGGCTGGCGCGCACTGAGACGACGAAAAATACCCCCAGGGGTTATCCCCGAAGGGGTTACCACAACCCGGTTTGCCCGTTACAATATTAGTATGATCCAGGCTACTCCCCCGCTCTCCCGCGCTGTGCTGCGCCTACTGCAGCGGCTCGCGGTGCCCGTCCTCCTCGCGGTCCTCCTGGCGGCGTGCGGCGGCGGCGGCGCGTCCGCACCCAGCGTGCCGGAGCAATACGCCGGCGAACCGGCCGCCCCCGCGCTCGAGACGCCGGATGACGGCGGCGCGCTTAACCCGGCCCCGGCCAACAAGCTCGTGCTGACTGTGCCCGCCTTAGGGGGGCTAGCCGCCGGCGCGGAGTTCGAGGCGCGGCTGCTGGGCGAGTTCACGAGCGAGGTGTACCAAGGGAGCTGCCGCCTGGCTTTCGATCCGGCCGTGCTTGAACCGGTCGGCGCCTGCGCCGGCAGCTTCATCCCGGCGGCGATGGTGACGCTGGCGGATACGCGCCAAACCGGCTTCGTGCCCTTCGCCTTCACCGGCTTGCCCGGCGATCCAGGCCTGAGCGCCGGCGCCGGTGAGCTGCTCACCGTGCGCTTCCGGGTGCTCGCTCCGGCGGCGGAGGCGCGCGTGCGCTTCGTGAATGACGCGGAGTTCCTGCAATTGCGCGACCGCCACAGCCGGCGGCTCAACTTTGATATTGAAACCGTGACGGAGGCTGCGCGATGAACCACGCAACTGCTCTCCGTCCCGCCCTCACCCTTCTCACGCTGCTGGCGCTGGCCACGGCGGCCTTTGCGCTGACCCCGCCCGAGGCAGGCATGCTGGAGCGCATGGAGCGCGAAGGCACGCTGGCCGGCGCGCAGGACTTTGCGCGCCGCCTGGGCACCTACGAGCTGAAACGGCCCAAACGCGGCAGCCTCGCGCTGGAGACTTACGCCCCGCGCCAAATCGCCGGGCTGATCAAGGACAACTTCGGCGCGAGCCTCAGCGGCAAACCTTCCAGCGCGATCCGCCAGGCGTCGAGCCAGGAACTGGGCTGGGTCGAGCTAGATCTTAACTACGACCGCGTCGTCGACGAGCGCGACCTGCTCGCGCTGGGCCAGCCGCGCCCCAAGACTGCCGCAACGTTGCCCAGCCTGGGCACGATGAAATACTTCACGCTGATCATCCAGTTCCCCGACGACCCGGAAATCGAGGGTGACCAAAGCTATCCCGGCTACTTCACCCATGATCATTTTGACTCCATGCTGTTCGGCGAGGGCCAGCCCGGCACGTGGTACCACGGCCTGCATTATTACTACGACAAGTCGAGCTATGGCCAGCTCAACATCACCGGCGCGGTGTACGGCTGGTACACCGCCCAGCACCCGCGCGCCTGGTACCACCCCAACGACAACAACGATTACGCCACCGACACGTCGCGCCGCGAAGGGCTGATGATGGAGGCGATCCTCGCCGCGGACGCTGCCGGCGCGGACTTCAGCCAGTATGACAACGACGGCGACGGGGTGGTGGACGAGTTCTCGGTGATGTGGACCGGGCCGCACGGCGACTGGGCCACGTTCTGGTGGGGCTACCACACCGGCTTCAACACCACGTATGAGGTGGACGGCGTGCGCTTCGGCAGTTACTCCTGGCAGTGGGAGCGCTCCTACGCCTTCAACGCCACCCCGCCCACGCCCAGCCATTTTTCCACCACCACGGTGATCCACGAGACAGGCCACGGCCTGGGCCTGCCGGATTGGTACGACTACGACGGCAGCGTCGGCCCGGACGGCGGCGTCGGCGGGCTCGACATCATGCATAGCAACTGCGACCACAGTTGTTATAACAAATACCTGCTGGGCTGGATCAATCCGGTCATCGCCTACACCAACCTGCCGGACTACGCGATGAGCCACTCCACCGACAGCCAGGACGCGTTGATCATCATGCCCGGCTTCGATCCGGTCTCGCCCTGGACGGAGTTTTACATGGCGCAGGTGCGCAAGAAGACCGGCATCGACAGCCCGGCCCCCGGCAGCGGCATCCTGCTGTGGCATGTCGACGCCACAATTAACGAGGAAGGAGATACGCTCTACGACAACTCCTACGCGGTGCACAAGCAGTTCAGGCTGATGGAAGCCGACGGCCTGGAGGAGATCGAGACCGGCAACGGCAGCGCCGACGCGGATGATTACTACGATGGCACGGATGCGCTGTCGCCTGTGACCATTCCCAGCAGCAACAACTACGCCGGCAGCGGCACCGGCATCACCGTCGACGGCATCTCGGCCATCGCCGACACGATGACGGCGGACTACACGCTGTACACTTCGAGCCCGCCCAGCGTCACGCTTAATGCGCCGCTGGCCGACGCAACCGTGTCCGGCAACACGACGGTGACCGTCAGCGCCAGCGATGACGTGGGCTTGAGCAAGGTGCAACTGCTCTCGGGCGGCTTCTTGCTGCACGAGTGGACAACCTTTAGCGGCACGCAAAGCTACACTTGGAACACGCTGACGGAGTTCAACGGCCCGCTGACGCTCACCGCGCGCGCGTTCGACGACACCGGCCAGGCCGCCAGCGACACGATCAGCGTCACCGTCAGCAACAGCGGCGTGACCGCGCAAAGCGACACCTTCGAGACGGACCTGAGCCTGTGGCGCAACCTGCACCACGCGCAAGAACGCGACGGCCAGTTCAGCCAGTGGGCGCTGCGCGCCTCGCCTGCCTCGCCCACGCCGCTCGGCTCCGGCAACGAAGCCTATGTCGCGCCGCTGGGCACCGCCGGCGAGTGGCACGACTGCTTCGACGATCTGCGCAGCCAGCGGTTGGATTTAAGCGGCTTCACCCGCCCGCTGCAGGTAAAGTTCTATTACCGCAGCCGCGGCAACTTCTCGCTGTGGGCCACCACGGACAACGGAACGAGCTGGGCCAAGCTGGCGGACATCCCCAGCGCTAGCGATTGGGCCACGTTCAACGCCACCTATAGCCTCGGCACCGGCACAGCCTACCTGGAATTCCGCTACCGCGGCGACGTGAAGTCCGACTCCGGCAACGCCCGCGGGGCGAACCTCGACAACTTCAGCGCGGCGCAAGCGACCAGCGACCCGCCGACCGTGACCATCACCAGCCACAACGCGGGTGATACGGTCAGCGGCGACACCACCTTCACCGCCAGCGCGTCCGATGACACCGGCGTGGCCCAGGTGGTGTTCTACGTGCACGGCTCGCTCAAGCGCACCGACACCAGCGCGCCGTTCACCTACACGCGCAACACCCTGAACGACGACAACTACCCCGGCATTGAAGTCAAAGCGGTTGCGACCGACATCGACGGCATCCCCAGCGCGCCTTACGCCATCACCTTGGTCTGGTACAACGCGCGCCCGTTCCCGGTCGCCAGCGACGTGGAAAGCGGCACGGTAAACTGGGACTTCCAAAACGACGGCATACAGCCGCCGTGGGCGTTGAGCACCACCGTCGCGCACGGCGGCACGCAGTCAATGGGCTGGACCGGCACGATTGAAGCAAGCAACAACGAGGGCATCTGGTATTTGGGCGATCCGCCGGGCAGCGGCCGCCAGTGCGTCGACCTCGCCGGCCCGGACGTGGCCGATCCCGTGCTGCGCTTCTGGCTGCTCGGCGACGGGCCAACCACGCTCAGTTCAGGGGTCTACCTCAACACTACCTGGAACGGCTACGAATACATCGCGGGCTGGTACGGCCCCACCAGCGGCTGGGAGCTGCAGGAAATCTCGCTGGCGAACTTCGTCGGCAAGAGCGGGCGCTTGTGCTGGTGGCTGTGGAGCGGCACCAACACCGGCGGCACTGGGATCTGGATCGACGACGTGGCTGTGCTCAACCGCAACGTGGAGATCAGCGCCATCGCCCCCGCGCGGCTGAAAGTGGGCGAGGAGCTGACGATCACCGGCGCGGGCTTCGGCGCGCAGCAGGGCGCGAGCACGATCACCTTCGGCGGCGGCGCAGTGGCCGGCGCGGGCAGCATCGTGAGCTGGAGCAACGGCCAAATCGTGGTGGCGGTGCCGTCCGGCGCGGTGAGCGGCAACGTGACGCTGCACATCGGCGGCGGCGACTACGAGACGGAGCGCCTGGCAATCATCCTCGGCGCGCCCGTGCTGGACGACGTAGGGCAGCTGTAGCGGACTACGCGGCGCGCTAGGGGCGCCGGTTAAATGCCGGTATCTGCGTAGGAGCGAAGCATGGCTCCGCCCTACACTCCGGCTGCCCGCCTGCCGCCGCTACCCCTCATACGCCGCGATGCCCGTCAGCGCCTCGCCGAGGATCAGGTGGTGCACGTCGTGAGTGCCCTCGTAGGTGTACACGCTTTCGAGGTTGCTGGCGTGCCGCATCACGTGGCTCTCCAGCATGATCCCCATCGCGCCGAACAGCTCGCGCGCGGCCCGGGCGATCTCGCGCGCCGCAAACACGTTGTCGCGCTTGGCCAGGCTGATCTGCGCGGGCAGCGCCTGGCCCGCCTGCTTCAGCTGGCCTAGGCGCCAGGCGATAAGCTGCATCCGCGTCAGAGCGGTCGCCATCTCGCTCAAGCGCCGCTGCTGCAGTTGGAAGCCCGCGATCGGCTTGCCAAACTGCGTGCGCTCGGTGCCATAACGCAGCGCGGCTTCGAGGCAGAACTGCGCCGCGCCGACCGCGCCCCAGGCGATGCCGTAGCGCGCTTGGTTCAGGCAGCTTAAGGGCCCGCGCAGGCCCTCCACGCCGGGCAGCAGGTTCGCCTCCGGCACGAACACGTCCTTTAGGACCAGCTCGCTTGTCACCGAGGCGCGCAGGCTCAGCTTGCGGTGATACTCCGTCGCACTAAAGCCGTCCATGCCGCGCTCGACTAAAAAGCCGCGGATGCTCTTCGCGTCGCCGTCGCCCACCTTGGCCCACACCACCGCCACGTCGGCCAGGTTGCCGCTCGTGATCCACGCCTTCGCCCCGTTCAGCACGTAGCCGCCGTCCGCCGGGCGCGCGCGCGTTTCCATCCCGCCGGGATTGGAGCCGTGGTTCGGCTCGGTCAGGCCGAAGCAGCCGATGGCCTCCCCCGCCGCCAGCTTGGGCAGCCAGCGCGCTTTTTGCGCGTCGGAACCGAAGGCGAAGATGGGGTACATCACGAGCCCGCTCTGCACCGAGACGAAGCTGCGCAGGCCGGAATCGCCGTTCTCCAGCGCCTGGTTGATCAGCC
>CAYXMN010000124.1:0-8009 GCA_964465955.1 uncultured Planctomycetales bacterium
TCGCTTAAATAGTTGTTGATCAGCAACTGGTTACTGACACGGTAGGTCATCCGTTACCTCCCGACAGTGCCAAGTCGGTTCACAATCAAGTCGAGCACCTCGTCGATGGCATTCATTGCCCTCGCGCTCGCTTCATAGGCTTTTTGATACTGAATCAGTTTGACGGCTTCCTCGTCCAGGTTGACGCCGCTGATCTCCAAGCGCTTCGCTTCAAGCTGCTCCACCACCAGCGTCTGGCTATTGACCGCGCGGTCGTAGTTTTGCGAAATGGAACCGAGCACGGTGATGGTCGCCTGGTAGAACTCCTGGAAGGTGGAATCGTAGATCGCCGTGTTGGAGTTCTTGAGATCAGCCAGCGCCAGCGCGGTGCGGTTGTCGCCGGGGCCGGGGAAGCCCAGGCCGTCGTTACCCGCCGCGGCGATCGCATCGAGATCGCTGTTGATCACAGGGTTGAGCTTGAAGTTGTACAGCGCATTCTGGTACGCCGGTTCGGTCGCCAGCGTCTCGACCGGGCGGTTTTTCAGTCCGAACACCTCGAAGAAATTACTGGTGCCGTCTTTGATCACGAACTTCGAGTCCGCTTCCGCCGGGTTGAACTGGCCGATCACCAGCCGGTTAAAGCCAAGGCTACCGTCGATATACACCCGCACATCGCTCAGCGGCTCCTCGATGCGCTGTATCAAGTCCCCCAAAGTGATAGCGCTTCCCGGCTTGACATCCTCGCCGCTCAGTTCAAATCGCCGCCCTTGAATGAAGAAGTCGCCGCTGTCCATGCCGAGTTGGTCCAAGGTGGTATCCAGCGTCACACTGGCCGGGAGCGGGATGTCCCCGGTGACGCGCCGGGCTTCGTAATCCGAGAAAAACGAGCGGCCGGTCCGCCCGTCCAAGCCGTAACCTTCGATGTGAATGCGATTCACGCGGTTGGTGAATGAAGAGACCAGCTCGCTGAATTGCTGGCGCAGCGCTGGAATTTCCGTGTCCCGCAGTTGCAGCAGGCCCTGCAATTCACCGCTGGTCACCGACACGGGGATGCGGCTGTTCGTGAACTCCACCACCAGCTTGGTCGGATCGCCGTCCGTCGGACGCAGGCCTAATTCATTCACGTATTCGCCGCTGACGATGGGATGGCCCTGGGCCAGCACGCTGACGGAGCCGTTGTTATGCTCGATCACGCGCGCGTTGATGATCTGGCTCATCTCCTCGATGTAAGCGTCGCGCTGATCCTTAAGATCGTTGGCATTAACTTGGATGGTGGCGCCTTGGCTTTCGAGCTGGGAGATTTGCTTATTAATCCCGGCAATCTGTTCAGCCAGGCTGTTGATGCGGTCCACGCGCTCGGCGATCTGGCTGTTGAGATAGTCGATTTCCTCATCGAAGTTGCTATCCAACTCGTTGACAAATGAGGTTATGTTCAATGCGACCTCGCGCAGGTTGGTGCGCGTCGACGCGCTCTCCGGGTCGTTGGAGAGGTCCTCCCAGGCGTTAAAAAACTCCTCCATCAGCGATTCCAGCGCGTAATCGCTGGGTTCGTTCACGAGATTTTCGAGGCGCACATAGCCTTCGGCCAGCACGGTGTAAGTGTTCAGCGTGCCGCCTTCATCGTGGATCTGCGCTTCCACGAACTGGCTGCGCACCCGGGTGATGGCGTAAAGCTCCACGCCGGTGCCGACGGTGCCGGGGCGTAAGGTGACGAATGGTCCAGGATAGCTGAGTGGAAAGGAGGCTTTTTGCGAATTGATTTGGCGGCTGTAGCCCTCCGTGTTGGCGTTGGCGATGTTGTGGCTGGTAGTATCCAGGCCAGCACTCGCCGCTAATATGCCGCTTTTCGCAATCTCGATACCGAGAAACGAGCTACGTATCATAGTCCAACCATCCTTGGCCGGTCACACCAGCCCGCCGCACGCCCCCAACTGGCATGCGCCGTAATCTGTTTATCGGCGGGGGTGGCTTGAGCTTGAAAAAGGCGCCCGAGATCTAATGGAATGGTTTACGCAGGGCGGGCGGAGGGCTGCGTCAACAATAGGTAATATGTTTGTCGAAGGAAGTGTAACAGCGCGGCGGATAGCGTGGAACCGGTGGTTGGCGAGCGGTAATTGCGGGGACAGGATTTGAACCTGCGACCTTCGGGTTATGAGCCCGACGAGCTACCAGCCGCTCCACCCCGCGGACAGAGGATAGCCTAGACGCGGGTGAATGTCAAACTGCCTCTCCCCGAGCGGTCTCATGCCCGATCGGCGCGGGCGGCAAAGTGGCGGGCAACCTGCCAGCGCAGGATGAGCGGTGCGCGCGTGACGATCCAGCGGAAATCGTCGCGCTCCTTGGCACCGGCCAGGGCGCGCCAGCAGGCGGCGCTGCGCCCGGCAGCCAGACCCGCCAGCCCGGCGAACAGCGTCCCCGCGATCAAATAACCCAGGGCGATGATTCTGCCGTGCGGCAAGCCTTGCAGCAGCCAGAGCCAGGCATGCAGCCCGGACAACCCGGTGAGCGCCAGCAGCGGCGCGCAGTAGGGTCGAGGAGCGCCGGCGCTGACCGCCGCGAGCAGCAGCAGGTGCCCGCCGGCGAGCAGCGCTCCGGCCTGCGCGCCCAGATACACCGCGCCGCAGAGCCCAGCCAGCAGCGCGCCGGCCAGCCCCAGCCCGAACGCGGCAGGCTCCCAGCGCCCGACCCAGCGCAGGCGCGCCAGCCAGCCGGCGTGCGGTTCAAACGCGCTGGCAACTTCGCGTCGCATGCCACCATCATACCCGGCGCGGGCATGGGATAATGAAAGGACTACATGCCGCGCGGCAACCGGTGAACCGTGTGGGAAGGATGGCTACCGTGGATTCGCAAGCGAGTGGGACGCTGTATCAAGGAGCAGCCGGCTACGCGGACGTCCGCCTGGCTGAACGCGCCGGGAAGCCAGGCGCGCTGCTGCGGTATGTGAACCCCGACCCGCGCAAGCTGCATGCGGTGGATGTGGCCGGGATGCGCGAACTCGCAGAGGCGGTAGAGGCGGTGCTGGCCGCGCCGGGCCTCAGCTTCTGCGTGTTCTACGGTACATACGATCCCGTACACGCGGGGGCGGACATCACCCAGTTCGCGGGCGACCCGGACATTCCGGCGATTAAAGCGCATCTCGATCGCGGCACCCAGCTTGATGCGCGGATTAAGGCGGAGCTGTGGCCGCGCCTGCGCACCGTCGCGGTTCTCGCCGGCGACCGCTACGGGGGCAGCGTGGAATGGCCGCTGTTCGCGCGGTACGCCGTCGCCGCGAGCAATGCGCGCCTGCAGTTCAGCGAGGTGCAGCTTGGCATTGTTCCCGGCTGGAACGGCGTGCTCAACATACTGCTACGCAGTAACGCGGCGAACGCGCTGTACATGGGCGCAACCGGCAACGCGGTGGATGCCGCGGGGCTGCGCGCCGCCAATATCGCGCAGTGCGTGGTGGACCTGCCCGCGGACCCGGACCGGCGCGCTGTGGCGCCGGAGGAGTGGCCCGCAATGTGGAGCGCACACGCTATGCAATGCCAGGCGCTGCTGCTCGATGCCGCGCTGGGACTGGCAGCATCTGATGAGGCGTGGCCCGAGGATTCAGCGCATCAACTACTGGACAGCGCGCGGCTGGAAGCGGAGTTGGCACGGCGCCAGGATCCCGCGCCGTACCGCGAGCTACAGCTACGCATCGCGGACCAAGTGGCCGCCCTGGGCCAGGCGCCGGACTCGGACGCGCTCAAGGCGCTGGGCAAAACGGCGCTGCACGGGCTGCAACAGCTGGGCAAGCCGCTGGCCCCGGCAGCGGTCGCCGGCCTGCGCGATTACGTGGCGCGCTGGAGCCGGCTGTCCCGCGCTGAGCTGCTGGCGCGCTTTGCCGAGGCGGCGCAGGAGGAAGCGGACCTGTGCACCGCACTGATGGGCACGGAGCACCGGCGGCGCGGCATCGACGCGATCCTGACCCGCGACCCGGCGGGCAAGGTGCCGGTGTTCGACTAAGCATGTCCGGCGGCGCCAGCAACCACCGGCGAGTGGACTGCGCGCCCCCGCGGCCGGCGCGGCTAAGCCACCGCCGCGCTTCGGCATCACACGCCGCAGTTGGTATAATCGTCCATGGCGGCACTAAATAGACCGTCTCTTCTAAAGAACGCCGCGATTCCAGAGGTGGCCAGTGTGCGTCGTTCGCGCGCTGGGAGGTAGGGCTTGTGGTTGAGCTGGTTATTTACCTAGTGGTTTTGCTGGCCGGGATCGGCTGGTTCACGCGCACGATCTACGGGCGCCTTAAGGTGCTGGCCGCGGCGCAGTCGTTCGATGCGCGCGGAAAAGAAGGCGAGCGCTTAACCGGCGTGCTCAAGCACGTTATCGGCCAGGGGCGGATGCTGCATGGCGACCTTGCCGCCGGCCTGATGCACGCTTTCATCTTCTGGGGCTTTGCCATCCTGCTGCTCAACACGCTGGCGACGCTGATCGGCGGCCCCGGCGGCCACTTCACCTTCCCGCTGCTGGGCCGCGAGCAACTGCTCGGCCAGCTCTATTACGGCCTGCGTGATCTCTTTGAAGTGATCGTGCTGCTGGCGGTGCTCTACGCCGCCTACCGCCGCCTGGTGGTCAAGCCCAAGCGTTTGACCCTCAGTGGCGAAGCGCTGCTGATTCTTGGCTTGATCGGCTACTTGATGGTTAGCGACTGGTTTAGTGGCGGCGCCGCGGCATCGCAAGGCATCATCGCGGGCTGGCTCTCCCCCGCCGAGCGCATCGTCGGCGCCTGGCTGTCCGCCGGGCCGGTGGCGCAGGGCGTTTACGCCTTCGCCTGGTGGTCGCACGTCATCGTGCTGCTTGTGTTCCTTAACCTGCTGCCGCTGGGCAAGCATTTCCACGTGCTGACCAGCGTGTTTAAAGTGTATCTGCGCAACACCGGCCAGCAAGGCGAGCCGAAGCGCATCGATTTCGAGGACGAGAACATCGAGGAATTCGGCGTGAGCCGCCTGCAGCAGTTCACCTGGAGCAACTGGCTCGACAGCTACTCCTGCACCGAATGCGGGCGCTGCGATCACTTCTGCCCGGCGCACCAGACCGGCAAGGAACTCAGCCCGAAATATATCATCACCAAGACGCGTGAGCAGATTTACCTGCACCAGCACACCATCCTGGAGCTCGTGAAAACGCAAGGCGCGAGCTACCACCCCGGTTCGGAAGATACGGAGGAGGCGCAGGCCGCGCGCGCGAAGCTCGCCGCGCCGATCGACGGCGCGGAGGCGCTGGTGGGCGAGGTGCATAAGGACAATGTGCTGTGGGCCTGCACCACCTGCGGCGCCTGCGACACACACTGCCCGCTGTTCATCGAGCATGTCGAGCCGATCATCGCGATGCGCCGCCATCTGGTGATGGAGCAGGAGGGGCGCTTCCCGCCGGAGCTGGTCTCCACCTTCAACGGCCTGGAACGCCAGGGCAATCCGTGGGGCATCGGCGCGCACGAGCGCTTGAACTGGGCCGAGGGCCTGGATGTGCCACTGCTTAGCGACAAGCCAGACGCGGAGTATGTCTACTTCACTGGTTGCTTCGCCAGCTTCGACGAACGCAATAAGAACACCGCGCGCTGCCTGGTGGACCTGCTGAACAAGGCGGGCGTGAGTTTCGCTGTGCTCGATGCGGAGACCTGCTGCGGCGACCCGGCGCGGCGCGCGCGGCATGAGTACCTTGCGTCGGCGCTGATCGAGATGAACGCGGAGCAGTTCAAGGACGGCCAGGTCAAGAAGGTCTTCTCCGCCTGCCCGCACTGCTTCAACACGTTAAAGCATGAGTACCGCCAGTTCGGCGTGGAGTTCGAGCAGGTGCGCCACCACAGCGAGCTGCTGACCGAGTTGGTGCGCAATGGCAAGCTGGACGCACCCGCGAACGGGGCGGGCGGCGGCGGCAAGATCGTCTTCCACGACTCGTGCTACCTCGCGCGCTACAACGGCCTGACGGCCGAGCCGCGCCTGGCGCTGGAAATGGCGGGCAGCCCGGCGAAGCTTGAGGCGCAGTTCAACCGCGACAAGGGCTTCTGCTGCGGCGCGGGCGGCGCGCGCATGTTCATGGAGGAGACCGAGGGCAAGCGCGTCAACAGCTGGCGCTACGACCAGCTCGCCGCGACCGGCGCGGAGGAGATCGCCGTGGCCTGCCCGTTCTGCAAGGTGATGCTGGCCGACGCGGCCGCCGAGGCGGACAAGGCGCTGCCGGTGGAAGACATCGCGGTCTACCTGCACAAGCGCGTGTTCCCCGAGAAGGGCGGCAAGGCGTAAGCGCGGAGGTTTACTCCTTCGCTGTCTCTTCCTGCGATCCTGTGTTGATCCACGCCAGCGCGGCGTCAGTCAACTCTTCCGGCACGCGGTGCGCACCCGCAAAGGTGAAGTACGTCGCATCGTAGCCCGCAGCCACCAGCGCATCGTAGGCGGCCTGGCCTTCTGCCGTCGGCACGACATTGTCCGCGTCACCATGGCCGATGAACACGCGCAGGTGTTTGCCCGCTTCCAACTCTGCCGTAGTTAGCTCCGTTCCATTAATGTTGCCGCCGAATACCATCAGCCCGTCGAACAGCTTATGGTGCCGGATGCCCGCGCTGAGCGTCAGCATCGCGCCTTGGGAGAAGCCTAACAGATAGGTCTCGCTCACGTTATAGCTATTCCGCAGCTGCTCCACTGCGCTCGCGACATAATCCTCGCTTAAGCCCCAGCTCCCGGCGGGCAGGCCGTACTGCTCCGTGCCCCAGCCCCAGCTATAGCCCGGCTCGCCGCCGCCGGGATTCCAGGCATAGGGCGCCTGCAGCGCGACGTAGATGAACTGGTTGCCGTCTTTGTTGAAACGTTCCGCAAGCTTGCTGAAGCCTTCGGGATGGTGGCCGTAACCATGCAGGCCGACGATCAGCTTGCACGGCTTAGCCGGGTCGTAATCCTCGGGAAAGTGAATGCGCCCGCGCAAGTAGACCGGCGCTTTGAAGTACACCATGCCGCCCAGCGCCGCGGCCTGCTCCGCGGTCTCCGCCTCCAGCCGCTCCAGCAGCGCGGTGAACTCCGGCGCGTCCTGCAACGCGGCGAAGTCCGGGTCCTCATTGAACTGCCACAGCTCCGTCATCCCTGAATTCACGCAAGCCTCGATGCAGGCCAGCGCCTCATCCTGCGCGCCGAGCAGGCTGTAGCAGCAGGCGAGGTTATACACCAGCTCCGTGTTGGAGTTGTCGATGGACAGCGCGGCTAAGTAGTTCTGCGCGGCCTTGAGATACTCGCCCGCGTTGTAGGCCTCTTCAGCCGCCTTGCCATACTCCACCGGGTCGGCGGCGAGCACAGTAAGCGCGCCGTCCGCCAGCGGATCGATGGAGTCCGGTTCGACGGCGAACGCGGGCTGAGGCAGCAGCGTGATTGCAAGCAGTAAAGCAAGTAACAAGCGATACATGTGGCACCTCCCTAAGGAGATTCATTTTAGCGGGTAGTGCCGGAGTAGACATGGGCCGGGACTTAGCCCGGCCCATTTACATCACTGGTAGTCGGGACTTGAGTCCCGATGCCCGTTCACCCGGACTGAAGTCCGGGCTACCGGAATGAAAGAGGGCGAAGCATGGCTTCGCCCCCTACGTTCTGACTTACAACTTACTACTAACAACTTGTAACTTACTACTCAGCGAACTTCAGCTTAATCTCGCCCACGGCGCTCTCGACCGCTGCGAGAATCTCGCCGCTGTTGATGATCTCCAGCATCTTGTCGATGTCCGTCGCCATCTGGCGGTCGTCCTCCATGAAGCTGATGTGCTTGCGGATCACCTCGTAGGCCGCGCCGGTGCCCTTGCCGGGGATCTCGGCCGGCAGATTGCCCGCTGCCGGACAGGCGCCACAAGGCGGTTGCCCATGTGGAAGCGGAACGGCTGAATTTTAACTTTGAAATGGAGCCACTGCCCGCGCGCCAAAGTGCCCGCAGCGCAGCAGGTGGCAGGAAGGACCCATGCCGCCACGGCGTGGTAGCTGCCTGCCTCCTGGCCGGTCAGCGCTCCGGCTGTTCCAGTCTTTCCGGCC
>CAYXMN010000125.1:0-4572 GCA_964465955.1 uncultured Planctomycetales bacterium
GAGCTGCACTAAGAAGTTAAGCCCATTGCGGTTCATGCTGCCCAGCGAGAAGTCTTCCCAGGTCGGGAAATACTCAGCCTCATCCGGGCCGGTTGGGGTTGTCCCAAAACCGGAGCTGCGCTCATTCCACGTCTGCGTGATGAAGCCGGTATCCGTGATCGGGTCGATGTTGTATTCCAGGCCCAGGTTCATCATGCCGTTCTCGTTGGCTTCGCAGACGCGGACTTCCAGTTCGATCATCGTCGGCCGGCGGTCGATATCCGCGATCACCTTGGCGATCATTTCCATTTCTTCCGGTATGGCCTTGACCATCACCGCGTTGCGCGGCGTGGTGGACAGGTTGGTCTCGATCTTCTTCACGTCTTCCGCGCCGGTGCCGGTGGCGGAGGACAGCGTGGTCGAGCCGTTGACTTCGCTGTAGGCCGCCTCGCCCTTGTAGATCTCAACCTGGCCTTCACTGACGATTTGCGTGTTGAGCAGGATGTCCTTCACACTCTGGGGGTCAGCGTAGCTCAGCACGAACAGGCGCTTCTCGAACTCGATCAACTGGCCGTAGAGCTTTTCCTTCGAGGCGATGACAATCGTTCCCGCCTGCACTGCGTAGTCCAGCCCGTAGGTCTTGGTGATTAGGTCCAGCGCGCTCTTCAAATCCGTGCGGCCGTTCTTGAAGCTCAGCGAAATGGCGTTATCGCCGACGCTGGCATCGATAATCACATTGTATTCGGTCGGCGAAATCAGCAGCGTGAGCGCTTGGTCCAGCGGCGTGCCGAGAATCTCGAACAGGTCGATGGTGATATCGCTGAGCGCGGCCTTTCCCACCTTCAGCTCGCCCAGCGGCGCGCCCGGCGTCAACTGGGCTTCACCCTCATACGGGTTTAGCACGCCGGTGAGCGGGGTGGAGAGGGGCTCGCCGAATTTCTGGCCTTTCTTGTTGCCTGGCGGCGGCGGCGGCGTGTTGCCCAGTTGCTGCTTGGCGGCCTCGGTCGCCTCCTCCAGCATTTGCTCTAAGCTGTCGCTGCCTCCGTCCTGGGGTTCGTCCCCCGGCTTGTCCTCGCCACAGGTCGGCGCCAAGTATTGCAGGTTGACTTCAGCCTGATCGGCCAGCGGTCCGCCAGCTTCGCGCACGAAGGGCGGTGTTTCAGCCGGACCGGAGTCCGCGCCTGCTTCCGCCGCGTCGACCACCAGTCCGGGAGCCACCGGCGGCGCCATATCTTCCGCCGGAAGGCTGAAGCTGCCGCTGATCGGCTGGAGCGGCATTTCCGCCCCCGCCGCGGGCGCGGGTTCCACCAGCTCAGGCTGCGGACCGGGCAGCGGCTCCGCCTGCTGCGCGGGCAGGTTGAAACTGCCGGGCGCCGGAGGATTCGCCGCAGCGTCGGGGATGCATACCTTCAGCGAGGTTCCGTCCCGCTCCAGGCGCACGCCCATGCGGTCGGCCCCTGCGCCGAGGTACAGCTTGATCCCGCCGCGATGCCCGTTATCGCTCATGGCAGCGCCGGTCACATAGTCGGCGAGACTAGGCCGGTCGAATTCCAGCGGAATCTCATCGACGCCGCTGGGGAGCGCTAGGTCGCTAGACCAGATGCTCACCCAATCACCCATGGTAAAGCGGTCCAACTGAAACTCCGCCGAACCGGTGAAGTCCAGTTGCACCACGGTTTCGCCCTCGCCGCGCGCGGCACTAAACCCCGCTAGCGAAACCTGCCCTTGGGCGATGGATGCGCACACTAAGGCGAGCGCTATGATGAGCCCGCCAATGATGGCACGTACACCCATTCTCACTTCTCAACCCTCTAAGTTTAATTTTGCCACAGGCACCTTTTATCAAGCGCCATCCGGCTGTGCGCTGGAACCGCCCCGGCGTTTCCCCTGCCGTGGCGGGCGGCTCCCAAAACTTCTCCGCAGGCGCACTGCCTGCAACCCTAACTCGCACCTGCCTTCATCTCGCGGCCCACAGGCCAGGCGGTGCACCTCATCTACGCAGCGGGTGAGCTGAGCCCGCTGGTTTCCAAACATTAACGCCTTATTTAATTGCCCGCCGCGGCGGGTTCGAGCAGCAGCGTCAGCGGCAGCCATTGCGTGCTGCCGTCGCGCAGTTCTTTGATCATCACGCCGTCTTGCTTCACTTCCAACACTTCGTAGTGCGTCGGCAGTACATCACCCTTTTGCACAAGGAACGGCATGCCGTTGAAGTCGATCAGAGCGGTCGATTTCGCCGCCGACAGGTTCACGCCGCGGCAGGTGAGTTGATCACCCACTCCCAGCAGCGAACCGTTGGGCCCGAGCTGATCTTGCGATCCGCCGCCTTCCGCCAGGAATTCATCCATGTTCGGCAGGCTGGTGTCCTTGAACAAATCACTGCTGTCCGGCAGCGCCACCCCGCCGGTCAAGTTCCCGGCGCCACTGGGCGGTCCGGCCTCCGGCAGATTCAGGCCGGCCACATAATCCGGGTCGGACAGCGAGGCGAACGGAATGCCGCTGCCCGGCGTCCAAGTCAGCGTTTTACTCGTCGGAATGTCTTCTTTCAACTCGATGTTCGTATCAATGGTGCCATCCGGATTAGACCCGGAAATGCTGTAGGCATTGCTTTGGTTGCGTTGAATCTTAATCTCGGACCAGTCCCGCTCGCCGAACAGGTCAGCGATATCTGGCAGGTAGGGCTCCATCGTGTCGAAATAATTCGAGTCGCGCAGCTCGGGATACCCAGGCAGCGCTTCCGCCAACTTGTCCGCGTACCACTCCTCGCGCTGGATGAACGGATTGCGCGGCGCTTGGAGGTTGAACACCTGGAACAGGTTCGGATTTAAGCCTGTCGGCACGCCGCTGATATTTTCCTGCCCAGCGGCGGCGGAAACGCCGGCGCCCTTGGTTCCGACCACTTCCGGCATGTCCGTCGCGGAGCCGGATTGCACCCCGCCCGCTTGCGCCTGGGCGCCCGCCGCCGGCGGGGCCGTGGCGGATGCGGGCCGACTGGGCCTGCTGCCCTTGATCGCAGGCCAGGCGACGATCATGAACAGCACTCCCATCACGCCCAGCAGGACCAGCAGGATGATGATTTGCATAATCTGTTTTTTGCGTTGTTCAGGACTCATTAGCCGGCCTCCCCCGCGTCCGCGTTGAGGTTCGAGCTTGCCTTGGCGCTGTCTTCCGCCGGCGGTTCGCTATCGTCCGCCGCTGGCGGCGAGAGCCGCTTGCCGCCGCTTACCTGCTGGCCCGCCGACTTGATGCTTTCCGCCGTGGCGCGTGCAGCCATGCCGCTGCCCTTGTCCGCGAATTGGCGCTGGATCGCATTAATGTTGAAGTAATTCTCCGGGATGCCGTAATAAATCCGCCCTGTCATCTCGACAGGCGTCGTGGCGGCATCCAGCGTTTGCGTCACCGCTCCCGCGGCGCCGCCCGACGGCCCCAGCACCTGGTCGATGGTGTACAGCCGCCCATAACGTTTCAGGCCCTCAAACGTGTTGAGGATGTCTTTGTAATCACCTTCAAGGTTTATGGAGTAGAATGCCACTTTGATCTGCTTGGCGACGTCCACGTCAAGGCCCGCCGCCTTCAGCTGTTCAAACTGCGATTCACTGACTCCCTCCAGCCACGCACCGCCCAACACCATTTCGGAGTTGACGAATTTAGCGCCGGAACTGCCGAGCTGGTCGATGATGGCGGAGAAGAAGCGGTGGTCATCCACCTTGCTCGGGATGGCTGACCGGAACAGCTGATACTGGCGCTGCCAGGTTGGCAATTTCGCCAGCAGCTTGGGAATCTCGGCTTCCATCCGGTCGATTTCCTCGAGCTCGGCTTGGGCCGCGGCTACTTCGCTGTTCACCTGCTTGACCTGCTTTTGCAGCTGGTTGCGTCCGATGAACCAGTACAGGGCGAGGAAACCCAGGCAGACCACAATGACAATAATGATGCTGGTTGAGGCGCGCATTAGTTTGTGTCCTCCACTTCAACACCTTCCGGCGCGTTGGAGGCAGGCGGGGTCTTGCTGCCGGCCACTGCGCCGCCTGCCGCCTCCGGAGCCGCCGGTACAGCTTGCAGCGTAAAGCCTTTGAAGAACTCCGACTCATCTGCCGTGGTAGACAAGCCGTCTGCCGGCAGCACGCGATCGACGCGCACCATCAACTCGAATTCGTATTCCTGGTTTTGCATTGGGTCGCCGTCATGCGGCGTAGTGACTTCCCAGCGCGCTTGGTATAAGTCCTGCAGGCTGGACAGCTGAAACTCGGTCAGATCTGCCGTGCGCATGTAGCAGTTAGCCATGATCGGATCGTTTTTCAGGTTAGTCAGCGTTTGCAGCAGCAGGTGCTCATCCCGCGAAGCGGAACGCAGCACCACCGCCAGCTCGATTTCGCTGCCGCGGCTGCGCGATCCTTGGTTGGTGACCTGGCTCAGGTACACGCCGTCCGGCAATAAAGCGGAAAGCCGCGCCAGCACCACCGGCAAATCGATATAGTCCGCGGAATCATTTTCCATCATACGAAAAAAATCGCGTCCCTGCATGCCCCAGGACGCCAGAAGGGAATTGCCGCATCCCAGATGCAGCAGATCGTCATCCATGTCTTCCCTGACCCGTGA
>CAYXMN010000125.1:4582-5387 GCA_964465955.1 uncultured Planctomycetales bacterium
GATGATGCGGCCGTATTTCGTCAAGTCGCTTTCGATCTGCTTTAGGTCGTTGTAGTCCTTGCGCACTTCCTCGCGCTGCTTGATTTCGGCTTCGAGGTTTTGCTTGTCAAGGCGCCCGGCGATGATCGCCGTGACGTTGGTCCACACGTTGAAGCCGATGAACACCACCGTTAACGTAATGGTGATGGCGTTGATGAGCGCCGTGTAGCGCACCGCCGGGCGCGGGCGCATCTCCGGCGGCAACAGGTTTAACTCAATCCGGCTGTACAGGTTCTGGGCCATTAAGCGTTCCCCCTCAGCACGGAGCTAATCACCGGCGCGAACACCCCGCAGGCGTTAAAGCCTGGGGCGAAGGTGTAGTCCACCTCGACGGCCGGGATGCGATCAAACTGGAAGTTGATCAACGGCAAATGCAACTGCTGCGCCAAGATCTCCGACAGGTTGGCCGGCCAAGAACCGCTGCCGGCGATGACCACCTTGCTGACATTGCCTTCGGCGCGCTTGATTTCAGTCAGATAGAATTCGATGCTGCGGCGGATTTCGCCTAGCAGGCTCGTGACGTAGTTCGTCGACAACGGCAAATGCTCGGGCGGAAGCTTGAAGTCGACCCGCCCCAGTTCGCGGCGCGCCGGACTGTCCGCCGGCAGGCTGCGCTCCAATAATTCGCGCAGTTGCTGCTTGCCCTGGCCCACCTTGCGCACAAGCTGTAAGGTGCCGCGTTCCATCAGCATGAGGTCGGTGGACTGCATGTTGAAGTTGAGCAGCAGCGAGATGCCTTCTTCGAAGTTGATTCCCTGGAGCGCCG
>CAYXMN010000125.1:5397-7972 GCA_964465955.1 uncultured Planctomycetales bacterium
GATCAAGGCTACCGATCCCGACCAGTTCGAGTTTCGCCGCGGTCAGCAGGTCGACATAGGGCGCCACCGAGTTGCGCGGAATGGCGCAACTGAGCACCGGAAGCGTGCCGGATTCATTCGGCGCTTCCGCCAGCGGGAAGTAATCGATCAGCTTTTCCACCGTGCTGTCCAGATATAGCCGCTCCACCTCAAGGCGCACAATGCGCGCCATCTCGCGATCCTTCATCGAGGGCACGTCAATCACGCGGATCCACGGGAACTTGACGGGGAAGCTAATCACCGTCTTTTTGCCGCGGAGGCGGTGGCGCGCCAAAGCCTGCTGGATTACCGGGACCAAAGTGAGCTGGTTGTAATCTCCGCCCTCGAGCACGTGCGGGCGCAGGTCGATGATGTCGAAGCAACTGAGGTGGGTGCTGTGGCCCTTTCTCTGGCCGAACACAAGGAATAGCTCCTCGGGCGCGAAATGAAACCCGAGCAACCCGCTGCTAGCATACCTTTTTAAACTAGCTTGCGCCAAAATATACCCCGTTTTATCTCGCCTTCCTCCGCGATCAGTATAGGTCACCAGCGCCGTTACGTCAAGGGTTATCCAAAAGTTATCAACATATAAATCGAATCACATGTGAATCCGTTGGTTGGAAACAAGAAATTAGAGTGGCAGCCTATTGCTGAGCGGAAATCGAACTTAGAGGCACACATACTAAAGAATGATTTAGTCGAACATAAAAAAAACCCGGGGCCATGGCGGCCCCGGGGGGATTAACCTAGTTCAACCGCAGGTTACGGGGTCTCGATAATCACGCCGCTTTGATTCGCGGTATAGTCCGGGATGGATGCCGAGACGGTGCCGACACTGGCGGTAAAGGATGTGCCGCCCGCGCCCGCCACAGCGGTGATGTTATTGAACTCGCCACCCAGATCAGTAACGAGGGTCGCGGAGATGTAGGGCGGAACTGCGCCTTGCAGGTCCGCCAGGTTGCCGTACTCGCCTTCAGCGGCATAGTACGCCATTTCAGCGGAGACGATGGAACGCAGGGAGTTGCGCGCCTTCTCCTTGATCGCGCCCTGGCGGGCCGACAGCAGGATCGGGATCGCGATGGTCGCGATGATGCCGATAATCGCGATAACGATCAGCAGTTCGATCAGGGAGAAACCCTTCTTGTTCAGCTTACGCTTCAGCATAACTACTCCTTCAAACATAATATAGAGAGTAACGGTGGGCCAGACTGCTTTCCAGCCTGGTGGATCAATTGTCAAGCTCCTGGATCAGCTTGATCACGCCAAACAGCGGCATCCAAAGGGCGATTACGATAAAACCAATCACCACGCCCAGGGTGCCAATCAAAACGGGCTCCAGCAGCGCCGTTAGTTTTCTGACCATGGCTTCAACCTCCATGGTATAAAACTCATTTACTTTCATCAGCATATGATCGAGGGTGCCGCTCTCCTCGCCCACCGCCACCATGGCTACCACCATGGGCGGGTAGAGCTTGGGGAACTGCTCCATCGGACCGCTGATGCTGCGCCCTTCTTTAACCGCGTTGCGGATTGTCACCAATGAACCCTCGTAGATCGCGTTGAGCGTGGTCTGCTCGACGATACTGAGCGTCTTGAGAATCGGCACGCCGGCGGAGAGCATCGTGGAAAATACGCGGGTGGTACGGGCGAGAATGATCTTTTGGTTGAGAATACCGAACACCGGCAGCTTGAGCTTCATGGCGTCCAAGGTCTGGCGCCCGCCCGGCATCTGGTTTATCAGGCCAAGCACCCAAGGGAAGCCGATAAACACCACCGGAACCAGGAACCAGAACTGCTTCATGATCAAAGCCACCCCAACCACAACTTTCGTCATCCACGGCAGGGGCGCGTGCAAGCTGTCAAAGATCTCTTTAAACTGCGGGATGATGAAGATCATCACGAACACCACCAC
Source organism: uncultured Planctomycetales bacterium (assembly GCA_964465955.1). Taxonomy (GTDB): domain Bacteria; phylum 4484-113; class 4484-113; order 4484-113; family JAFGCY01; genus CAYXMN01. Next base: position 7,328 of record CAYXMN010000125.1, read on the forward strand.
CAGCAGGGCTGCGACCCCGACAATCATCGGGTAGCGCATCCCGGCGCTGATCTGATGGCGTAAGTTGACTTCGGATTCAAATTGCGCGGCTAACTGCTCCAGCGTGCTGTCCAAGGTTCCCGTCTCTTCCGCGGCGAGGATCAAGCTGATCACCATCGCGTTGAACACCCGCGGGAACTTCGCCATCGCGGCGGACAGCGGGAGGCCGCTAGCCACGTCGTTCTTCACCGCCAGCAGCAATTTAGCAAAGTACTCGTTTTTTTGCTGCTTGGCCAAGGTCTGCAAGCAGCGGGTAATCGAGATGCCCGCGCCCACCATCGCGGCCAGTTGGCGGGTGAAGACCGCCATCTCATCCAGCCGGACTCGTTGGAAGAAACCTCCGCCGAAGCCGGCGCCGTGGACCGGGGTATCGATATCCTGTTCGACGAGGTCGATTACGAATAGCCCTTTGGAGCGCAGGGAGTTTAAGGCGTCAACCCGGCTGTCCGCCGATAATGTCCCGGCAGTCACCGATCCCATGCCATCCCGGACGCTATAAGTAAACGTCGCCATCTAGTTTTCAACTCCAACCTTAGTGTTATACCAGTTTAACTTTACTACAGAATCAAACATTCTTGAAACTCCTATTAAACAACCAATAAATTA
>CAYXMN010000126.1:0-7922 GCA_964465955.1 uncultured Planctomycetales bacterium
GCAAGACTTCCGCGTAATAGCGCCGCAAGGCTGGGCCAGTCACGAAGTTGGCGGTGGACTGGCTGACCGGCGCGGTGAATTCGAGGCGCGGAAACGCATCGCTGTTCAGCGGCGTGCCGGGCCCAGGCGCGGGCCAATCGCCCACATACAGGCGCACCAGCCCCGGCGGTTCACGCAAAAAGCCGTAGGGGCCGACCCAGGCCGACGGCAGTTGAGCCAGCCGCGGCTGCAAGGCTGCCGCGTCCAGTTCCAGCGGCGCATCGCTGCCGACCAGCAGCAGCAGCGGGCTGGTCGACGCCACTTCGCCGCGCCAGATGGTGACGCAGGGAAACACGCTGGCGAAGCTGTTGCAGATGAGTTCCACTCCCGCCGGACTGAGCTGGTACAGCGGCAGCCACTGCGCGAACAGGCCGCCGGGGGCCAAGCGCGCGTGCGCGGCGCGGTAGTGCTCGACGGTGTAGAGATAGCCGGTTTGGCTGTGCCATGGAGTGAAGAGGTCTGAAACGATCACGTCGTAGCGCGCATCCGTGGCATAGAGGAAATGGCGCGCGTCGTTGGCCGCCACGCGCACGCGCGGACTATCCAGCAGCCCGTGGTTGTGCCGGGTGAAGTAGCGCGCGGCGGTGATGATCTCCGGGATGAGTTCCACCGCGTCGAGGCGCTCCACTTCCGGGTGATCGAGGCCGCCCGCCGCGGTGATGCCTGTCGCCAAGCCCAGGAATGCCACGCGTTGCGGAACGGGATGCAGCAGCAGCGGCAAGCAGCCTTGGCGCAGCTCGCTGTCTGCGCCGAAGGTCGCGCCTAAGCTGTAATGGTAATCCTGCCGCAGCCACAGCTCGCCGCGTCCGTCGCGCACTACTTGCACCAACCCGTAGGCGGTGTCGCGCTCGTAAACACTCGTTTCGGCACGGTTCAAGGGCCAGGGCGGATCGAGCGCGCCCCACCCCGCCAGCGCGCACAACGTGAGGGCGGCGATTGCCGCCAAGCCGAGCCGCGGTAGGGGCAGGCGCACGGCGAGCAGGCATAGCCCGGCGACGGTGAACACGAGCCCGAGCGCGAGCAAGCTGGGCCAGAGCCCGAGCGCGGGAATCAGCACCAACCCGCCGGCCAGGGCCCCCAGCGCACCGGCCAGCGCATTGAGCGCCGTGAGCATCCCGGTGCGCGATCCTGCTCCGGCGGCGCTGGTACGCCCCGCGATGAAACCGAGCGGCAGGATCAGCCCGAGCACCGCCAGCGGCGGGCCAATGATCGCCACCGCGAGCGCCAGCACCGTGCTGACGTAGCCGGCGAACCCGCCGCCTGCGGTAACGTATCTAAGCCCGGTGAGCTGCTGGAACGCGACAGCCGCCAGCAGGCTGAGGCTTCCGCCCGCGACGGCCGCCCACGGCGCGAGCAGTTCAGGCGGCCAGCGCCGCGCCAGTTGCGGTGCGAGGAAACTCGCCAAAGCGAGCGCGGCCAGTGTCGCCGCCAGCACCGCGCCGAAGGAGTATGTGCTGTTATTGAGGATTAGCGCGAACATGCGCGTGTAGGCCACTTCCAGCGCCAGTAACCCGCCCCCGGACAACGCGGCTAAAACCAGCCACAACGCCTCGGGCCGCGCGGCGGGAGCCGCATCGGCGCGCACCCCCCTCAGTCCAGGCGCGGCCGGCGACGTGCGCGCCAGCCACAGCGCGCCGGCGCCGCAGGCCAGGCTCAGGGCCACCGCGCACCACGTGCCGCCGTAGATACCGAGGCGGGGAATCAGCGCGAACAGCGACAGCAGCACACCGGCGGCGGCGCCGAGCGTGTTCGCGCCATACGCCAGCGCGATGGTGCGGCGTCCGCCCAGCGGGCTGACCGCCTGCGCGATGAGCGGCAGGGTCGCGCCCAGGGCCAGGGTGGCCGGCAGCAGGATTAGCCAAGCAAAGCCCGCCCGAAGCGCGAGCTGCACTCCCGGCGCGTTATGGCTCAAGGCGCGGGCCAGCTCCGGCGTGGCAGTCAGAGCCAGCAGCGGCGCTACCGCCAAGGCGCAGGCGCCTGCCAGCAATTCGGCGACGCCGTACCCGGCAAAAGCGCTGCGCAAGCGCCCCGCCAGCCTGCCGCCAATGAGGTAGCCCAGGGCGAGGCCGGTGAAGTATGCCGCCAGCACCGCGGCGGCGGCGTAGGCGGTGTTGCCCAGCAGCGTGCCGAACTGGCGGGTCCAAATGTTCTCGTAGACCAGGCCGGCCGCACCCGAGAGGAAAAACAGCAGGTAAATCACGCCCGGCGATTATGCCATGCCGCATCCAGGAATGCCCGCCAGGGCTTAGGCCTGGCGCGCCAGCCGCTTGAATTCCTCAGACTGCTGGAAGACCATCCAGGCCAGCATGAGCGCCAGCACCGCCGTGCAGGGCCAGCTCGCCTCCAAACCGAAAGCGCCGCCGGTCAGCGCGCCGGCGCGCGCGCCGGTATAGCCCAGGCCGTCCAGCAGCGGCGGACCGATGAGGATGCCGCTGACCGGCAACCCGAGGCTCGTCTGGCTGGCATTCCAAACCCAGTGCCAGGCCCAGGCGCCCAGCGGCTGCCCTTGCTGCCAATAGAGCTGGCCGAGCACCAGCCCCGCCAGCACAATGTTGGCCAGCGCGAACCCGTCGATATGCGGGTTATTGCGGTGAATGACGCCGAACGCCAGCGCGACGGCCAAGTTGGCGAGAATACCGCTGGCCAGCCAGGCCCAGCGCTGGTACTGCATCCGGTGCGACTGCCCCCCGAATTCGTCGCCCGCGCGCGGTCCGAGGAAACAAGCGAGCCAATACAGCAGCAGCCCGAGCAGGCCAAGCCCCACGCCGCGGAAGGCCAGTTCTTCAAAGAGGGATTGCAGCGCGTAAAAGCCCCAGATCAGACCGCCCTCGCCGTAGGAACTCGCTTCGAAGTAGGTAAACGCGGCATAGCCCGGTCCGGGGGCGAAGCCGCCGAAAAAGTAACCCGGCAGCAGCACGAGGAGGATGGCAAGCAGCCCCAGCCCCAGGCCTGCGCTGAACTTGCCCAGCGCGCTCTGGCGCATCCCGACGGGCAAGCTCGCGCCGAGACGCGGCGGCACGACCACCCGCCATAACCACCACACGCCGGTGGCCGCCAGGGCGAGCAGGATGTCGTACAGGATATAGCCATTGAGCTGCGTCAGCAGGCGGTCGAAGGTCATGGCGCCGCCTCCTGGAGTAAATCGTTGAAACTCGCCGCGGTAATATCCCAACTGAACTGGCGCGCCGCGGTGCAGGCCGCTGCGCCCAGCGCGCGGCGTCGCGCTGCGTCGCGGATCAGTTCCAGCGCGGCCGCGCCCAGCGCCTGGTGATCTCCGTCGGCCACCAGGACCTGCGTGACGTGCTCGCCATGCGCGCCGCAGGCATAGGCAAGGCCGGGCACGCCGTGCCACGCCGCCTCGACCAGCGGCAGGTTGAAGCCTTCCCAGCGGCTGGCGCAAATATAAACATCCAGCGCGCTGTAGAACTCGCCCATGCGCGCTGGCGGCAAGTTTGCCAGCGGAATCGCGCCGCTCGCCCGTACCCACTCCGCGTCGGCTGCGCTGCCCGCGCCGCACATCACGAGCCGCGCGCGGCGATCCTGCCTGGCGAGGTCCTGCCCCAGTTCCAGCAGCGCCTGCGTGCCCTTATACGGCGGATGGTCCTTGTGCAGCCGCCCGCAGAAGCCCAGCGCCACGTCGTCCGGGCTGAGGCCCAGCTCCGCGCGGAAGCGCTTGCGCGCGCCGGGTGGCGGGGCGGGATAGTGATCGCCGCCGAGATGGATCACCCGGCTCATCCGCTGGGGCACGCGCGCGTGCTGCTCCGCCAGGAAGCGGCTGATATGCACGCAGGCGGCCGAGCGCGGCAGCCAGCGGCGGTCGGAGATATCGAGCCAGCGGCGGTTGAGGCGGCCTTTCAGCGGCAGGCCGTCCGTCGGCACGTTGCCGAAGTTGAAGAACACGCTGGGCACGCCGAGCGCACTGCCAGCGCCGTAATATGGATGCGTGCACGGCACCACGATGTCATAGCCCGCGCCGGCGCGGCGCAGCTCCGCCCGCAGCCTGGCCAGCGCGCGCCAGGCGTTCAGCTCCAGCACGGGCAGCGCGCGGTTCCAGGCCCCGCCGTGGACGTACAGCTTACGGAGCGCGAACGGCTCATGGCGGTAAGTCGCATCGCTGGTCGGCGTCCAGACGTCCACGCTGTGCCCATGCTGCGTCACCAGCCGCCGCGCGATTTCGGCGACGGTCAAGTCGACGCCGTAGCCGAGCAGCATCCGCGTGGTGAAGAACGCAACGCGCACGCTCGTATTGTAGCCCCGCGCTGTGGTACAACCACTCCATGCGTAGACAAACCGCCCTGTGGCTCATGCTGGCCTGCCTGATCCTGCCCGCCTGGGCCGCGCCGCGCTTGCCGGTGCCGGACGCCACCCCGCCGCCGGAACCCGATCCGCTGGCCGGCGCGCCGACCGAGGTCGCCGACAGCCTGGCCCTCGCCGCGCTCGCGCAGTCCGCCGCGGCGGCCGCCGCGCTGCAGCGCCCCCAGCCCGCCCCGCGCTGGCTGGGCGCCGGCGCTTGCCACATCTGGCAGCAGCCCGGCGTGGCTTTGGTGATTACTGATACGTGGCGGCTCGATCAGCAGCCGCCGGAAGTCTGGCTCAGCCAGGCCAAGCTGTCGGCGTTCCTCGCCACGCTGCCGCATCTCAAGCGCGAGCGCCCGCCGCTGCGCATCAGCGAGGCGGAACTGGTGCGCTACGGCGGGACGGACGAGCTGTACCTGGAGCCCGCGGTCTACCTGCTCGACGCGGCGGCGGCGGCGGACCGCCTGGCGGAGCACACGGATTCGCTGGCGGCCTGGGCCGCGGCCAACCAGGACAGCGCGCTGCTCCAGCCCGCGCCGAACAGCCTCGCGCCCGCCTGCGCCGTGGTCTACCTCGACGGCGGCGGCCCGCTGGAGTTCTACTTCACGCAAAACGCGGACGGCAGCTTAAGCTTGGCCCATTTCGTCGCTTACGACTTCTTCAGCGCGTAACTCGCCCGGCTGCCCCGTATCATCGCCCTGCACGGCTTGCCTCCGCACCGCGATCAGCAGGTTCGCCAGGTCGGCGGGGGTGACGCCGGGGACGCGCCCGGCCTGGCCGAGCGTCTGCGGGCGCACGCGGCTTAAGCTCTCGCGTGTCGCCTTGAGGATCGTCCTCAGCGAGCCGTAGTCGAAGTCCGGCGGTATCGGCAGGGCCTCATGCGCCGCCACCTTGTCCGCCTCGGCCTGCGCTTTGTCCAGATAGCCCGCGTAGCGCAGCTCCACCGCCGCCTGCTCCAGCGCGGCCTGCGTCAGGAAGCGCGCCTGCGCGCCCGCGTCTTCCCGCGCCGCCAGCGGCCCGGCCAGCGCGTCCGCGATCGCTACGCCATGCCGCACCAGGTCCGCCGCCGTGCGCGTCTCGCGCTGCTTGAATGCGAGGCCCAGCGCGTCCTGCTGCTCCGCCGCCAGCCGCGTCCCTGCAAGCTGCGCCTCGACCCAGTGCACGCGCGAGCGCAGCTCCTCCACCACGCGCGCCTGCTCCGGCGTGAGCAGCCCGCAGTCGCGCGCGATCGGCCCCAGCCGCGCCAGGGTGTTGTCATGGCGCAGCAGCAGGCGGTGCTCCGCGCGCGCGGTCAGCATGCGGTACGGCTCGCGCGTGCCCCGCGTGGTGAGATCGTCGAGCAGCACGCCTACGTAGCTGTTCGCGCGCGTCAGCGGCAGCGGCGCGCGGCCCAGCAGGCTCAAGCCGGCGTTCGCGCCGGCGGCCAGGCCCTGCGCGGCGGCTTCCTCGTAGCCGCTGGTGCCGTTGAACTGCCCGGCGCAATACAGCCCGGAGATCGCCTTGCTCTCCAGCCAAGGCGTTAAATCGAGCGGGTCGAGCGCGTCATACTCCACTGCGTAGCCGGGGCGCAGCAGCACCGCGCGTTCCAGGCCGGGCACGGTGGCGAGAAAAGCGAGCTGGACGCGGTAACTTAAGCTGGTGGATAAACCCTGGAGATAGAGCCAGTCCGTGTCCAGGCCGTCGGGTTCGATGAACACCGGGTGCTCGCGCGCTTCGGGGAAGCGGTGGAACTTGTCCTCGATGCTCGGGCAGTATCGCGGACCCGTTCCCTCGATGTGGCCGGCCAGCATCGCGCTCTCGTGTTGGTTGTCCATGATCAGGCGCTTGGTCTCCGCGCCGGTGCGGGTCAGCCAGCAGGGCAGGAACCACTCCGTCAGCGGCGCGGGGGCGAAGTTTTGAAAGGCCGCGGTGCGCCACTCCGACAGCTGCGGCGTGCAGCGCGTGTAGTCCACAGAGTCGCGGGCGATGCGCGGGCTGGTGCCGGTCTTGAGGCGGTGCAGGTTGAGGCCGAGGCCCGCAAGCGCTTCACCCAGCGCGTCGGCGCCCGGCTCGTCCCAGCGCCCGGCGTCCCAACGCACATGGCCGACATGGCACACGCCGCGCGTGAAGGTGCCGGGGCAAACAACGACGCGCGGGGCGGCCAGTTCGCGCCCGTCGGTGAGAACCACGCCGGTGGCTTTCCGGTGGGGCGGGCCGCTGTGCCCGCCAGTATCCGCCCGTAGGGACGCAGGCGCTCCCGCCACCGCCACTTCCGCCGCTTCACCCTCGATCAGCGTGATGCCCGGCGTGGACTCCAGCAGCGCGCGCATCACCCGCGTGTACGCGTTGCGGTCCGACTGTGCGCGCAGGGCCTGCACGCTGGCGCCCTTGCCCGTGTTGAGCAGGCGCAGGTTGACATACGTCGCATCGGTGACGCGCCCCTGCAACCCGCCCAGCGCGTCCACCTCGCGCGTGAGATGGCCCTTGGCCGGGCCGCCGATGCTGGGGTTGCAGCTCATGCGCGCGAGGGCGGCAAGGCGCTGCGTGACGAGCGCCGCCTTGAGGCCTAGCCGCGCCGCCGCATGCACCGCCTCGCAGCCCGCGTGGCCGCCGCCCACCACGATGATGTCGAACGCGTTGGCGATAGCAGTATTGTACGGATGGCGGGGAAGGATGGAAGTCTAAAAGCATGTGAGACGGAGCGTTAGCCATGTCGCAACTCAATCGTCTGAGTCGCAGTCCATACGACAAATCAGCGGCACACGTAGGGGCGGGGCTGTGTCCCCGCCCGTTCATCGGTATGGAGTTCTGAGGTTACTACAGGTGCTGAGAAACCCACATACCAGCATCCGTGAACTTCCACAGATGCATCTCAGCTCCGTTTTCAAATACCTGCTTTGGATTTTTATAAAACACAAAGCCACGGAGCTCCAGGCCATGCAACTTACTAACAACAGCCTCAAGATCAAGCTGGAGACTAATCGCAAGATCACTTGCAGAACAGCAAATGAAAAGCCTGTTCGACTTCATAATCTGATGTTCGATCTGATCTAACTCTGGTAACTCACTCGGATACATACTGTCCTCCCTGTTGAACCGTTAGTGGTTCAACTTCCCATTATAACATAATGACTAATCATATGTGTAGCGCATGCTTCGACTCCTATCAAACGACAAGCTACCGGCGCTTGCCTTCCAATCGGGCGGGGATACAGCCCCGCCCCTACGTGGATCAGCCGCCGCGTGGTGGCAGGCGTCTCTGCCGGCTTTTCCACTGCGTGAAGGGTGCGGGCGACGCATGCGTCGCCCCTACGAGATTACTTGTCCGCCCATTTACTTGTCCGCCAAGCGCTTGAACATCCCACCGTATTTCTCATTAGCTCGTTTCAGTGCTTCCTCTATATCTTCGTCGGAGGCATATCTGATTGGCATTATGTGGATTTCCTCTCCATTCGTGCTGATCACCAGCTCGGTGTTCTCGTCGATGCCGAGCAGCTCCAGGATCGGCTTGTCGATCACCAGCGCCAGGCTGTTGCCGTGCTTGCTAAGCTTTTTAACCAACATCGCATCCTCGTATATACAATGTACTTACTAGTACATATACATTG